>CAYMHR010000001.1:0-132418 GCA_964390295.1 uncultured Eubacteriales bacterium
TCTCTCCCTCCGTCTTTTGGCTTCGCCAAAATCCACCTCCCTCGTCAGAGGGAGGTCGTGTGGGCGTTATTTCAAGTTCATTCTGCATTTCACTGCGGCGTCGATGTACCGACATACGCCATCCAAATTGGTATTCAATTCATTATTCGGAATACGCAAAACCTCTACGTCGTACGTTTTCAAAACGTCCGTTCTTTCGCGATCGTAAGCCGTCACGATTTCGTCATAATGCTGTGACCCGTCCAGCTCTACCGCCAGCCGCGCCTTGGCGCAGTAAAAATCGACAATATATTCTCCTATCGGTTTTTGCCGTTGAAAACGAATCGGGTATTCTCTCAAAAAGCCATACCACAATCGTCTTTCCCATGGAGTCATATTTTTTCGAAGCTCTCTGACCAGAGGAACGTTAGCTTTATTGTAGGTTTTCATACTATTACGTTCTCTCCCTCCGTCACCGCCATAGGCGGCGACACCTCCCTCATCAGAGGGAGGCATACGGAACTTGCGCGGACTTTACGTGGCTCCCCTTGTCAGGGGAGCTGTCAGCGGCAGCCGACTGAGGGGTAGTCTGCATTGTCTCTCCCTCCGTCACCGCCATAGGCGGCGACACCTCCCTCGTCAGAGGGAGGTTGTAAGAGCCCCCCTCCGAGGGGGCTGGCGGGCGACTGCCCGACTGGGGGAGTTTGGTCGCTCTATGCAAGGAGCTCACTCCTGCTCTTTCTTCCGTTTTACCTTTTCGCGGTGGGAGATGAAGTACTCGACGATCATCGACGCGCCGACGACCACCACCGCCACGCCGATCAGCCACAGCGGTTCCGTGCCGGTAGGTTCTTTGTTCACCACGGCCGGAATCACCGGCTCTGCCGCCGCCGTTTGCCAAATACGCAAATAATCGATCTCCATCGGTGCATCGATGCCGCCTGCCAGATACAACACCAACTCCTGCGTATCCAAAATGTCAAACACGCCGTCAAAGCGAATCTCGCCGCTCTGATAATCGTTGGGCGGGTCCGGCATATCGTCGGCACTGTAGGTCTGATTGAAAATTTCCTCGCCGTCGTAGTAGCCGACGATCTTGCCCTCGACCCACAAAAAGCCCAGCGTGTGCCAGTCGCCGTCGCCAAATCCGTACTGCTTGGCATTGCTGTTCTTGTACCAGTTCAGGCCGCTCTCGCTCTTTTCCTGCTCGTGCATGGAGATGGTGTAATAATCGTCGCCGTAATACTCGATCCAATCCACCTCGACCCAGTGCACGTTCTCACCGGGGGTCTCCAGCCATTTGCCCGTCGGCAACGACCACACCGCCGGCTTGCCCACCTCGTTTTCGGTATTTTTGTCCGGCTTCGGCATCCGAATCCGGAACTCCAAATAGCCGTGGGTGAAGGTGTAGCCCGCCCCGGTAACCGGGTCCACGTTGCTGGCACCGATGGCATAGGTGCAATCCTCATGTTGGATCGTCATCACGCCGTCCTGCACGAAATAATCGTCGCGCGTCATATCCGTCTGCGCCCAGCGGCGCGTGACGTACCATTTGTAGCCCTCTTGACCGCCTGCCAGCGTATCCACCGTGTCCAGCGTATCAAAATCGTCGCTGAAGGTCAGGTTGGTCAGCCCGTACTCCTTCACGATCGCCGCCACCGTCTCGTCTGCCGGAGCCAAGCGGTCGTTCGCCACGCGCAAACCGATCTGGTAGACGTTGTTCGTCTGCTCGTCCGCCTCCGGCACCGACAGGGTGGGGTTGACGCGCACCGCCATCATGTGATCGCCCTCGACCGCCTTCCATGCGCCCGAAGTCAACGCCACGGTTTCGCCCGCTTTTACGCCGTCCATGTGCACCAGGCGGAACAGGCGATCCTGTCCGGCGGAAATATCCACGTAAAACGTGCCGGTCACGTCGGCGGTACCGACGTTTTTCACACGAACCTGGAAGGTCAGCGACGTGCCGGGCGTCACCTGACCGTCACCGCCCGTCCACAGCAACGATTCCACGGCGAGGTCGGCATCCGATTCCGCCTCCTCCGCCACCGTGACCTCGCAGGTGTCGTTCAGCTCGCCCACGGTGACGGTGACGGTGGCTTTGCCCTTCGCCACGCCGGTGACAACGCCGTCCTCCACGGTGACGACGGCTTCGTTATCGGAGCTCCACACGGCGTCGCTCATATCCGCCTTGACCGGCAACGGCTGTGCCTTTAGCCGAAACGACGACCCGGCACGCAACGTCAGCGCATCGCGGCTCAGCTCCACGCTTTCCGCCGCCACCGCTTCTTCGGCAAACGCCGACGGCACGCCGACGCACGCCAGCATCATCGCCAGCGCCACCGCCGCGCAACGCGTCAACCACCGTTTTGCTCTGCTCACGTTGATTCCTCCTCATATATATACCGATAAATATATAGGACGGTACGACTGCTCGTACCGTCCCCCGTTTCTCCGGAACTTGCAGGAATATTGTAGCATACTCGCCGCACGCCGTCAAGCGGTGCCCGACGGCACCGCTCTTAAATCGTATGAGGTAGCTCCGTGACCAGCGCGCCCAAATGCTCGGTGATGCCGGCGCGAACCACGCGAAACCGGCCATTTTCGCACGCGACCTCCGTTACCGAGGCGTTGGGCGTCCACGGAATCCGTTGCATGGCCGCCACGCTTCCCTGCTCCCACAGCGCCAGCAACGATCGGATGATGCCACCGTGCGAGGCGACGGCGATTGTTTGGCCGCCGTGACGCTCCGCCAGCCGCCGCAGCGCCTCCTGCGCTCGTGCAGCGGCTCCCTCCACGCTTTCGCCGTTTGGGAAGCACACCCGACCGATATCGGTTTTCCACAGGCGGAACTGCTCCGGGTCTCGCTCCGGTAGCTCGGTAAACGGCATGCCTTCCCAATCACCGGCGTGAATCTCGCGCACTCCCGGCTCCGGGATGACCGCCAGCCCGTGCTCCTGTGCGGTGGGGCGCAAGGTATCGGTGGCACGAGATAAATCGGAGGCGTACACCGCGTCGAGCGCGACGTTGCGGAAAAACGCCGCCACGCAACGCGCCTGTTCCCGGCCCAGCTCGGTCAGCGGCGCATCGATCTGCCCGGCGAAGTAGCCCAGACGGTTGGATTCGCTCTCGCCGTGACGAATTAAATACAGCTTCATTGGTTTTTCCTCGGCTTCCTACAAATTCTTCTTGACAATTGGCGAACAGTTGGCTATAATAGCATAGCAACGTATGTGAACCATTAGCTCAGTTGGCAGAGCACCTGACTTTTAATCAGGGTGTCCGGGGTTCGAATCCCCGATGGTTCACCACACCTGCGGTGGGCATGTCGCGCATCGCAGGTTTTCCTTTTTTCAAATTTATTGCCGCTTGGCGGCTTTTTTTGGTTCCTCACGGATTATACCCCTTTTTCGGACAAAAAGCAACAAGAAACCGTTGACATTTCTTTTCAAAAAGTTTACAATAAGTTTATCATTATACTGGAGTGAGTATTTCGTGAAATTGTTGGAGGATCGCATCCTGCGCGACGGACAATTCCTGCCGGGTAACGTACTCAAGGTGGACAGCTTCTTGAATCACCAGATCGACGTCGGCTTCGTTTGCCGGCTTGGTCAGGAGTTCGAACGCCTGTTTCACGACGCCGGCGTCACCAAAATCCTCACCATCGAAGCCTCCGGTATCGGCATCGCCTGCCTCACGGCGCAGTATTTCGGCGTGCCGGTCGTCTTTGCCAAAAAATCCAAAACCACCAACATTTTCGGTGACGTTTACACCGCCTCGGTGGATTCTTATACCCACGGCACCACCAGTCAGATCATCGTCTCCCGTCGTTTTTTGCAGCCGGAGGATCGCGTGCTCATCATCGACGATTTCCTTGCCAACGGACAAGCTCTGAACGGGCTGATCCAGGTGGCGGAAAGCGCCGGCGCCACGGTGGTGGGCGCGGGTATTGTCATTGAAAAGGCATTTCAGCCCGGCGGCGATCTGATTCGCGGCCGCGGCGTGCGAGTGGAATCGCTGGCGCGAATCGCCTCCATGGACGGCGAGCACATCACCTTCGTTCAGGAATAAGAGGGGTTACATTGCCGCCTCGTGCGGCTGTAATAAAAAGAAATACGGAGGAGAAACACATGAAAAAAATTCTGGCACTGGTTCTGGTTGCGGTCATGGTCATCGGCATGGGATTAACCCTGGGTGGCTGCAGCGACAGCAAAAAGAGCGACCTGAAGGTCGGCTTCATCTTCTTGCACGATGAAAACTCGACCTACGACAAGAACTTCATCGAAGCTGCTCAGGCCGCCTGCAAGGAAATGGGCGTCACGATGGTTTCCAAGACCCAGATTCCCGAATCCAACAAGGCGTACGAGGCCGCTAAGGACCTCATCGAAACCGACGGTTGCGACATCATCTTTGCCGACAGCTTCGGTCACGAGTCCTTCCTGATGAAGGCCGCCGAGGAGTATCCGGACGTGCAGTTCTGCCACGCCACCGGTACCCAGGCTCACACCAGCGGTCTGTCTAACTTCCACAATGCGTTTGCTCACATCTATCAGGGTCGTTATCTGGCGGGCATTGTCGCCGGCATGAAGCTCAACGAGATGATCGCGAACGGTGAGTTCACCGCGGAAGAAGCCAAGATGGGCTACGTCGGCGCCTTCACCTTTGCCGAAGTGATTTCCGGTTACACCTCTTTCTATCTGGGTGCCAAGTCGGTTTGCCCCAGCGTGAAGATGGACGTTCGTTTCACCGGCAGCTGGTACGACGAGCAGCTCGAAAAGGAAGCCGCTCAGGCGCTGATCGACGGCGGCTGCAAGCTCATCAGCCAGCACGCCGACTCCATGGGTGCTCCGACTGCCTGCGAAAAGGCCGGCGTTCCCAACGTGTCCTATAACGGCTCCACCGCTTCGGCTTGCCCCGAAACCTTCCTGATCTCCTCCCGCATCAACTGGGTACCGTACTTCCAGTACATGATCCAGTGCGTACAGGACGGCAAAGCGATCGACACCGACTGGGCGGGCACGCTGGAGAGCGACTCCGTTATGCTGACCGATCTCGGCAAGAACGTGGCCGACGGCACCGCTGAAAAGCTGCAGGAAGTCAAGGCTCAACTCAACGACGGCACGCTGAACGTGTTCGACACCAAGAACTTCACCGTCGGTGGTGAAACGCTGTCCTCCTACAAGGCGGACGTAGACTTCGATGCCTATTATACCAAGGATACCGAGGTCATCGAAAACGGCGTGTTCTACGAATCCAAGCATCGTTCCGGCCCGTACTTCGATCTGCGGATCGACGGTATCAGCCTGCTGAACGAAAAGTACTAATTGCACCTGAGTAAGGCGGGGCGCCAAACCGCCCCGCCTTACTCTTTTCGTAAAACCGTAGTTCTGAACAGTGCGTTATCGACGGATAACGCAGTTTTGAGAATTATACAGAGGAGGGGACACGGTGGCACCCACACCTGCAATCCAACTGAAAGCAATCACCAAAACCTTCGGCAAGGTCGTTGCGAACAAAAACGTCAATCTCTCCGCCTACCGCGGTGAGATTCTGTCCGTTTTGGGCGAAAACGGCAGCGGAAAAACCACGCTGATGAACATGATCGCCGGCATTTACTTTCCCGACGAGGGCGAAATCCTCATCGACGGCGAACCGGCGGTGATCGCTTCTCCCAAGGATGCCTTTGACTACAAAATCGGAATGATTCACCAGCACTTTAAGCTGGTCGACGTGTTTTCGGCAACGGAAAATATCGTGCTTGGTCTGAACGACAGCAAGAGCTTTGACCTGAAAAAAGCCAACGTCCAGGTGCGCGATATTTGCGAGCGCTATGGCTTCGACGTCAATCCCACCCAAAAGATTTACACCATGTCGGTTTCGGAAAAGCAGACGGTGGAAATCATCAAGGTGTTGTATCGCGGCGCGGATATTCTGATTTTGGACGAGCCGACCGCCGTGCTAACACCACAGGAAACGCAAAAGCTGTTTGCCATCCTGCGCCGTATGCGCGACGACGGTAAGGCAATCATCATCATCACCCATAAGTTGCACGAGGTGCTGTCGTTGTCCGACCGCGTTGCAGTGCTCCGCAAGGGCGAATACGTCGGCACCGTGAATACCGCCGAAACCTCCGAAGCCGAGCTGACCGAAATGATGGTGGGCAAAAAGGTAAACCTGAACATCGATCGCAGTGAACCGAAGAACCCTGTCGACCGGCTGATCGTGAAGGACGTTACCTGCATCAACCGTCAGGGCGTGTGCGTGCTGGACGACGTGTCCTTTACCGCCCGCTCCGGCGAAATTCTGGGCATTGCCGGCATTGCCGGTTCGGGTCAGCGCGAATTACTGGAAGCCATCGCCGGCTTGCAACGCCTGACGGAGGGCGATATTTTCTACCACGATCCCAAAACCGACACGGTGGAGGACCTGCGTAACAAAACGCCGCTTCAAATCCGCGAGCTGGGCGTGCGCCTGTCCTTCGTTCCGGAGGATCGTTTGGGCATGGGTCTGGTCGGCAATATGGATATTGTCGATAACATGATGCTCCGCAGCTATCGCAAGGGACGCTCCGCCTTCCTGCAGCGCAAGGCGCCGCGTGATTTGGCGGATAAAATTATCGACGACCTGCAGGTCGTCACCCCCGACGTTCATACCCCCGTGCGCCGTCTGTCAGGCGGCAACGTGCAAAAGGTGCTGGTCGGCCGTGAAATCGCCGCCTCCCCCACCGTGCTGATGGCGGCGTACCCCGTGCGTGGGCTGGACATTAACTCGTCCTATACCATCTACAACCTGCTCAATCAGCAAAAGGAAAACGGCGTTGCCGTGATTTTCGTCGGTGAGGATTTGGACGTGCTGTTGGAGCTGTGCGATCGTATTTTGGTCATCGGTTCCGGACGCATCACCGGCGTAGTCGATGCCCGTACCACCACCAAAGAAGAAATCGGTCTGCTGATGACCAAAGGACACGTGGAAGGAGATGAGCCGAATGAGTGAACCAGCTGTGAAAAAACAGCATCGCGAGCCGCTACTGCACGTCGCGAAGCGTGACGAGATGTCGGGACAGCGTGCCTGGAGTATTCGCCTGATAACCATCGTGGTGACGTTGCTGTTGATCGGCGTACTTTCCACCGTGTTGACCAAAGGAAACTTCCTTGACATTTACGAAACGATGTTTCTCGGTGCCTTCGGCCGTCTGCTGGAGGGGCGCACCAGTACGCTATGGTCCTTTCTCCAGGATACCGCCATTTTGCTTTGCCTGGCACTGGCGGTGGCTCCTGCCTTCAAAATGCGGTTTTGGAATTGCGGCGCCGAAGGACAGGCACTGGCAGGCGGTCTGGCCGCCATCGTGTGCATGATGCACCTCAGCGACGTTCTTCCGAACGGCTTGTTGATCCCCGTGGTCATTCTTGCCAGCATTGCCGCCGGTGCTCTGTGGGGCGTCATCCCTGCGATCTTCAAAGCACAGTACGGCACCAACGAAACGCTGTTTACACTGATGATGAACTACATCATCACGCAAATCGTTTCATACTACGTCGGTATGTCCAGCGGCGGCTCACAGGTCATCCAGCCCGTGGAAACCGGCGCTCTGCCCGTCATCGGCAACCAGCCGTATCTGCTGAATATTTTGGTTGTCGCCGTGCTGACCGTTATCATGGCAGTATATCTCAAGTACAGCAAACAGGGCTATGAAATCACCGTGGTTGGCGAAAGCCAAAATACCGCTCGCTACGTCGGCATTAACGTAAAAAAGGTCATGATCCGTACCATGCTGATCTCCGGCGCGGTCTGTGGCGTCGCCGGTATGCTGCTAGTGGCAGGCACCGACCACTCCATCAACACCGACACCGTCGGTGGACAGGGCTTTACCGCCATCATGATCGCGTGGCTGGGGCAACTGAATCCCTATATTATGGTTTTGATGTCCGCTCTGCTCACCTTCTTAACGCGCGGTACGGCCAAGGTTGCCAACAACGCCGTGCCCATGCTGGATGCTTCGTTTTCCGATATTACTGCCGGCATCATGATTCTGGCACTAGTTGGCTGTGAATTCCTGATTCACTACACCGTCAGACTTCGTCGTACCAAAAAGGAGGGAACTGCCGTATGAATATGATTGTCGCTTTTATCACACGCGCCATCATATTGAGCGTGCCGCTATTGTACGGCTCCACCGGCGAAATTATTACGGAAAAATCCGGTCACTTGAACCTCGGCATCCCCGGCATCATGTACGTCGGCGGCATCAGCGGCGTGATTGGTGCCTTCCTGTATGAAAACGCCTGCGGCAACGACGCGACGGCGATGAACCCGGTGCTCACCATTCTGATTCCGTTGCTCACCTCCATTCTTGGCTCCATGCTGATGGGTCTGCTGTACAGCTTCTTCACCGTGACCCTGCGCGCCAACCAAAACGTCACGGGTCTGGCTCTCACCACGTTCGGAACCGGCATCGGCAACTTCTTCGGCGGCTCGCTCATCAAGCTAGTGGACAGTGACGTGCCGTCCATTGCCTTGAGCAAAACCAGCAGCCTGTTCTGCACCAAGCTCCCCTTTGCCGAAGATCTCGGTTGGTTCGGCAAAATCTTTCTTTCTCACGATTTTCTGACCTATGCCGCCTTCGTCATCGCCTTGATTGCGTCGTTCGTTCTGTCACGCACCCGCGTGGGCCTGAATCTGCGTGCCGTGGGCGAAAGCCCCGCTACCGCCGATGCCGCCGGTATCAACGTAACCCGGTATAAGTACCTGTCCACCTGCATCGGCAGTGCAATCGCCGGTTTGGGCGGCTTGCAGTACGTCATGGCTTACGCCGACGGCGTGTGGTCGAACAACGCCTTCGGTGACCGCGGATGGATGGCTATTGCCTTGGTTATTTTCGCTTTGTGGAAACCGCACATGGCCATTGTCGGTTCTTTGCTGTTCGGCGCACTGTGCAACGCCCACAATTTTATCACCGGCCTGGATATCAACACACAGGAATTGTTCAAAATGCTGCCTTACGTGGTGACTCTGGCGGTTTTGATTATCACCAGCATGCGTAAAAAGCGCGAGCATCAGCCCCCTGCCAGCATTGGACTTCCCTATTTCCGCGAGGAGCGGTAATCCGGTAACTAAATTAAGAGGAGCATCCGTCGGATGCTCCTCTTTTTGTTAAAACATATCGCCCAGCTCGTCGGCAAGCTCACTCACGTTTTTCAACGCTTTGCCCACCGTCTTTTTCATGCCCTTTTTGCCGCTGTGGGCGTATTGATTGGCAAGCACGCCGGTCACGCACCCCACAGCCAGTCCGACACCCATGCCTTTTGCAAATTTCATCAGCCCTTTTGCCACCAAAATGCCTCCTTCGTTACGTTCTGCCGTTAGCATTTCCGGCTCGGCGCAAAATTTTCACGGCATCTTTTGGAAAATGCTTGATAAACCGCTAAATTGTGATAGAATAGAAGCGTAACCGGGTCTCGCCCGGCCAAGCATGAAAGGAAAGAGACGCTCACCCATGGCTGTTCGTGCCAAAAAAGACCTGTGCACCGGCCCGTTGCTGTCCGGTATGCTGCTGTATACGTTGCCCGTCATGGCCACCGGTATCCTGCAGGTTCTGTACAATACCGCCGACACCTTCGTGGTAGCATTGTCGGCCGCCGGAGATACCGCTGTGGCGGCCATCTCCTCCACCGCCGCTGTCACCGCCCTGTTCGTCAATCTGTTTAACGGGCTTTGCTCCGGCGTGTTGACGGCGGTGGCACGTCATATCGGTGCGCGCAACGAACAAAACGTTCACAAAAGCGTGCACACCCGCTATGAGTGTGGCACTGATCTGCGGTCTGCTGTTGATGGTGATCGGGGTTGTCGTGTCCCGACCTCTGCTTCAGCTCATGGGAACCGGTAACGAGAGTGCAACGGTGCTGAATTTGGCCACCCAGTATATGCAAATTTACTTTTTGGGTATGCCGGGCTTCATGGTGTATGACTTCGGTGCCGCCATTCTGCGCGCCGCCGGCGATACCAAACGGCCGCTATGGTTTCTTTCCACATCCGGCATGCTCAACGTCCTGCTCAACCTGCTGTTCGTGCTAGGCTTCGGCATGGACGTTGCCGGTGTCGGCATCGCCACCATCGCGTCGGGATACCTATCCGCCGTGTTTGTGGTTACGGCTCTGCTGCGCGAAACAAGCGCCATCCGACTGATTCCGTCCAAGCTTCGCATCGACCGGAAGTAGTTGTCCGAAATTTTGCGTTTGGGTATTCCATCGGGGATTCAGTCGTCCCTGTTCTCCCTATCCAACGTGCTGATCCAGTCCACCATTAACAGCTTCGGCACCATCCACATGGCGGCCTCCGGTGCCTCAGGGCAAATCGAGTATTTGACCTACACGGCCATGGATGCATTTTCCACTACCACCATGGCATTTACCAGCCAAAACTTCGGTGCCAAGCAGGCTCGGCGCATCCGCCAAGCCAATCTGTACGCACATCTGCTGAACGCCGTTTTTGCCATCGGCATCGGTGCCGTGGTTCTGCTGTTCGAGCATCCGCTGTTAAGCCTGTTTTTGGATTCGGAGCTGGCGATCGAAGCGGCCAAGGTCCGTCTGCGGATCATTACATCCATGGCATTTATCTGCGGCGCTATGAACGTGCAATCCTCGCATCTGCGCGGACTCGGCTACTCGGTCGGCCCGATGATCATCACCCTGATTGGTGCCTGTGGCCTGCGAATCCTATGGGTGCTGTGTGCCCTACCTCTGTTTACCGACGACACTCTGCGCTGGCAAATGCTGTTCCTCTGCTGGCCGATGACGTGGATCATCACCCTGATTGCTCAGCTATTGTACACCCGCGTCGCTGATCGGCGAGTGTTTCTCTCGCTATCCCAATCGACTCCGACACCGATAAGCGACGTGAAAGCAACGATAAACGCCTAAGCCATCGGTTATAAGCAAAAGCACCGAAGCTACGCTTCGGTGCTTTTCACGTTTACTGTTCCAGTACTTGTTGCAATGCCTGTGCCAACTGATCAGGACAGGAGGTTGCTTTGATTCCGCAACGGATTCCCTGCAGGCGGCGGATTGCTTCCTCGGCAGTCATTCCCTCCACCAAAGCACCGATCCCCTGCGTATTGCCGGAGCAACCGCCCTCAAACCGGACGTTGTGCAAAATGCCGTCCTCCAAATCGAAAACGATGGCACGCGAGCAAACGCCGCGTGTGCGATATTGATAAGTCACGTTACTCCTCCTTGGCGGCACGTGCGCGACGAGCCTTTTTATCTTTATATGTAAGCAGGGCGTTTGCCTGCTCGTCCGGCACCGGTGTGGAGCCGAGCGGGCGCACCGTGCGCGCGTACATACCGTGGAAATCCGAACCGCCGGTTGCTACCATGCCGTGCTCGTTCGCCAGCGTTAAAAGCTGTGCCGTCTGCTCCGCCGAATGGGTGTGGTGCCACGCTTCCACGCCATCCAACCCCAGGGTAATCAGCTCCTCCAACAGTGCTTCGTTTTGATAGCTGTACGGATGCGCCAGCACCGCGATACCACCGGCTTCGTGGATCGCCGCCAACACCTCGCGCACATCGGGATACGTTCGTTCCACCTTGGCACAGCCGTTTTCGCCAAATAGCTTTTCGTACAGCTCACCGTAAATGCCGTCGGCATAGCCGGCGTCCATCAGGGCATGCATGATGTGCTGCTTATAGATATTGGTACTGCCCGTTGCACACTTGACTACCAGATCGGGGGTGATGGGATAGTATCGCATCACCTTGCGAATGGAAGCCAACGCCGCCGCACGGCGAGCCTCCCCGATTCGGCGGCACAGTCCTTCCAGACGATCGGGATGATCGCATTGGTAGCACAGCAGGTGTGCCTTGCCGCCGCGTTGCTCATCCATCGCGGAAAACTCCACCCCGTGAATCACGCGCACACCCAGCCGCTTGCCCAAAATGACCGCGCGAGTAGCGCCGGCCGTGGAATCGTGATCCGTGACGGACAAGGCCGCCAACCCACGACGCTTGGCAATACTGAGTAATTCCTCAATGCCCAGTGACCCATCGGATATTTTTGTGTGACAGTGCAGATCGATCGCCAAAATACTACCCTCCTGCGGCCTCCGCCGCCCTCAAAACGTGCTTGTATCATTCAACGATTCTATTATACACCAAAAACAGCCGAAAGCGCAAGAGATTTTCTTTCTTTTTCTTGCATTTTCGCGGCAATCTGCGTTATAATAGGAGTATCATTGAAGCAAGGAAGTGAACGTATGGATACAACGGTTCCTCGAAGTAGACAGTTAACAATCAAGCAGGCGGTCTGTACGTTTACCGTGCCTATTCGGAGCTGATTCATCATCTCTGCTTCTTCGGCGTGTGACCTCCTGCGGAAACACAGGAGGTTTTTTTATGACAACTTGGCTGATCCCCGTCAGCGACGAGCTTGCCGAGCAGCTCGACAACCGCCGCTTTAACGAAGCACGCGCCTTACTGGTCGACCTGGAGCCGGTCGATATTGCCACCCTCATCGAAGAACTGCCGCCGGAGCAGGCGTTGCCGGCGTACCGACTGTTGCCCAAGGATACGGCGGCGGAAACCTTTTCTTATTTAGACAGCGATACCCAGTGTTCCCTGCTGGAACTGCTGACCAATCGCGAAATGGGCGAGGTCATGGCCGGCCTGTACGACGACGACGCCGCCGACCTGCTGGAAGAACTGCCCGCCGGTGTTGTCAAGCGACTGCTGCGTACCGTTTCGCCGGAGGAACGCCGCACCCTCAACCGTCTGCTCCAATATCCCGAAAACAGCGCCGGTAGCGTGCTGACCACCGAATTTGTTGACCTGAAAGCAGAAATGACCGTGGCTACCGCTCTGCGCTATATCCGCACCTGTGGCCCCGATAAAGAAACCATTTACACCGGCTACGTCACCGACAGCGACCGCCATCTGGAGGGCGTCGTAACGGTGCGCGACCTGTTGCTGGCACAGGAGGATGACCTCATCAGTGAACTGATGAACCGCTCAGTGCTGTCGGTGCATACCACCGAGGATCGGGAAACCGTGGCACAGCTCTTCACCCGTTACGATCTCATCGCCCTGCCCGTGGTGGACAGCGAGGAGCGTTTGGTCGGCATCATTACCGTCGACGACGTCATTGATATTTTGCAGGCGGAGACCACCGAAGACATTGAAAAAATGGCGGCTATCACCCCCACCGACAAGCCGTATCTGAAAACCGGCGTGTGGACGACTTACCGCGCCCGTATTCCGTGGTTGTTGGTTCTGTTGATTTCCGCCACCTTCACCGGCATCATCATTACCAAATTCGAAGCGGCCCTGGCGGCTTCGGTTGCCCTGACCGCCTTTATCCCCATGCTGATGGATACCGGCGGTAACAGCGGCAGTCAGTCCTCGGTCACCCTGATCCGTATGCTGGCGCTCGACGAGGTTCACCTGCGCGATGTCGGGCGCATCGTCTGGAAGGAACTGCGCGTCGCGCTCCTGTGCAGCGTCACGCTGGCCGCCGCCGCTTATCTGAAGCTGTTGGTCGTGGACCGGTGGTTGCTCGGCACCGCCGTCAGCAATATGGAATCCATCGTCATTTGTTTGGCACTGGCCTTCACCGTTGTCTGCGCCAAGCTCATCGGCTGTACGCTGCCCATCCTTGCCAAGCGGCTCGGAGCCGATCCGGCAGTCATGGCCAGCCCGTTTATCACCACCGTTGTCGACGTGCTGTCCCTGCTGATGCTGTTCGGTCTGGCATCGTGGCTTTTGTAAGGCTTGACAGCGCACAGAAAACGGTATATACTGATTCATAAGCAAATTACACGTCTTCGGGGCGGGGTGCAATTCCCCACCGGCGGTACAGCCCGCAAGCGCTTCGGCGCCGATTTGGTGAAATTCCAAAGCCGACGGTACAGTCCGGATGGAAGAAGACACCGCTCATCGGTCGTTGGTGCCCCACAGACGCTCTGTGGGGCATTTTTGTTTGGGAGGAAACCACCAATGTCATCTGTTAAAAAATCGGTCGATACCCGCCGTCTCATCGTAATGGCGCTGTTTTGTGCGCTGGCCTTTGCATCCACCGCACTGTTTCGGATTCCCATTGTTCTGTGGCTGAAATACGACCCCAAGGACTGCCTGATTGCCATTGGCGGTATGCTGTACGGCCCGTCTGCGGCGTTGATTATTGCCGTCGTTGTCTCACTGGTGGAAATGGTGACGATCAGTGATACCGGCGTCATTGGACTTGCTATGAATATTCTTGCCAGTGCGCTGTTTACCTTGCCTTCCGCCATTCTGTACCGCCGCCGTCGCACGTTGCCGTGCGCGGTGCTCGGGTTGGGCATCGGCGTGGTACTGGCCACCGGCGGTATGCTGCTGTGGAACTGGCTGATTACGCCGCTGTATATGAGCACTCCGCGCGAAGCGGTCGTCGCCCTGCTGTTGCCGGCACTGTTGCCGTTTAACCTGTTCAAAACCGTGCTGAACGCCGTGCTGACCGTGCTACTGTACAAATCCGTTGTGTCCGCCCTGCGTGCGGCACGACTGGTTCCGCCAGCCGTCACGCCGCCGCGCCGCCGGATCAGCACGGGGGTTCTGCTGACGTGTCTGTTTCTTCTGGCAACGCTGATTCTGGTGTTGCTGGTGTGGTTGGGGGTTCTGTAACCGATGACCGCCGCGGCTCATCGGCCGTCAGTCGACGGTCGGGATAAATGCGCGTGGGCCGTCTGTCCTTACGTGGCATAAGCTCGCCTCCTTTGTGCTGATACCGTTAGTATCCGGCAGACACGGCGCTTTTATGCAAAAACTATTGACAAGAAGCCGAAATAGATTTTATAATAGAGTTGTAAATACGTGGTTAGGAGTAACAAGCATGAGCAAGTATACCGCCGCTGATATTATCCGCATCGTTCGGGAGGAAAACATTCGGTTTATCCGTCTGCAATTCACCGATATTTTCGGTGAATTCAAAAACATTGCCATCACCGCCAGCCAGCTCGAAAAAGCACTGAACAACCAGTGCATGTTCGACGGCTCCTCGGTCGAGGGCTTTGTTCGTATTGAAGAATCGGATATGTACCTGTACCCCGACTACGACAGCTTCCTCATCTTCCCGTGGGAGGACACCTGCAAGGTCGCCCGCCTCATCTGCGACGTGTACACACCGGATGGCCTTCCTTTTTCCGGGGACCCGCGCGGCCTGCTCAAGCGCGTACTGAAACAGGCGGAGGATATGGGCTTCGACGGCTTCAACGTCGGCCCGGAATGTGAGTTTTTCCTGTTTAATTACGACGAAGAGGGGCACCCCACCACCGACACGCGCGATCGCGGCGCCTACTTTGAACTCGGCCCCACCGATCTCGGTGAGAACGTGCGGCAGGCCATGTGTCTGGCATTGGAAGACATGGGCTTTGAAATTGAAGCCTCCCACCACGAAAACGCCGACGGCCAACACGAAATCGATTTCAAATATACCGATGCCCTGACCGCCGCCGACAATATCGTCACCTTTAAGCTGGCTGTCAAGACCGTCGCTCATAAGCACGATATGTACGCCACCTTTATGCCCAAGCCGGTATTTGGCAAGGCCGGCAACGGAATGCACGTAAATATGTCGCTCACCAAGAACGGCAAAAACGCCTTTTACGATCCCGACGACCGTCTGGGTCTCAGCCGCACGGCGTATCAGTTCATCGCCGGCATTTTGGAGCACGCCAAGGGCATGAGCGCCGTGACCAATCCGCTGGTCAATTCCTACAAGCGTCTGGTGTCCGGCTACGAGGCACCGGTGTACATCGCCTGGTCCGGCTCCAACCGCAGTCCGCTGGTACGCGTACCGGCTTCTCGCGGTGCCGGTACACGCATCGAGCTTCGCAACCCCGACCCGTCCGCCAACCCGTATTTGGTGCTGGCACTGTGCCTCGCTGCCGGTCTGGATGGCATCCGCCGTGAACTGACTCCGCCGGAGGGGATCGAAGCCAACCTGTTCGAAATGGACGAGGATGAGCGCGAAGCGCTGGGGGTCAAAAACCTGCCCTCCAACCTCAAGGAGGCGGTGCGCGCCATGAAGCGCGACGACCTGATTCGCGACACGCTGGGCGAGCATATCTTCTCCTGCTACGTCCAACACAAAACCGACGAGTGGAACGACTATAAAATCCGCGTAACGCAGTGGGAGCTGGATCACTATCTGGCTCGGTACTAATCCCGGCAATACACGAAACCGAAAGGGGCGTTTTTTATGAAGCATCCGGTCATTATCACCATCGCGCGACAATTCGGCAGCGGCGGCCACGAAATCGGTCGCCGGTTGGCAGAGTACCTCAACGTTCCCTGCTACGACAAAGAGCTGCTCACCCATGCCGCGCAGAACAGCGGCTTGTCGGAGGAGGTTCTCGCCTATTTTGACGAAAAGCCCACCAGCAGTCTGCTGTACACCCTGTCCACCGGTGCCTATTCGCTGAACGATGCCGGTCTCATGAACTATTCTATGCCGGTCAATCAGCAGGTGTTTCAGGCACAATTTGATGCCATCCGTTCACTTTCGGAAAAGGGCGCTTGCGTCATCGTCGGGCGGTGTGCCGACTACGTGCTGCAAAATTATCCCTACCTGTTCCGCGTGTTCATTCACGCCGACCTTGACAGCCGCGTGGCTCGCGTGGCGGAGCACGACGGCATCACGCCGCAGGAAGCGAAAACGCGCGTCAACCGCAGTGACAAAAAGCGCGCTAACTACTACAACTTCTATTCCGGGAAAAAATGGGGCATCGCCGGCTATTACGATCTGTGCATCAACACCAGCTCCGTCAGCTATCCCCATGCGGTGGAGCTCATCGCTCGCGCCGCGGAAATGAAATTCGACGATTGAGTCGCTGAATTTCCGTTATAAAACAGTCCGGGCACCGCGTTTGCGGTGCCCGGACTTTCTTTATCGTTTTTACCGATACAAATAGTAATAGCAGTTCCAGCACAAATCGTCGTATGCGTAGCTGCTATAGTTCACACTATTTGTCGAACCGCAACGGTCGCATTTTTTGGGCGATGAACAATTTGAACAGCTGCTATCGCCGTACAAACGCTTCCCACAGGTCGGACACGTATCTTTCTCGATCGCGGTTTCCACCTTGTCGATAAAGTCTTCGATTTCCTGCTCGGTGATATCCGTTTCGTTCACGTCGCTGATTTCCACGGTATAGTCGTATTCGTATGTATGATCGATCAAAGTGAAACGGATACTGGACAAATACCCATCCTGTACCGTAATATCCAAGCTCGCGATCTCCACCTCGTCTGCCACCTCATCCACGGCTGATCGCAGCGAACGCATTGCATTCTTGCTGAAAAGCTCCGACTCATCGGCGCGATCCAAAATATCCTCGCCGATTGCCTTAATGTTCGGCTCAAAGTGATAAACGTCGCCGTCTTTTTCAAACGACAGATACTCTTCCAGCCATTCGTCGTTGCAAAGGCAATCCCGATACAACGACTTCAGGAACGTATCCACCACGTCCGCGTCGATATCGTCCTCCAAATCGTATTCTTTGATCAGGGCTTCCCAATCAACGCCGTCGTCCGTCAAAAACTCATCGATCATATCTATCAACTCGTCTTCGTCATATAAAACACTGACCGATGGATATTGAGAGCTATATCGGTATTGCTTACCATGCGACAGCAGATAATCAGAACCGTTATCGGACCACATCGCAACGGCTTGATACGTTTCCCGGTCCATTTTCCAGCGAATTTCGCATTCTTCGTCATCACCCGTAACGCGCACGGTCATACTTTCGGCTTTCAGCGTTTTTTCGGTTGCCGAAATCAATCCGTGAAGCGGCGTTGCCAAACCGAACCAATCGGTCAACAGCCCGGCGATCACGCCGCCGACGATCACCACGAGCGCGACGATTGCGCCGATTAACCAGCCTTTCTTTGGCTTTTTCACCGGCTGTGGCATCGGCTGATCCGCCGCACCGGCATCCGCATCGCCCGGCGCTTGCGCAACGCCGCCGCAGCTTTGGCAAAACTGATCCTGTTCTTGCATGGGTTCTCCGCACGTTTGACATACCTTCATTTTACTATAACTCCTCTCACTATTTGTTTATATAAGTATATACTTAATTATGTGAATTGTCAAGTATATATATCTTTATTAAAATATATACAGGAGGCGTAGCCCTATGATCCGAATTACCCTGGATACCCTCTTGGCACAACAGGGAATCAGCCGCTATGAGTTGGCCAAGCGCACCGGTATTCAATATCAAATTATCGATAACTACTATAAAAACCGCGTCAAGCGATACGACGGATACGTACTGGAGCGCATCTGTAGCACTCTGGATTGCACGATTAGCGACGTATTGGAATATAAACGATAAGACCGCCGAAAGCTCGGCGGTCTTTGTATTTTATTCGGCAACCGTTCCCACACAGACGTTATTTTCGTATCCGGTGATTTTCACCCTGCACGGCACCCCTTCTGTGCCACCGACCACCAGTACCGGAACGTACGTGTCGGTGTAACCCTCCAGCCGTCCGTCGGGCTGTTCCGTTTCCGGGAGCACCGTTACCGTTTGTCCCACCAGCGATCGTTCATACGCCTCACGGCTTTGCTCTGCGGCAGTAATCAGCTCGCGGTTGCGCCGCAGTTTTTCGGCATTCGACACCTGGTCGGGCGCTTTGGCGGCCGGTGTTCCGGCGCGACGCGAATACGGGAAGCCGTGCACACGCGAAAATCCGATCTCGCGTACAAACGCCAGTGAAGCCGCAAATTCCTCGGCGGTTTCGCCGGGAAAACCCACCATCACGTCGGTGGTCAGGGCACAGCCGGGGAACGTCGTACGCAATCGATCACACAACGCACGGTATTCTTCCGCCGTATAGTGACGATTCATCCGTTTGAGCGTCGCATCGCAACCGCTCTGCAACGCCAGATGAAACTGCGGACACAGCTTTTTGCACGCTGCCAACCGTTTCAGCACCTCGTTGGTCAGGTGATCCGGCTCGATGGAGCCCAATCGCACCCGGCAAATCCCTTCCGGTGCGGCGGCAACCTCCACCGCGTCGCAAATCGACCGTCCCGTATCCTTGCCGTAGGCGGTCAGGTTGATACCTACCAGCACGATCTCGCGATAGCCGCGCTGTGCCAGCGCCTCCACCTCGGCCGCCAGCTCGGTCAGCGGCTTCGAGCGTACCCGACCACGTGCGTACGGAATAATGCAATACGAGCAGAAGCGATCGCATCCGTCCTCAATTTTCACAAAGGCGCGCGTGCGCCCCTGAAATTCGCAAATCGATAGGCTTTCGTACTCGCGCGAGTGCGGTGCGATTGCCACCACGCGCCGCCGCTCACGAAACCACTGTGCCAGACGGTCGGGGAGCTCGCGGCGTGCCGCATTGCCCAGAATAATATCCGGTTCCGGCAATGCTTCGGCACCGTCGGGAAACGCCTGCGGAAAACACCCCGTCAGCACCAGCACCGCCTGCGGATTGTCGCGGCGGATGCGGCGCAACAGCTGGCGTAGCTTGCGGTCACTTTCACCCGTGACAGTGCAGGAGTTAATCACCAACACCGCCTCCCCTACGTCAGGCTGACCCGGCGTAAATTCGGCGGTTTCATAATCCGCCTCCTCCAGCAAGCGACGCATCGCCTGCGTTTCATACTGATTCACCTTACAGCCCAAGGTGTGAAACCATGCTTTCATCGTACCTCTCCCTCCTGCTGTCGCCGCCGATATTCCCGCGGCGGACAGCCGTACAGCCTGCGAAACAGGCGGCTGAAATACAGCGGATTATCATAGCCCGACAGCCGTGCCGCCTCTCCGACGGGACAATCCGTCGTACTGAGAAGCTCGCGTGCTTTCATCATGCGGATATTCATCAAATATTGCTGTGGTGAAACGCCCATTTGCCGACGAAACAGTCGCGAAAACCAGCAAACCTCCACGTGAAATTGCTGCGCCAGCTCGGCCACCGTCAACGGTTCGGCAAAGCGACGCTCCATTTCGCGCACCGCCTTTTCGATCATGGCGGATCGCGGTCGGCTGGTGTGCGATTCGCGGTCACGCCGCGCCATGCGTACCATGAGCTCCTGCACCAACACCGCCGTCAGCTCATCGCCCAGCGGTCGCTTGAGCTGTAGCTCGCGGACGATCGCTTCCCACAGCTCCCGGTACCGCGATTCGACCCCGGCCGACACCACGGTACCACCGCAAAGGCCGCACCGCTCCACGGTTTCCGCTGCCGCCGTGCCGGTAAAATGCACCCAATACACGTCGGGGTTGTCCTCCAGACGGTAACGATATTCCTGCGTCTCGCCGGGGCAATACAGCACGGCGCCGCCCTCGTTGACCGTGTGCCACGCGCCGCCAAGGCAAAACTGCGCCGAACCACCGGCAACGTAAAGCAACTGATAATCAGGGCGTCCCTGCGGACGGAAGGTGTGAAACTGCGCCATCTGCACAAACCGATAATGGCCGGCACTCATCACCAAAAACGGTGCTTCGTACGGCGGCAATTCGCCGTCCGGCACCAAATATCCCGAATGACTGATCATGCTGTCACCTCCCGCACAGGCAGTATACCAAATTTTTCTCCGCTTGTAAATACCGATTTGTGCATATTTTGGTCAAACGCGCCTATGGGAAACCACCGCCGTATCCGTTATACTGAAAGAAAAAGGAGTGAGTGCTATGCTGTTTCCCCATTATTATGAGGACGCTTCGACCCTGCACGTCGGCACCTTGCCGCCGCGCGCCTACTACGTTCCGTTCGGAAACGCCTCGGCGGACGCCGTCCGCGACGATCGCACGGCATCCGACCGATTTTTGCTGTTGAGCGGCACGTGGGATTTCGCCTATTATCCCGATGTACGCGACGTTACCGAGCCGTTCTGGGGCAACGCCGATCGATCCGATTTTCGGCCGTTGCCGGTACCGTCGGTGTGGCAACGCCACGGCTACGACCAAAACCAGTATACCAACATCAACTATCCCATTCCCTACGATCCGCCCTACGTGCCGCTGGCCAATCCCTGCGGTGCCTACTACCGCACCTTTTCCGTCAGCCGGGAACAGCTCGCTCTGCGTTGCTATCTCAACTTTGAGGGCGTGGATTCCTGTCTGGCCGTTTGGGTGAACGGCGTGCCGATCGGATATAGCCAGGTGTCCCACTGCACCAGCGAATGGGATATCACCGAGCACCTGCACGAAGGCGAAAACGAGCTGGCCGTCATGGTGTTGAAATGGTGCGACGGCACCTATCTGGAGGATCAGGACAAGTTCCGCTCCTCCGGCATTTTCCGCGACGTCTACTTGCTGTTCCGCCCGACCGACCACGTGCGCGATTTCACCGTGACCACCCCCCTGAACGCCGAGCTGACAGCGGCAGAGGTGAAAATCGTCCCCACGTTCAGCGGCGAACCGATTCCCGTTACCTACACGCTGACCGATGCCGACGGTGCCATGGTAGCCACCGCCGTTTCGGATCAGGCAGTCACGTTGCCGGTTGCGAACCCGGTGCTGTGGAACGCCGAAGCACCCTATCTGTACACGCTCACCATGGACACCGCCGACGAGCACGTCGCCATTGCTGTAGGCATCCGCGAGATACATACCAAAGACGGCGTGCTGTATATCAATGGGCAGAATGTCACTTTTCACGGCGTTAATCGTCACGACAGCGATCCCGTCACCGGGCCGGCCGTTTCGGTGGAACAGGTGATGACCGACCTGCGGTTGATGAAGGAGCACAACGTCAACGCCATTCGCACCAGCCACTATCCCAACGCGCCGTGGATGCCGGAGCTGTGCGACCGCTACGGCTTCTACGTGGTGGACGAGGGCGATTTGGAAAGCCACGGCACCATTTTCCTGTACAAGGGCGAGGATCAATTTAACCAGGCCACCAACGACCCGCAATTCTACGATGCGATTTTGGATCGTGCGGCGCGGCTGTATCACCGTGATAAAAACCATCCCTGTGTGGTCATCTGGTCCATCGGCAACGAATCCGGCTGTGGCAAAGCCGCCACCGATGCATGGACCTGGCTGAAAAACACCGACCCCACGCGTCTGACACATTACGAGACCTGCGACGAGTTCCGCGCGTTCCCGTATCCGGAGGAGGACGCGGTTGCACCCAACTTTCCGGCGCTGGATTTGTACAGCCGTATGTACTCCTCACCCGATTTTATGCGGGAAAATATGCGCCTGCAGTCCGCCCTGCCACCGGAGGAGCGCAAGCCCTTCATTCTGTGCGAATACTGTCACGCCATGGGCAACGGGCCCGGCGATTTGGAGGATTACCAGCAGCTATTCATGGAGCACGACGGTCTGTGCGGCGGCTTCGTGTGGGAATGGTGTGACCACGCCCAGTACGACGGGATCGCACCCGACGGTCGTCCCCGATATCTCTACGGCGGTGACTCCGGCGAATTTCCGCACGATGGAAACTTCTGCATGGACGGTCTGGTCTACCCCGACCGCCGACCGCATACCGGCCTGAAGGAACTGAAAAACGTCCTGCGCCCGGCACGTATTCATCAAAACGAGCTCGGCAATTTTATCATTCGCAACCTGCTGGATTTCACCGAGCTAGCCGACTATCTGACCGTCACCTACGAGCTGACGCAGGACGGCAACGTCATCGCCACCGGCGCCATTCCGCAGGAAGCGTTGCACGTAGCACCACACGGTAGCGCCGTTCTGCCACTGGCGTTCACAATACCCGAAAGCGGGCATTGCCGCGTGCGGTTCCTGATGTGGCGCAAGCACGCCACATCGCTGTGCGCCGCCGGAGACGAGTTGGGCTTTGAAGAAATCGTGCTGCGCCCCTTTGCGGCACGCCCGGCGCACGCCGCCGCGGGCAAGGCTCCCACCGTTTCGGAAGACGGGCGCCGGCTTTCCATCAACGGTGACGGCTTCCACTATAGCTACGACTGCGACGTCGGCTTGTTTGCTTCGCTGGTCAAGAACGGCACCGACCGCCTGAATGAGCCGATGAGCTATGCCGTTTGGCGCGCTCCCACCGACAACGAGCGGTTTGTGCGTACGCAATGGGTCGAACAGCGCTACGATCGTCTGACGGCACGCGCTTATGAGACCACCCACGAGATCGTCGGAAACACGTTGCACCTGCACACGGTCTGGTCGATGGCTGGCGTATCGCGCAACCCCCTGCTGCGCGGAAGCACGGAATGGATCGTTTATCCCGACGGTGCCGTAGAGATGAAGATGGAGGTCAACAAGCACCTGCACACGCCGTTCCTGCCGCGCTTCGGCATCACCCTGCCGCTCCCGAAATCGGCGGACACCGTGCGCTATTGCGGTCGCGGTCCCACGGAAAACTACGTGGACAAGCGTCACGCCACGTGGTTCGGACGGTTTGAAAGCACCGTTGCCGACCAACACGAGGATTATCTGTTCCCGCAGGAAAACGGCAACCACACCGAGTGCGAATGGGTCACGCTCGGCGGCCTGACGGTGAAGCACGGAATGGATCGTTTATCCCGACGGTGCCGTAGAGATGAAGATGGAGGTCAACAAGCACCTGCACACGCCGTTCCTGCCGCGCTTCGGCATCACCCTGCCGCTCCCGAAATCGGCGGACACCGTGCGCTATTGCGGTCGCGGTCCCACGGAAAACTACGTGGACAAGCGTCACGCCACGTGGTTCGGACGGTTTGAAAGCACCGTTGCCGACCAACACGAGGATTATCTGTTCCCGCAGGAAAACGGCAACCACACCGAGTGCGAATGGGTCACGCTCGGCGGCCTGACGGTGGAAGCAACCGCACGTCCCTTCAGCTTCACAGTTTCGCCGTATACGGTAGAGGAACTGACTCGTGCCGATCATCCGTTTGATCTGCACGAAAGCGACAGCACCATTTTGCATCTGGATTTCATGCAGAGCGGCGTCGGTTCCAACAGTTGTGGTCCGGAGCTGTCCTCACGTTGGCGTCTGAACGCCCGTCATTTCACCTTCTCCCTGCTGTTCCGTCTGTAAACGGTATAAGAAAAGTCCCGACATCGCAATGTCGGGACTTTTTGTTGCCTTTGTTGTCGCCTGCGTTACTCTTGAGTCTTGGCAGCTTTGACACCGCGGACCAGATAGTACAAGATCCAGCCGGCAAATAGCACACGCACCACCGTAACCAGCAAATCCATCGTTCCACCGGTAACGTGCGCCTGATAGGCGGCAAAGCACAGCCAGCCGAGCAAAACGGCGCAATCCACGGCAAACGTCACCAGCGCCACCGTCATCCAACCGCGCCGCCGCTTGCAAAGCAGCCAGCACAGGAAATACAGACACAGCGATGCCGCCAGCAATACGCTCGCCAAAACCATCAGATAC
This sequence comes from uncultured Eubacteriales bacterium, assembly GCA_964390295.1. GTDB lineage: Bacteria > Bacillota > Clostridia > Oscillospirales > Acutalibacteraceae > RGIG3009. The sequence goes on from CAYMHR010000001.1 coordinate 24,312, forward strand.
AACTGCTGCTCCGGGCTGTAATACACTCCCAAAAACAGGCTCAACGCCAGTTCGGGGATGGCCGCGGTAAACAAAAACACGGTTTCCGATTTCATCAGCACCACCGTTGCCAGGTTAGCGACGGTCAAAAACAGCATGATCAGCAAGCCCGATCGCGCCTTGGCGTAAGTATCCTGCCACACGTTTTGCTTTTCCACAAGTTAACCTCCCAACAGGTGCTCACACAAAATTTTAATACCGATACCGATCAGCACAATGCCGCCGACGATCTCAGCCCGTTTTCCGTATCGATTGCCGGTGCGACAACCAAGCCAAACGCCGATGAGACAAATCACAAAGGTGATTGCCGCAATCACGGCACAGCAAATCAAATAGCCGTACCACGGCTCCAACAAACCGGTGCGCCCCAAGGCCATGGCCACGCCGACCGCCATGGCATCCACGCTGGTCGCCAACGCCATGGTCAGCAAAGTGCCCCAGTGCGTGGGATCGCCTTCAGCCGCTTCTTCCTCGCCGCGAATCGCCTCCCACAGCATTTTGCCACCGATAAACGCCAACAAAACGAAGGCGACCCAGTGATCGAAGGCCTGAATTTGCGCGGCGAACAGCCCGGCAACCAGATAGCCGGTCATCGGCATCAGCCCCTGAAACACACCGAAGGCACCGGCGATGCGGCAGGCTTGCCGCGGGGTGGCGTGTCCCAACACGATGCCATTGCTGATAGACACGGCAAAAGCATCCATGGAAAGGCCGATTGCCGTCAACAGTAACGTTAATACGTCCATAGTAAAGCGAAAACCTCTTTTACGTTACAATCAATCCTCATATTCCCACACGCGCACCCAATCCACTTCGATCGGCCACGTTACGTGAGCGCCAAGGAACAGAACCATGGCATCATCGTTCATAATACTCTGCGCACCCACCCAGATACGGCCGGACAAACTGGTGTTGGTCGTTTCATCCCACATCAGCGGTTCATCGATGTCGCGATAGTAATACGCCGGATACGCGTCCTCGGAGAAGCGCACCGAATGCATCAGCTCGCCGTCCATGTACCAGGCAATGTAATTTTCCGTCCACAGTGCCGCATACGTGTGCCAGTCACCGTCCAGATAATCTTTTCCGAAGGCACCGGTGGCGTTAGTCAGATTGGTGGCAATCTGCTGTTTTCCGCTTTCCAGCTTCACGTGGTCGTGCAACGTACCGGTATAAATCACGTCCGAGTTGGGATCGTCGGCATCCAACATATAGGCTTCCAGAATATCCAGCTCGCCCACGCGATCCCACTTTTCACCAACCACGTCTACGACACTGACGCCCCAAAACGCCGGGATGCCGTTACGCCCTTCCGAGGTCAACGTCAGGTCCTCCACCGAAAAGCGCATCCGCGCCTCGGCATAGCCGTAGTGCATGGTGTAGCCGTTTTTCCCCGTAGCACTGAAAGTAGACATACCAATCGCCGACGCGCAGGTCTCCGGCGCAAAGGTCAGAATACCGTCCTCGATGATGATCTCATCCTCGGTCAGGGTCGTACCGCCGTAAGGACGATCGGCGTACCAGTTATACCCCGGCTTACCCTCACCACTGAAGTCCACCGTATCGGCGGAATCGAAATCGTCCGAAAACGCCAGCTTGGTCATGCCGAAATCCAGTGCCGCCTGCGGAATTTCCGGCGTGGCGGTCGGGGTCGGGTTGGTGTTTTCCTTGGTCAGCATCGCGCTTTCCGTAATCGACGGCAGACCACTGCCGGGAGTCGGTGCTTCGGTCAAGCTGATCGTGACCGCTTCAGCTTCCTCCGGCGTAATGCTCGGCGTTGCCACCGTCGGCACGGTCGACTTCACCGTAGTGGCGGCCGTCGTAGCCGCGGTCGTGTTGCCGGACGACGAGCTTCCGCAACCGCCCAGTGAAACGCACAAAATTGCCGTAATGAGAGTCATGGCGGCGATACGACGAGCCATGCGGCGTGTCCTTTTCATACGATTTCCTCCGTTTCTTATCACAAAGTACCAGTAACAGTATATCAAATCTCCGTATAAATTGCAATCCCGTTTTATTCCGGCGACTTGCAAACCGGCTCTGCCGGTGATATAATGAAAAAAGATAACTTTCCCACGCGTTTTTCAAAAAAATTCACGTATTTTGACGGAGGCTTTGGAATGAGTGAGTTAGCTGTTCACGAAAACTTTTCGTTGTCAGAGCAGTCGCTTCCGATTACTGTGACCACCTACACCGCCGCGCCGAACGCCTGTCTGTTTCCGGCACACTGGCACCGCCAGTTGGAAATACTGGCGGTCACGCAAGGCAGTCTGTGCGCCGTCTGTGCCGATACGGTACAAACCGTTTCAGCCGGGGAGCTGCTATTCGTAAACGCCTATGAATCCCACGTCGGCACCGCCGGTGAAGAGGGGGTCACGTATCACTGCCTGATCGTAGAACCATGCGTGTGGTACGACAACCTGCCGAACGGCTCGCCGGCCTCCCTGCCGGTGCTGAACAACCATTGGAACGACGAAACGCTGTTTTTGCTGACAGACCGTCTCATGGCCGAATTTCGCGGCAAAGAGCCGGGACACGAGTTGGCCGTTCGTGCCTATTTGCTACTGTTGTTTAGCCGTGCTCAACGACATCACGCGACAGCAACGCGTCCGGCAAAGCCGGAAACGCGAATCGGAGAGATCATGCGGTACATTCACCGTCACAGCACCGAAAAGCTGTCCACCCGACAGCTGGCAGAGCATTTCGGCTTTTCGCTGTCCTATTTTTGCCGCTATTTCAAAACGACCACCGGAACCACCGTGCTGGACTATCTTACGGCGGTGCGGTTGAGCAACGCCTGCCGTCTGCTGCAACAAACCGATCTGCCGATTCACGACGTGGCACGGCACGTCGGCTTTTCCGGAACAAACTATTTTGTCCGGCAGTTTCATGAACAGATGGGCTGTTCACCGTTACAATTTCGCAAGCAAAATCGTCCTTGACTTCGGCAGGTGCATCAGCACCTGCCGTTTTTTACAGCACGTCGCCACCGGTCAAATTCACCGCGGGTACCAGCACCTTGTCCGGTTCGGACAGCTCCGGTACCGTGCCACTTTGCAAAAAGGCGGTACGATATTCGCGCGGAGTCATACCGGTTTTCAACTTAAACACACGGGAAAAATAGTTGTAATCGGAAATGCCGCAGTTGCCGGCAATCTCGGAAATGTTATATTTCGGGTCCTTTAGATACTTACACGCCAGCACAATGCGCTTTTGCAAAATAAATTTGCCCATCGCCATGCCCACGTTTTTTTCGGCACAGCGGTTCAGCGTGGAAACGCTGACCGACAGTTCCCGCGCGATCTCCGAAACCAACAGCTTTTCGCGCAGGTTTTCGTCAATATACGTCTGCGCCCGTTGCCACAGATCGTCGCGGTTGCGCTGGATCAGCTTTTGCAACAGCAGGTGTTCAATGCAAATCTGCAAAATATCACACATGGCGGAAATGCAGGAGCGTGAGGTGGGGATCAGTTGGAAAAACTGGTGATTCAGCACCGACATATCGCGGATAAAATGACGGCAGTTGGCATACACCGTATTCCATTGAGCACCGAGTGAGGTCTGGTCATCCAGCAAATGCCCCAATACCACGTAACCGAGCACCTCGTCGTTGCGCTGACCCGATTTGATCGGAACACACACTTCGATCAGCCCGGCGTGGCACTGATACACGCACAGCTTTCCGGTCGCCTTGGCCTGCCGAAACCCATACAAGTCGCACGCCTCGCACTTGGACTTGCCCACCGCCGTGGACTGAATGTGCTGACAAAACGAATTTGCCTGCGTAGGATACCGCAACAGTACGCGATAGTCGGGATCGAACAGCGCGCATTGATGACCGGTAATCAGATAAATATCTCGGAATATCTTTTGTATCTCGTTTAGTTCAAAAAAGAGATTCATCGCCACGGCTTTTCCTCCAAACTATGCTAAAACTTTTCAAATTGACCGAAAAATGCTATTTTTCAAGTACATTGTACTATCTACTTTTGTAAAAGTCAAGTAAAATAAAAGTATAAAAGCCCAAGGAAAGGAGTCAATATGATGGAAGGAAAAACCAACTGGTATTTTGCCGACGGCGAGATTCCACCCATGGGGGATGACCCGGAGGTATACGGTCACGAATCGCTCATTCTGTTCAACCCGAACGACGCGGAAGCTCACGTTAAGCTGTGTCTGTACTGGACCGATCGCGAACCGACCTGCGGTGAGACCGTCACCGTCGGTGCCAAACGCGTCAAGGGTCTGCGCGCCACCGAGAAGAAGGATTTTCTCGGTCAAGTTCCTAACGCCGGTGAGCAGTATGCCATTTCGCTGGAAAGCGACGTTCCGATCGTCGTGCAATACGGCCGACTGGACGTGCGCCAGACCAACATGGCGTTTTACACCACCAGCGGTTATGCCCGGTAATTATTTTTTACATACAGAAAGGAAGGAATCGTTATGTCTCGCATTTGCATCCCGGATCACGAATATCAGGAGCGCGTACAGCGCTGTGCCGCGCTGGTAGCCAAAAAGGGCTACGACGTTTTCTTAGTCAACTCCAACGAGGCGGACTATGCCAACGTCCGCTATTTCAGCAACTTCTGGCCGCTGTTTGAGCGCGCCGGCGTGGCGATCACCCCCACCGGTAAGGCCGCTCTGTTGGTCGGCCCGGAAAGCACCATCTTCTCCGCTGACCGCAGCAAGATCGAAAAAATCTACACCATGCTCGCCTACCGTGAATCCGCCGACCCCTCCTACCCGGAGCTGTCCCCCGTGGAATACGACGAGGTGTTCCGCGATATGGGTATCACCGGTAAGCACATTAAGATCGCCATCGGCAGCTTCCTGGATACTAGCTGTGAGATGATGCGTCACCTGAAAAGCGCCTATCCCGAAGCGGAAATCATTGAAGATAAGGAGATCATGGTCTCCCTGCGCCAGATCAAAAGCGAAAACGAACTGGCCTGCATCCGTGAAGGCTTCCGCATCGTGGACCTTGCCACGCAGGAGGTTATCAAGAACCTGCGTCCCGGCGTGACCGAGCTGGCCATGGTCGGTATCGCCCAGCGCGTAATCTATGAAAACGGTGCCGAATACGAAGGATTGCCGATGTACGTATTCAGCGAGGCTTCGACCCGCCACGCCATTTCCCGCCCCAGCTATCGCACTCTCGGCAAGGGCGACATCATTCAGTTGAACCTGTCCGCTAAAATCGACGGCTATTCTCCCTCCATCGGTTTGCCCGTTTGCATGGGTAAGCTGACCGATGAAAAGCGCCGCTACGTGGAGTTCTGCCTGCAGGCTCACAACTGGACGGTGGATCAGATCAAAGCCGGCGTGATGGCATCCGACGTTGCCAAGGGCTTCTACAAGCTGTACTGCGACAACGGCTTCAAGGACGCTTACGTCTATGGTCCCTGCCACGGCACCGGCATGATCGAAGTGGAAGCTCCCTGGATGGAGACCACTTCCGACTACGTGTTGCAACCCAACATGACCTTCCAGGTCGACACCTTCATTTCCGGCCCGACCTTCGGCCTGCGCTGGGAAAAGGGTATCGTCGTTACCGAAAACGGTTGCGAATCCACCGGTGGCAAGATCGGCACGATCTACGAGCTGGACGTGTAAAATTGCCTTATCTGAAGTAATCACAGCCACAAGGCATCCTAACGGTTGCCTTGTGGCTTCTCACCTACGATGGAGGATCATATTATGGATGCTTGCTTTCTTCCCAAAGGAACCCCCTCGGCCAAATATCCGCACTTTCCGGCCCCGGCGTTCGCCGTGATCTGGCGCAACTGGGGTTTGGTCGCTCCGGCGCGCATTGCGCTGGCATTGGATACCGACGAAGCCTCCGTCTGTCGGGCGGCAGAGCGGATGGGGCTGGATCCACACCCCACCATCTCTCCCCTGTGGCGCAAGCGCGGTTTTCTCACCATCATCCGCAATAACTGGAACCTGTGCGACTACGATCAGATTTTGTCCCTGCTGGATATGACCGAGGAGCAACTGGAATTTACCCTGCGCGAGGATGACTTCATGTGGGATAAAATGGGCTCGCTGAAACCGGTGGTGGAGCGGCCGCGTTTGGCACCCTCCTATCCGGCGGAGGTGGAGGCTCGCTTGGATGAAATCGCCGCGTTGGTTCGAAAAATCAACGCCCCGGCAGATAACGCCTTTGATTTTCTGGCACCGTACACCGCCGCGCCACAGGAAGCGCCGATCAAGCTGCCGCAACAGGACTCTCTGCGTTTGATTTATTCCTACTTTGCCCTGTATGGCGACACGCTGGCAGGCGACGCGCAGGATTCCTACCCCGAAACGTTGCTGGCTCAATACGCCGCCGACGGTGTCAATGCAATTTGGCTACAGGCATTGCTTCGCCAGCTTGCCCCCAACCCGTGGGATGATCATCCGGCAGACGCCGCCGCGCGCCCCGGACGGCTGGAGTCGCTTCGCCGCCTGGTCAAACGCGCCGCCAAATACGGAATCGGCGTGTATCTGTATATCAATGAACCGCGTCCGGAGCCGGACAGCTTTTTCGAAAAATTTCCGCATCTCAAGGGGGCGGAATATCAAGTATTCCGTTGCCTGTGCACCTCTCTGCCGGAGGTTCAGCACTATCTGGAGGACTCCATGGAATATATTTTCCGCGAGGTTCCCGGATTGGCGGGCTACTTTGACATCAGCTACTCGGAAAACTTCACCAACTGCTGCTGTCGTGGCCCTGAACCGCAATCGACCTGTCCCCGTTGCAAGGACGTTCCGCCGCAGGAACTGGTTTCCACGGTCAACAACTGCTTAGCACGCGGTGCCAAGCGTGCCAACCCGAACGTCCGAGCCATTGCCCATGCTTGGGCGTGGGACCCGGCGTGGGATCAGGACGCCATCGCCAAGCATACGGAAGGGCAGTACCTGCTTTCGGTTAGCGAGGAACACGTACCCTTCACCCGCGGCGGCACCGAGGCCTACGTCCGCGACTATTCCATGTCCGTTCCGGGACCGGGGAAAAAAGCCAGTCTGCGCTGGAAAGCGGCTCTGGACAACGGCATGAAGCCGGTTGCCAAAATTCAAATCAACGGCAGTTGGGAAATGTCCTCAATGCCGTTCGTGCCGATTTTCGGCTTGATCGGTGAGCATTTGCAAAATGTGAAAAAGGCCGGAGTCCGCGACGTGATGATGACGTGGACGGTGGGTGGAAGCCCATCTCCAATCACCAAATTCACCTGCGATTTTCTTGACAGCGCCGAATCGCTGGACGTGGCCCTTCCCGCCTTCCTGAAACAGGAATACGGCGCGGCGGCCGACGTCGTAGCGCGCGCCGACGCACAGTTCTGCAAAGCGTTCCGCGAATACCCCTTCCACATCACCACGATTTACAACGGTCCTCACACCTTCGGCCCCATGGCGCCCTTCTTTGAAACGCCGTCCGGCTGTGCTTCCACCATGATCGGCTTCCCCTACGACGATCTGGATGGCTATCGCTCCGTGTATCCGCGCGAAGTGTTTGAACAGCAGTTCCACGTCATGACCGACGAATGGAAAAAAGGCGTAGAGATTTTGGAATCTTACCACGATGGTAGCGCTGCTTATACCGAGCTGTGCCGCATGGCAAAAGCGACCTACTGTCACATCGCTTCGGCTTACAATCACATCCGTCACGTTCGTTGTCGCGATGCCGGTGACAAGGCCGGCATGAAGGCCGCCATCCTGGACGAGCAAAAGATAGTGGACATGCTGATGCCATTGCGTGCCGCCGATTCACGAATCGGCTTTGAGGCCAGCAACCAGTACTATTTCTCCATGCAGGACTTGGTAGAAAAACAAATCAATCTGGCATATCTTGCCGACCGGTGCTAATTGGTACGCACACAAAAGCCCACCTCATACGAGGTGGGCTTTGCTGTTTTCAAAGCAATTATTTCTGCCAGACGCGAATCCAGTCAACCTCCAGCGGGTTGCACCAAGAACCACCGAGGATCAGTGCCTGCGGCACCGTGTTCATCGGCGTATATGCGTCGTTGCTGTAATCGCCCACGGTAAACCGCACCGCCGGTTCCGGATCGGCGTTGTTTTTGCCGTCGTTAAAATACTGATGAACCGCCGGGACACCGTCGATCCAGCTTTCAATACGACCATCGTCCCACAGGAACGTCATGACGTGCCATTCGCCGTCGTTGAACGAATCCGGGCCACGGTGGCTGTTCCAGTTGGCGACGGCATAGTAATAGTTCGATGAGTGCATCGTTTCGCGCTTGCTGTGATGGAAGGTGGTGGTATAATAACCGTCGCCCCAGTATTCCATCCAGTCCGGCTCGACCCATTCCAGCGCAATATCGTAGATTTTTTGAGACGGGAATGACCAAATGGCGGGAACACCTTCCTCGCCGGCCTCTTTATCGTTGGCACGGGGACGGGGAATACGGAACCGATATTCCAATACACCCTTGCAAAACTCAAAGCCAATGCGCGTGCGCGAATTGACCGTAGCAATACCCCAGTTGTAGGTCGGTTCTTTACAGCAAACGGTCAGCACGCTGTTTTCCACCTTCACGTCATCCGGCTCCAGCGGTTTGGCACGAAACGGGCGCGTGGTATACCATTTATACCCTTCTTTGCCGGTACCGTACAGGTCGATGGTATCGTCGGAATCGAAATCGTCCTCAAACACCAGGCGAGTCATCCCGTTGATCTTGGCAATTTCCGGTGCTTCGATTGTTTTGCTCATATTTATCCCTCCGTTAGTTCGGTATTCGCTCTTATTGTACTAAACTTTTTCCGCGTTTGCAACTTTTTTAAAAATTGGATATAGAAAAAACGCACCACTCGTGCGAGTGGCGCGGAGAATGTGTTATACTGTTTCTTATACGTCCAAAGCCAGCACGTCGTCCGGTGTTTCGCGGCGCACGGCAACGTAGGAGTCGCCATCGCGCAGCATAACCACCGGCGGCCGCGGTACGCGATTGTAATTGGATGCCATCGAGTAATTATAAGCTCCCGTCGTCAGGCACGCCAACAGATCACCGCGTGCAATCGACTCCGGCAACGAGACGTTTTCCTGAAGAACGTCGCCGCTTTCACAGCAACGACCCACGACGGAACAGCACAGCGCGGCCGGTTCGTTTAGCTTTTCTGCCGCCAGCAACGTGTATGGAGCCCGATACAGCGCAAAACGCGGATTGTCCGTCATACCGCCGTCCACCGACACGTAATTTTTGTAACCGGGAATACGCTTCAGCGAGCTAACGGTGTAGAGTGTCAATCCGGCATCCGCCACGATACTACGCCCTGGCTCGAACAGCACCTCCGGCATCGGAAGTCCCCACTGTTCAGCCAGTTTCCGCACGTGGGCGCCGATCTGTCGCAGATTAGCGGCAATATCCAGTTCCGGATCGGTCGGTACGTAGCGCACGCCGTAACCTCCACCCAAATCCAGCTTAGTCGGCACGTACCCGTATCGATCCCGCATAGCGGCCATAAATTCCAGCAGAATATCCACCGCCTGCAGGAACACCTCGGAATCAAACACCTGGGAACCGACGTGACTGTGGAAACCGACCAGCTCCAAGTGCGGCTGTGCCAGCGCCAATCGGGTAATCTCCTCAGCCTGTCCGGTCGCAATGGCGAAACCGAATTTGGAATCCACCTTGCCGGTTGCCACCGCTTCGTAGGTATGCGGATCAATACCGGGCGTTAAACGGAGCAACAGCTTTTGCCGCGCACCGCGTTCAGCGGCGATTTTCTCCAGTGCCAACAGTTCTTCGGTGCAATCCACCACGAAGTACCCCACACCGCGCTCCATGGCATAGCGAATATCGGCATCGCTTTTGTGGCTGGAGTGAAAATACGCGCATTCCATCGAAAAACCTGCGCGGCAAGCCGTGGCGATCTCGCCGGGCGAGACCACGTCCACGTCCATGTCTTCCTCCTGCATGATCTCATAGATTCGCTTAAAGGAGGCCGCCTTGGAAGCGTACACAATCCGCGCATTTCCATCAAACGCCTCTGCGGCGGCGGTGCGATAGGTGCGGCACCGCTCACGGATGCGGTCTTCATCCATCAAATACAGCGGCGTCCCATACGTTGCCGCCAACCGAGAGACAGACTGCCCGGCAAACAGCAACCGTCCGCTTGTATCGGCGGACAAATTGGGACAAAGCTGTGGGAGAGTATCGGTTATCATGGGGTTTGTTCCTTTCCTGTGGGTTCATTACAGCATACGCGCACGCAATTCTTCCGGTGACAGCGGCGACAAATCCGCCGGTGCCAAATCGAAGATCGTCTTGCACCCGGTCACGCCGCGTCCCTGCATCCGATGAATGGCGCGTGCACAGGCAACCAGCACACTGGCCGTAAATTCGGGGTTGGAGTCCAGCTTAAGACTGTATTCGATCACGTGGTGGTTTTCCCCGTCCCAGCCGGTCACGCCGGAACGGATTACCGAGCCGCCATGGGGGATGCCGGCGTGGTCGCGCAACAGCTCCTCTTCAGTCACGAAGTATACCGTGGTATCGTAGTCGGCAAAATAATTGGGCATTGTCTTAATTTCACGAGCGATGCGATCGCGATCGGCGCCCTCCTCGGCAACGACGTAACATTCTCGCGTGTGCTTTTGCCGTGTGGTCAACTCCGGCTGTTCTCCGGCACGTACCGCCGCTAACGCCGCCGGTACCGGAACCGTGTATTGGCGCGCGTCACGCACACCGGCAATGCGGCGAATGGCATCGGAATGACCCTGGCTGACACCGCGGCCCCAGAAGGTATAGTCCCGTCCCTGCGGCAACACCGCCGACGCATACAACCGGTTCAGCGAAAACAGACCCGGATCCCAACCGGCCGAGATCAGGGCAATATGTCCGGATTCGGCAGCCGCCTGGTCCACCGCCGCAAAATGCTCCGGAATAGCGGCGTGAGTATCGAAGCTGTCTACCACGTTAAACTCCCGCGCCAGCGCCGGAGTCATGGTGGGGAGATCGGTCGCACTGCCACCGCAAACAATCAGAACGTCCAATGCATCACGGAACTTCGGGAGCTCCGCGGCGGCATACACCGGCACCGGACTGTGCGGTTTTACGGCAGACGGGTCTCGACGGGTAAAAATTCCCGCCAGCTCGGCATCCGCCGACTGACACACGGCACATTCCACGCCGCGCCCCAAATTTCCGTAACCGTAAATTCCGATCTTCATGGTAAACACTCCTTTTTTGACAATAACCGCCGTTATACTGTTTTTATACGTTCAATCCGTTTTCACGCATCCGCGCCAGGAGTTCGGCTTCGTGTTGAGGCTCCATAGGTGTTAGCGGCAACCGCAGGTAATTTTCACCGTAACCCATGGCTGCCATCGCCGCTTTCACGGGAATGGGATTGACCTCACAGAACAGGGCATCAACCAGCGGCAGATATTGCAACTGCATAGCCGCCGCCTCTTTGACCTGACCGTTGAAATACCGATGGCACAGCTCCGAGGTTTCTTTCGGCAGCAGATTGGACAACACCGAAATGACGCCCTTGCCGCCCAACGACAAAATCGGCACGATCTGATCGTCGTTGCCGGAGTAAATGTCCAGCTGATCGCCACACAGCGCCGCAATCTGCGCCACCTGCGAAATATTGCCGGATGCCTCCTTAACGCCGACGATGCGCGGATGCTCCGCCAGCTTTGCCAGCGTTGCCGGCTGCAAATTACATCCGGTGCGGCTGGGAACGTTGTACAAAATGCAAGGCTTGGTGCTGGCATCAGCAATCGCCGTAAACGACTGGATCAAACCCGCCTGTGTGGCCTTATTATAATACGGAGTCACCAACAGCATGGCATCGGCGCCGACCTCACAAGCAAATTTTGTCAGACTGATAGCGTAAGCGACGTCGTTGGAGCCGGTACCGGCAATGACCGGAACGCGACCTGCTACCTTTTCCACGCAAAAGCGGATCACCTCGCGGTGCTCCTCGTCGGTCAGAGTCGGCCCCTCGCCCGTGGTGCCAACGACCACAATGGCATCGATCCCTTCGGCAATCTGCCATTCAATCAACCGCGCGAACTGCTCGTAATCGACCCCCTGTTCATTCAAAGGTGTGACGATCGCGGTAGCGGCACCTGTAAAAACCGTTTGCTTCATTGTATTTATCTCCTTTGTACTGAAAAAAGAGATAGCCGACCGTAAACGGCGGCTATCTGAATAAAGCACCCAAGTATTCCTTGTGGTTGATAGCCCTCCGCATTGCTGCGACAACAGGGCAGGTATTCCCTGCACTGCCAGCCAAACGTCCGCCACGACGTCCGCTTCGGCACCGGCACCCTTCCCCCGTGGCTTTGGCAACCGTCCTTCGACCGTGACGGGGTACTCATTGCAACAGTGCGCCTCTATCTTCAGTATGATATTTGTTTGAATTTTAACACATGGCGTTGAAATTGTCAACCCCGTTATTAAAACAATCCGAGAATTCGTCCATCGGCATCTACGTCGATGGATTCCGCCGCCGGAACCTTTGGCAAACCGGGCATAGTCAAAATGTCGCCCGTCAGCACCACCAGAAACCCGGCGCCGGCCGAGACTTTAACGTTCTTCACCGTGACGGTGAAGCCCTCCGGTGCACCCAGCTTGGTCGGATCGTCCGAAAAGCTGTACTGCGTTTTGGCGATGCAGATCGGTAGCTTATCAAATCCGAGCACCGTCAACCGGGCGATTTGCTTCTTTGCCGCCGGCGTTACCGCAATGCCGTCGCCGCCGTAAACCTTTTGCACCACGGCGGTAATCTTTTCCTCGATACCGCCGTCCAGCTCATAGGCAAAGGTAAAATCGCCTTTTTCCTCCTCGCACAGGCGCACCACCTCGCGCGCCAGCGCCTCACCACCGCGGCCGCCTTCCGCCCACACGGTGGACAGCACCGTGTTCACGCCCAGCTCGCGGCATCGATTCATGATGCACTCAATTTCAGCGTCCGTATCCGTCGGGAAACGGTTGACCGCCACCACACAGGGAAGCCGATACACGTTTTTGATATTGGATACGTGGCGCAACAGGTTGGGGATCCCACGCTCCAGAGCACCGAGGTCCTCGGTGGCAAGCTGATTTTTCGCCAAACCACCGTGCATTTTCAGCGCGCGAACGGTGGCAACCACCACCACGGCATCCGGGGTCAACCCGGCCATACGGCACTTGATATCCAAGAACTTTTCCGCACCCAAATCGGCACCAAAACCGGCCTCGGTCACGGTATAGTCGCCCATTTTCATAGCCAGACGCGTTGCCATCACCGAGTTGCAGCCGTGCGCGATATTGGCAAACGGACCGCCATGCACGAACGCCGGCGTGCCCTCCAGCGTCTGCACCAAATTGGGCTTAATCGCGTCTTTCAGCAACGCCGTCATCGCGCCCGCCGCTTTCAGCTCACCACAAGTCACCGGACGGTCGTCGTAGGTATACCCGACGATAATCCGCGACAGGCGTTCCTTCAAATCCGTGATCGAATCGGCCAGACACAGCACCGCCATGATCTCGCTGGCAACGGTAATATCAAAACCGTCCTCACGCGGCATACCGTTGGTCTTGCCGCCCATGCCGTCCACGATAAACCGAAGCTGGCGGTCGTTCATGTCCACGCAACGCTTCCACGTGATCTTTCGCACGTCGATACCAAGTGCATTGCCCTGCTGGATGTGGTTGTCCAGCATTGCCGCCAGCAGGTTGTTCGCCGCGCCGATGGCGTGAAAATCGCCGGTAAAATGCAGGTTAATGTCCTCCATCGGCACCACCTGGGCATAACCGCCACCGGCCGCTCCGCCCTTCACGCCAAACACCGGGCCGAGCGACGGCTCACGCAGAGCGACCGTCACGTCCTTGCCGATGCGGCGCAGACCATCTGCCAGTCCAATCGTCGTGGTGGTTTTTCCCTCGCCGGCCGGCGTGGGGGTGATCGCCGTTACCAGGATCAGCTTACCATCCTTACGGGTGGTGTCCCGGAGCAACGCCGGATCGATTTTGGCTTTATAATGACCGTACGGTTCCCAGTACCGGGCATCAATCTTTGCTGCCTCGGCAATTTCGGAAATCGGCTTCATTCGGCACGCCTGCGCGATTTCAATATCCGATAAATAGGCCATAGTCGCACATCCTTTTTCAATAAATGGGGAATTGCTCACACAGCGCCTGTACCTCGCGGCTGACGCGCTCACGGCTGTTTTCAAAATCAACCGTCGTATCGTAAATCCAACCGGCGATCTTTTCCATTTCCGCCACACCGAAGCCACGGGTGGTTACTGCCGGCGTTCCGAGACGCAGACCGCTGGTAACGAACGGGCTTTGCGGATCGTTGGGGATCGTATTCTTATTGGCGGTAATGTGCACCTCATCCAAACGGCGTTCCAGCTCCTTACCGGTCACACCGGTATCCGTTAGCTTGAGCAACATCAAATGGTTATCGGTGCCACCCGACACGATCTGTAAGCCGCGATTCATCAACCCACGGCACAGTGCCGCCGCATTTTTGACCACGTTTTGTTGATAGACACGGAACTCATCGGTCAGCGCCTCGCCCAACGCCACCGCCTTAGCGGCGATAATGTGCATTAACGGGCCGCCCTGCGTGCCGGGGAACACCGCTTTGTCGATCTGCTTGGCCAGCGACTCGCGGCACAGAATCATGCCGCCACGCGGTCCACGCAACGTCTTGTGCGTAGTCGTAGTTACCACGTCGGCATACGGCACCGGCGACGGATGCACACCAGCGGCAACCAAACCGGCAATATGCGCCATGTCCACCATCAGATACGCACCGACTTCATCCGCAATCTCGCGGCACCGCGGAAAATCGATTACGCGGGAATAGGCGCTGGCACCGACTACGATCAGCTTCGGTTTACATTCCAACGCCAGCCGACGCATCTCGTCGTAGTCGATCGTTTCAGTGTCATCACTGACACCGTAAGGAACGATGTGGAAATACTTGCCGGAAATGTTGACCGGAGACCCATGAGACAGGTGACCGCCCTGCTGAAGGTTCATACCCATCACGGTGTCGCCCGGCTGAAGCAGTGCAAAAAACACCGCCAAATTGGCGTTGGCACCGCTGTGCGGTTGCACGTTGGCGTGTTCGGCACCGAACAACTGCTTGGCGCGCTCACGCGCGATCTCCTCCACAACGTCCACGCACTGACAGCCTCCGTAGTACCGCTTACCCGGATAACCTTCGGCGTATTTGTTGGTCAGTACGCCGCCGGCAGCCAGCAGCACCGCTTTCGATACGATGTTTTCCGAAGCGATCAGCTCGATGTTGTGCTGTTGACGCTCCAGCTCCAAGTGACAGGCATCCGCCACCGCCGGATCATACGCTTGCAATTCTTCAAAAAAATTCATGCTGGATACACCCCTTTTTAACGAAAATATTTCACGGCCGCTTCGAACATACGAATTTCATAGCAACCGGGCACGTTGCGATACAGGCCGGAGCCAACACGCTCGCTGTGCCCCATTTTACCAAATACACGACCATCCGGCGAGGTAATACCCTCGATCGCAAACAGCGAGTTGTTCGGATTAAAATGCACGTCTGCCGTGGCACCGTCGTTTTCGTCCACGTACTGCGTAGCGATCTGCCCGTTGGCCGCCAGCCGACGGATCAACTCTTCGTCTGCCAGGAAACGGCCCTCCCCGTGCGAAATCGGCACGTGGTAAACGTCGCCCACCTCCGTCAGTGCCAACCACGGCGATTTGTTGGACGCCACCCGTGTGCGTACAATGCGCGATTGGTGGCGTGCAATGGTGTTAAACGTCAACGTCGGACAGGTCTCGTCGGTATCAATGATTTTGCCGTACGGCACCAAGCCCAGCTTAATAAGCGCCTGAAAGCCGTTACAAATGCCGCACATCAGGCCGTCACGCTGTTCCAACAGCTCGGTCACACCCTCTTTGACCGCGGCGTTACGGAAGAATGCGGTAATGAACTTACCACTGCCGTCCGGCTCATCGCCGCCGGAGAATCCACCGGGGATAAAGACCATTTGCGCCGTTTTGAGCTTGTCGGCAAACTCCTCGACACTCGCCTGAATGTGCGCGGAGGTCAAATTCTTAATGACGACGATTTCCGGCTCGGCACCTGCATCACGCATTGCCTTGGCGCTGTCGTATTCGCAGTTGGTTCCCGGAAACGCCGGGATCAGCACCTTCGGCTTGGCAACCTTGATTGCCGGAGTTACACGCTGTGTCGTCGTGTAGCTGAAGGTTTCCATCGGGCCACCCTCTTGCGAAACGTTACAACTGTAGACACTCTCCAGCTTATCCTCGTATGCACCGAGCAGCTTAGCCAGCGATACGTGCTCCTCACCAAGAGAAAGCTGACCGCCATCGGTCACGGTGCCAACCACACGGACGCCCTCCACCGCTTCGGTCGTTTCCAGCAGGAAGCTGCCGTAACGGTAGCCGAATACACACTGCGGGCACCAATCATCCGCATAGCGGAAACCAAATCCATTGCCAAAGCACATTTTCATGATTGCCTCGCCAATGCCACCGTAGCCGGGCGTATAACACGCCACCGCCTTGCCGGTACGCATCAGCTCGGTCACGCGGCGGAACGTTGCCAACAGTGACTCCGTTTTCGGCAAGCCGTTTTCATCGTATTCCGGCGTGAGGCACACCACGGTGTGACCAACCTGCTTAAATTCCGGCGAAACCACTTCGGAGGCCTTGCCCGTTGTCACGGCAAAAGATACCAGCGTCGGCGGCACGTCCAAATCTTCAAACGAGCCGCTCATGGAGTCCTTACCACCGATCGAACCGATTCCGAGCTCGCACTGGGCACGGAAAGCACCCAGCAGAGCCGCCAGCGGCTTGCCCCAGCGCTTGCCGTCCTTACCGGGACGCTCAAAATACTCCTGGAAGGTCAGGTAAACGTCCTCAAACGACGCGCCGGTAGCAATCAACTTGCTGACCGATTCCACCACGGCAAGATACGCACCATGATACGGGCTTTGTTCTGCCACAAAGGGGTTATAGCCCCACGCCATAAAGGAGCAATCGTCGGTATGTCCCCGTTCCACCGAAACCTTCTGCACCATCGCCTGAATGGGGGTGAGCTGGTGCTTGCCGCCGAACGGCATCAACACCGTGCCGGCACCGATCGTAGAGTCAAACCGCTCGGACAAACCGCGTTTGGAACACACGTTCAGGTCGGCCGCCAGCACGGTATAGTTTTCGACAAAGCCGCCGACAATCTCGCGGTGCGGCGCGACCGGCTTTTCCGGCGTGATCACTACGTGCTTTTCCGCACCGTTGGAATTGAGAAACTCACGGCTGACGTCAACGATGCGCTTGCCGTTCCACATCATCACCAAGCGCGGCTCAGCACGCACCACGGCAACGGGGCAAGCCTGCAGATTTTCTGCCGCCGCCAGTACCAAAAACGACTCAACGTCCTTCGGCTCTACGACGACCGCCATACGCTCCTGCGATTCACTGATCGCCAGCTCGGTACCATCCAGACCTTCATATTTTTTTGGCACGGCGTTGAGGTCAATCTCCAGCCCGTCCGCCAATTCACCGATCGCTACCGACACGCCGCCGGCACCGAAGTCGTTACAACGCTTGATCATGCGACAAGCAATCGGATTGCGGAACAGGCGCTGCAGCTTGCGCTCCTCCGGTGCGTTGCCCTTTTGCACCTCGGCGCCACACGTTTCCACCGAATGGGCGTTGTGCGCCTTCGAAGAACCGGTCGCACCGCCAATGCCGTCACGTCCGGTACTACCACCCAGCAAAATCACAACGTCGCCCGGTTCCGGACACTCGCGGCGCACGTTGGCGGCAGGCGTCGCCGCCACAACCGCGCCGATTTCCATTCGCTTTGCCGCGTAACCGTCGTGATACAGCTCATCTACAATACCGGTCGCCAGACCAATCTGATTGCCGTAGGAGGAATATCCGGCGGCCGCCGTCGTTACGATCTTACGCTGCGGCAGCTTGCCGGGAATGGTTTCGGAGACCGGCTTCAGCGGATCTGCCGCGCCGGTCACACGCATGGCACCATACACGTAGGCACGGCCGGACAGAGGATCGCGAATCGCGCCGCCGATGCAAGTAGCGGCGCCGCCGAACGGTTCGATTTCGGTGGGGTGGTTATGCGTTTCATTCTTAAACAGCAACAGCCACGGCTCCGGCTTGCCGTCGACCTCGATTTCAATCTTCACCGTGCAGGCGTTAATCTCCTCCGATTCATCCAGCTTATCCAACTTGCCGTTTCGACGCAACCATTTGACTGCCACCGTCGCCAAATCCATCAGACAGATCGGCTTGGTGCGTCCCAGCTCCCGACGTACCGCTAAATAGTCCGCGTACGCCGACTGCAACAGCTCGTCTTCAAATTTCACGTCGTCGATCACCGTTAAAAACGTGGTATGACGGCAGTGATCCGACCAATACGTGTCGATCATGCGAATCTCGGTAATGGTGGGATCGCGCTGCTCCGAGCGGAAATACGCCTGACAAAAGGCAATATCGTCGGCATCCATTGCCAGCCCGTATGCTTCCACAAAGTGTTCCAGTCCGGCACGATCCAGGTCGATAAATCCCTTCAGTGTATCCACCTCGGTCGGCACGGTATACTCGCGCTCCAGCGTTTGCGGCTTCTCCAGCGCCGCCTCACGCGCTTCCACCGGGTTAATCACGTATTTTTTAATTTCTGCCAGCTCCGCTTCGGTCAAAGCACCGTACAGGGCATACACCTTGGCGGTGCGTACCGTCGGACGCTCGCCCTGTGACAAAATCTGGATGCACTGCGCCGCCGAATCGGCGCGCTGGTCAAATTGTCCCGGCAAATATTCTACCGCAAACACGGTGGCACCGGTCAAATCCACCGAATCGGAAACTATATCCAACTGCGGTTCGGAAAACACGGTCGTTTTGGCGCGCTCGAACAGCTCTTCCTCGATGCATTCCGCATCGTAACGGTTGATAACGCGTACGTCTGTCAACGACGCAATACCCAGCAAGCCATTGACGTCCGCCAACAGCGCCTTCGCCTCGTTTGCCAGCTCACGCTTTTTTTCCACAAATACACGGTATACCATCAGTGAACCTCCGTTGCTCTCAATGCTCTGGCGCCAATATCACGGCGACAATACTTGTTTTTGAACGAGACGGTATCCGCCAGGCGGTACGCCTCCCGAACGGCCTCCGACAGCGTGGCGGCTACCGCCGTCACACCAAGCACCCGGCCGCCGTCCGTTACCAGCTCACCGTCCACGAGCTTGGCACCGGCCACGTAGGTATGTGCCACCGCTTCGTCCGAAATGGTCAGCGGCACGCCCTTTTCATACGCCGACGGATACCCCGCCGAAGCTAAAATCACACAACAGGCGCTTCCCTTGCGGAATCTGACCTCGGTATCCTTCAGCGTACCGTTCGTCACCGCCTGCATGATCGTCAGCAAATCGCTTTCCAGCAGAGGCAATACCACCTGCGTTTCCGGATCACCGAAGCGGCAGTTGTATTCAATCACCTTCGGTCCGTCCGGGGTCAGCATCAAGCCGAAATACAGACACCCCTTAAACGGACGGCCTTCCGCTTTCATGGCGCGTATTGTCGGCATAAAAATCGTTTCCATGCACTGTGCAGCGACGTCCGCCGTATAATACGGGTTCGGCGCCACAGTGCCCATGCCGCCGGTATTCAGTCCGGTGTCGTTGTCGCCGGCACGCTTATGATCCATCGATGATACCATAGGAACCAGCGATTCGCCGTCGGTAAAAGCCAGCACCGAAACCTCCGGTCCGGTCAAAAATTCTTCAATGACCACGCGATCGCCACTGGTGCCGAACACCTTGTCCTCCATCATGGAGCGAACCGCCTGCCGCGCTTCCTCGCGCGTTTGCGCGATCACGACGCCCTTGCCGAGCGCCAATCCGTCCGCCTTGATCACGGTGGGGATCGGCGCGGTCTCCAAATAGGCCAATGCATCCTCCAACCGTTCAAACACCTCGTACGCCGCCGTCGGGATCGCATACGTTTTCATCAGTTGCTTGGAGAACACTTTGCTGCCCTCCAGAATCGCCGCGTTGGCACGTGGGCCAAAGCAGGGAATCCCCTCTGCTTCCAACGCATCCACCGCACCCAACACCAATGGATCGTCCGGTGCCACCACCGCGTAATCCACAGCATGCTCCACAGCGAACCGTACGATGCCGTCAATATCCTTCGTGCCGATATGAGCACAGGTGGCTTCCGCCGCCATGCCGCCGTTGCCCGGCAATACATAGATTTCATCGACCGTCGGATTTTCACGCAATTTGCGAACGATGGCATGCTCCCTGCCGCCGCCGCCAACTACCAACAGTTTCACGGGCTTTTCTCCTTTCTGCCGATCAATGGTGGAACAGCCGCATCCCGGTAAAGGTGCAAACCATATCGTATTTGTCACAGCAAGCGATCACCGCGTCGTCGCGGATGGAGCCGCCCGGCTCCGCCACGTAGCGCACGCCGCTACGATGAGCGCGCTCGATATTATCACTGAACGGGAAAAACGCATCCGATCCAAGGACCACGTCCTGCACGGTATCCAGGTAGGCGCGAATCTCCGCATCGGTCAGCGGCTCCGGACGGTGGGTAAAATACTTTTGCCAATTTCCCTCGGCGCACACATCCTCTTCGTTACGGTTGATATACCCATCGATCACGTTGTCGCGGTCGGGGCGACCCAGTCCCTCACGGAACGGCAGTGCCAGCACCTTTTCGTGCTGACGCAAGAACCACGTATCGGCCTTACCGCCCGCCAGCCGCGTGCAATGGATACGCGACTGCTGACCGGCACCAACGCCGATGGCCTGCCCATCTACAGCGTAGCACACCGAATTGGACTGAGTATATTTCAAGGTGATCAGCGCAACAATCAGATCGCGGATCGCCGTTTCCGGCAACGTCTTGTTCTGCGTGACGATTTGGCCAAACAGCTCCCGATCAATGCGGAAGGCGTTGCGTCCCTGCTCGAAGGTAATGCCGAACACCTGCTTATGCTCGATGGCATCCGGCACGTAGTCGGGATTGATCTGCACTACGTTGTAGCCACCCTTGCGCTTTTTCTTGAGAATTTCCAACGCCTCCGGTTCATAACCGGGTGCGATAATGCCATCCGACACCTCGCGTGCGATCAGGCGCGCCGTGGTAACGTCGCACACGTCGGACAAGGCGGCCCAATCACCGAAGGAGCACATCCGATCGGTTCCACGGGCGCGCGCATAAGCACACGCCAGCGGCGAGGCATCCAGTTCCGGCACGTCGTCCACGAAGCACGCCCGCTTCAGCTTTTCCGACAACGGCAAACCGACTGCCGCCGAGGTGGGACTGACGTGCTTGAACGAGGTCACCGCCGGCATACCGAGCGCGTCCTTCAGTTCTTTGACCAACTGCCAGCTGTTAAAAGCATCCAAAAAATTGATAAAGCCGGGACGGCCGTTCAGGATCGTGATCGGCAGATCGGAACCGTCGTGCATAAAAATTTTGGCAGGCTTTTGATTGGGATTGCAACCGTATTTCAGCTCAAATTCCTTCATAGCGTTACCCTCACTTGTTTTTATTAACGATGATTTCGGTCGGCTCACTGCCGTCCAGCGGAACCGCACGCACAAACAGCGAAACCTTGTTGTCGGCATTCAAGTTCTCCCACACCGTCGCCGCCAGTTCCGCGGCGGTATTGGGCAGCGCCACCTCCTCCGGCTCGCCGCAGAAGGAAGGAATCGGATCACCGTCGCACCGATAGGTGTGGATGAAATGTCCGATACCAGCCTCCGGTGTGTATTCGTAAAAATAGCGTCGAACCGCTTCCGGTCGGCCGTTGGCCGATTTCAGGATGGACAGCTTGTAGGTGAACGCGTTGTGTGGGAACGCATAGTACAACACGCCTGAAATACGTGGTGTATAGTTGGGTGCGTCCGGCTCAAATTCGCGCAGACGCAACCCGTCCTCAAACCCGTGAACACCGCTCTCGCCACAAATATAATCGTAAATCGTATTCGTCTGATCACCATTGGTGATAATATCGACACAGCCGCCTTTAGCGCTCAAATAGGGATTGTAAATAATTAGGCTGGGATCGGACAACTTGGATTCATCAAACGCCTTGGTGCGCATTCCGCCCTCAAACCGCTCGAAAATGCGGTTGCGACTGTTTTCACTGCGTCCCATGATAAAATACGCGATCATCGCGTTGTTGCCGTCGGCCGATCGACCGATTACGATACCGCGACCCGGATAGCTGTTTTCCGCCAGCAGGGTTGCCAGATCGTACTGTGCCATAGTGCTCATCCTTTCCGTTCCTGCACCAGCGCCGCCGAGACCAGCTCGACCGCCGCCGGCAAAATCTTCCACTCCGCCTGTTCCATCACGCGCTTTTGCAAAAGCTCCGGTGTGTCGCCCGACAACACCTCTACCGCCTTTTGCAGGATAATCTCACCGCCATCCGGCACCTCGTTGACAAAATGTACCGTGGCACCGGTCACCTTAACACCGTATGCCAACGCCGCCTCGTGCACGTGCAGACCGTAAAAGCCCTTGCCGCAAAACGACGGAATCAGCGACGGGTGTACGTTCACAATACGCCGCGGATACCGGGAGGTAAATTTCTCGCTGAGAATGGCCATAAACCCGGCAAGCACGATCAGGTCAATGCGATACTCCGCTATCAGTGCATGAAGCCGTTGTTCAAACGCTTCTGACGAGCCGCAATCCTTCTTTAAGACCACTGCGGTATCGATGCCGGCACTTTCGGCACGCCGAAGAGCATAAGCATCGGCGCGATTGGCGATCACCAGCACCAGTTCACCCGACGGGATCGCTCCGCCTTGTTGGGCATCGATCAACGCCTGTAGGTTGGTGCCGCCACCGGATACCAGTACGGCGATCCGCGCGCGGCTCATACGATCACCTTTTCGTCCGATTCGACGATCTCACCGATCACGTAGGCATCTTCGCCGTTTTCACGCAGGATTGCCAGTGCCTTGTCCGCTTCGTCCGCCGGAACCACGATGCTCATGCCGACACCCATGTTAAAGGTGTTGAACATATCGCGTTCGCTGATGCCGCCAACCTTGGCAATCAAATCGAAGATCGGCAGTACCCGCACCGCCGCCTTGTCAATTTTGGCACCCAGTCCGTCCGGAATACTGCGCGGAATGTTTTCATAAAAGCCACCGCCGGTAATATGAGAAATGCCGCGCACCCGGACCTGCTCCACTGCGGTATCGATGCCGGCACTTTCGGCACGCCGAAGAGCATAAGCATCGGCGCGATTGGCGATCACCAGCACCAGTTCACCCGACGGGATCGCTCCGCCTTGTTGGGCATCGATCAACGCCTGTAGGTTGGTGCCGCCACCGGATACCAGTACGGCGATCCGCGCGCGGCTCATACGATCACCTTTTCGTCCGATTCGACGATCTCACCGATCACGTAGGCATCTTCGCCGTTTTCACGCAGGATTGCCAGTGCCTTGTCCGCTTCGTCCGCCGGAACCACGATGCTCATGCCGACACCCATGTTAAAGGTGTTGAACATATCGCGTTCGCTGATGCCGCCAACCTTGGCAATCAAATCGAAGATCGGCAGTACCCGCACCGCCGCCTTGTCAATTTTGGCACCCAGTCCGTCCGGAATACTGCGCGGAATGTTTTCATAAAAGCCACCGCCGGTAATATGAGAAATGCCGCGCACCCGGACCTGCTCCAGCAACGCCAGCACCGGCTTCACGTAAATGCGGGTCGGGGTCAGCAGGGTTTCGCCCAGCGATTTGCCATCCAGCTCCGCCATCGGCGTTTTAAGATCGGCGTTTTCAACGTCAAACACCTTGCGAACCAGCGAAAAGCCGTTGGAATGAACGCCGTTGGAGGGCAGGGCAATTACCACATCACCGGCACACATAGCTTTGTTGTTGATGATGCGGTCACGATCCACCACGCCGGTGCAATAACCGGCCAAATCATACTCATCCACCGGATAAAAACCGGGCATTTCCGCCGTTTCGCCGCCGATCAGCGCTGCGCCGGACTGCACGCAGCCGTCGCACACGCCCTTGACAATGGCTTCGATACGCTCCGGCACGTTTTTGCCACAGGCGATATAATCCAAGAAAAACAACGGCTTGGCACCACAGCAAATAACGTCGTTGACGCACATGGCCACACAGTCGATGCCGACCGTGTCGTGCTTGTCCATCAAAAAGGCGAGCTTGAGCTTGGTGCCGACGCCGTCGGTTCCGCTCACCAAAACCGGACGCGTTATTCCGGTCAAATCCAGCTCGAACAAACCGCCGAAGCCGCCCACGTCCGAACACACGCCGGAGGTCATGGTGGTGGCAACGTGGCGCTTCATCAACTCTACCGCCTTGTAGCCGGCGGTAATATCCACACCGGCTGCCGCGTAACTTTCGCTGTGACTTTTCATAGATACTCTCCTTTTCGTTTTACACGCCGCCGTTCAGCGCCGCGTCCTTTTCCAAAACCTTACGAGCGTCCTCTTCTCGTTTGGCATCCAACCGTGCCGCCAGTTCAGCATCCTCAACTGCCAAAATCTGGGCACACAACAGTGCCGCGTTGGCACCACCGTTGATTGCCACCGTCGCCACCGGGATGCCGGTGGGCATCTGTACCGTGGCCAGCAGTGCGTCCATCCCCTCCAGCACCGAGGATTGGCAGGGGATTCCGATGACCGGCAACGTGGTGTTGGCGGCAATGGCACCGGCCAAGTGTGCCGCCATACCGGCGGCGGCAATGATGGCTCCAAAGCCGTTGGCACGCGCGTTCAGTGCAAAATTGCGTGCCTCGACGGGAGTGCGGTGTGCCGAGTAGATGTGTGCCTCATAAGGAATTCCCAGCGACGCGAGCACGTCCATCGCCTTGCGGAGAATGGGCAAGTCACTGTCGCTTCCCATCACAATGCCTACTTTTTTCATGCGAAAACCTCCTTATAGAAACAAAAAAGGGCGCACTTACTCTTTGCAAGCAAATGCGCCCAGACGGTCGGCTGAAAAACACCCGAATTTCCTGCTTCCCCGTGGTGCTCCACAAATCCGTCAGTCGCAGGAAAAGGTATTAAGCTGTTACATATTTATTTTACCATATTGCCGGTGCGGTGTCAAGGACAACGGCGGTACATTTTCCGATTTTTGCCGCTTTTTACCGCTTTAGCGCACGGCACGCGATTCACAGTAGACACACCGGTAAATTTCCGCCTCTGGGTCGGTCAGGTGGAACGCTGGAGCCAGCTCCTGCTCCACCGCCGTGATACAGCGCGGATTACAGCAACGAAGCCCCGATTCGGCACCGACGATGTCTTCCTCCGGATCGCACGCGTCGTTCCCGGCATCGCGCAACAGCTTCAGGATCAAGGCCATCCGCATATATTTCCCGTTTTTCACCTGTTCAAAATAGCAGGCACGCGGATCGCTGTCCACCGCTACGCTGATCTCGTTGACGCGCGGCAACGGATGTAGTACGATCATATTCTCGACGGCACAGCGCATCTTTTCGGCAGTCAATATGTAGCGATCCTTGAGCCGCTCGTATTCGGCCGGATCGTCGAAGCGTTCGCGCTGGACACGCGTCATATAGAGGATGTCCAGTTGAGGCATCGCCTCTTCCAGCGAGTCAATCTCCTCGTATTGCATGCCGTTTCGTTCGATGACGCTCCACTTAATATGACCGGGCAAGCGGAGTTCTGCAGGCGAGATAAGCACCAATCGAATACCGGCATACCGCGACAGCGCCGCGATGAGCGAGTGCACCGTGCGACCGTACTTTAAGTCTCCGCAAAAACCAACGGTCAAGTGGTCAAACCGCCCCTTGTGGCGGAAAATCGTCAACAAATCCGCCAGCGTTTGGGTGGGATGGCAATGACTGCCGTCGCCGGCATTGATGACCGGCACACCGGCGTGACGCGATGCCACCAGCGGTGCGCCCTCGCGCGGATGGCGCATAGCAATAATATCGGCATAACACCCCACGGTGCGCGCCGTGTCTGCCACGCTCTCCCCCTTGGCGGCCGAGGAGCTGTTCGCCTCGGAAAAGCCCAGTACGCTGCCGCCCAGCTCCAGCATCGCCGCTTCAAAGCTCAAGCGCGTGCGGGTGGACGGTTCAAAAAACAGCGTCGCCAGCTTTTTACCGGCACACGCATGGGCATACCGTTCCGGAGCGTCAATGATATCCTCCGCCACCCGAATCATTTCGTCCAGCTCTTCCAAAGACAATTCCGCAATGTCGATCAAGCTTCGCATCGTCTTACCGCCTTTCACCGATCATTCTTTGGCACCGTTAATCGCCAGATATGCCTTGATGCGTTCCACGTTCTCACGATTACGCTCATCCTCTTCCAAGTATTCGATAATGTCGTACACGTCGACCACCGAGTACACCGGGAATCCATATTCGGCACCAACCTCCGCCATGGCGGAGCGTTCGGTCCGGCCCTTTTCCTTGCGGTCCACCATGACGAACACGGCGGCGACCTTCACGCCCTCCAGCGGCGACAAAATCGCCATGCTTTCGCGGATGGCGGTACCGGCGGTGATAACGTCCTCGACGATCACGACCTCCTGACCGGCGTGCGGCTTATAGCCGACGAACACGCCGCCCTCGCCGTGATCTTTTTCCTCCTTGCGATTGAAGAAAAACGGCACGTCCAAGCCCTGCTTCGACAGCGCCACCGCCGCCGAAACGGCAATCGGGATGCCCTTATACGCCGGGCCGTACAGTACGGCCTGCTTTTTGCCCAGCTTCTCGATATACGCTCTGGCGTAAAATTCGCCCAGCTTGGAAATCTGGTCACCGGTTTTAATATCCCCGGCGTTAATAAAATACGGAATTTTGCGGCCGCTTTTGGCGGTGAAATCTCCGAATTTCAGCACACCGGCACCTTCCAAGAATTGAATAAACTCTCTTTTATAGCTTTCCACGTTCGTTCCCTCTCAATCGACAAATTCTCGCACGCAACGCTCGTACGCCGCCACCGGATCGGCCGCCGCCGTGATGGGGCGCCCCACCACGATATAGTCCGAACCGATCTCCTTGGCCTGTGCCGGTGTCATCACGCGCTTTTGATCCCCCACATCACCGTCGGCAAACCGCACGCCGGGTGTCACCGTCAAGAAGCCGCTGCCGCAGGTATCGTGCACCTTGCCGGCTTCCAACGGTGAGCAAACCACGCCGTCCAGTCCGGCAGCCTTGGCGTTGGCGGCGTAGTGCATCACTACCCGATCAATCGGCTCGTGAATCAGCAAGTCTTTTTCCATCCGCTCCTGATCGGTTGAGGTGAGCTGGGTCACTGCGATCAGCAACGGACGCGTTCCGTCGGGACGGGTCAATCCCTCGATCGCCGCCTCCATCATGCTGACCGTTCCCACCGCATGCAGGTTGGTCATATCCACGTCCAATCCCGACAGCACCGCCATGGATTTTTTGACCGTGTTGGGAATGTCGTGCAGCTTCAAATCCAAAAATATCTTGTGGCCGCGTTGCTTGATCTCGCGCACAATCTGCGGTCCCTCCGCATAAAACAGCTCCATGCCGATCTTGACAAACGGCTTTTTGTCGGTAAAGCGATCCAAAAAGCCGAACACCTGCTCAGCACTTGCAAAATCGCACGCCACAATAACGTCCTTGCCCATTACTTTGTTCCTCCTATAATATCCTCCAAGCGGTCGATGTGATAACGTTCCATCGCCGTCGGCAATTCCTCGATAATTCGCTTACAGGCGAACGGATCCACCAAATTGGCGGCGCCGACCTGCACAGCACAGGCACCCGCCAGCATCATTTCGATCACGTCCTCGGCGGTGGAAACGCCGCCCATGCCCACCACGGGGATGTTGACGGCGTGAGCAACCTGATACACCATCCGCACCGCTACCGGAAAAATAGCACTGCCGGAGAAGCCGCCCATGGTATTAGCGACCACCGGGCACCGCGTCCGCAGATCGATACGCATGCCCAGCAGCGTGTTAATCAGACTGATCCCGTCCGCACCGGCGGCTTCACACGCCTTGGCAATGGAAACGATATCGGTTACGTTGGGGGACAGCTTAATGATAACCGGCTTTTTGGTGGCACGCTTAACCGCCGCCGTGACCTCGGCCGCCGCTTCCGGTGACGTGCCAAAGCTCATGCCCCCACCGTGCACGTTCGGACAACTGACGTTGACCTCCAGCCAGCCCACTTGAGAGCATTGATCCAAAAGGTAGCAGGTTTCGATATATTCCGCCACGGAAAAGCCGCTGATATTCGCCATAACCGGCTTGTGAAAGCAGGTTGCCAGTTTGGGGAGCTCCTCGTCAATAACCTTATGCACACCGGGATTTTGCAGACCAACGGCGTTAATCATGCCAGCGGTACATTCTGCAATACGCGGCGTCGGGTTCCCAAACCGCGGTTCCAGCGTGGTACCCTTAAAGGAAAACGTGCCCAGCATATTGATGTCATACAGTGCGGCAAATTCATAGCCATAGCCGAAGGTGCCGCTGGCCGGGATTACCGGGTTGTCCAGTCGGATTCCGCACAGCGTCGTACTCAAGTCTCCCACAGAATATCCTCCTTTCGCAGGACCGGCCCCTCTTTGCAGATGCGCTTGTTGCCGGTGATCGTTTTGCAGGAGCAACCCATGCAGGCACCGAATCCGCATCCCATGCGCTCTTCAAAGCTGAACTGACCGCTCGTCGCCGTGGCGGCGTACACCGCTTTCAGCATTGGCTCCGGCCCACAGGTGTAAAAGTAGGAGTAGCATTTCGGAAGAGCATCGGTAACGAAACCGCGCGTACCGTACGAACCATCCGCCGTCGCCACCGTGACGGTGGCGCCCAGCGCGCGAAATTCCTGCTCGTAAAACGCTTCGTTTTGGGTATTAAAGCCCAGCACGACCGACACCTGCCGGCCTTCGGCGATCAGCCGCTTTGCCAACAGATACAGCGGCGGCACGCCAACGCCGCCGCCAAGCAACAGCGGCGCGTCGCCGGCGACCGACATGTCGTACCCGTTGCCCAAACCGGTCAGCACGTCCAGCACGTCGCCCACCGTCATGCGGCTCATTTGCCGGGTTCCCTTGCCGACCACCTTATACACGACGGTGAGCGTGTCGCCCTCGCAGTCACATACCGAGATCGGACGACGCAGAAACAGACCGTCCAAGCGGACGTTGACGAACTGGCCGGGCGACGTAATCTCCGAGGTGTCGCCCTGCAAACGCATACGCCACACCGTGTCGGTCAGCTGTTGATGCTCGACAATGGTAAATAAGCCCTGTTTCATTCCCTTTCTCCTTACGCGTCAATCGTTGAGATGGTGAGTGTGGTCTCCTCCAAAACATCCAGCAACACGCGGACGGTATCCAGCGCCGTGAAGATCGTCACGTTGTTTTCCGTGGCATAGCGGCGAATCTGATACCCGTCGCTCGCCTGGCCAACCGAGGCAACGTCGCGCGTGTTAATCACGTAGGCGATATGCCCCTGACACAGCGCTTCGGGGATTTCGTCGCTTCCCTCACCAATCTTGTGCAGAACGTGAGTGCGGATGCCGTTTTGCTTTAAGAAGTTTGCGGTTCCCTCCGTAGCCTGAACGTTGAAGCCGAGATTGTAGAAACGGCGAATCAACGGCAGTGCTTCCTCCTTATCCTTGTCCGCAATGGTAGCGAAGATGGTGCCGTAATTCTGCACTCGCATACCCGATGCCTGCAAAGCCTTATACAGAGCGCGATTCAGCTTGTCATCATAGCCGATGGCTTCACCGGTGGACTTCATTTCCGGCGAAAGGTAGGCATCCAGACCGCGAATTTTGTTGAAGGAGAATACCGGCACCTTGACGTACCAGCGTTTCTTTTCTTCGGGATAAATATCGAAGATGCCCAGCTCCTTCAAACTCTTGCCCAGGATGACCTCGGTGGCAATATCCGCCAGACTGTAGCCGGTTGCCTTGGACAAGAACGGCACCGTACGGGACGAACGGGGGTTGACCTCGATGATATACACGTCCTCTTTATCGTCCACAATAAACTGAATATTATACAGACCGACGATGCCGATTCCCAAACCCAGCTTTTTAGCGTACTGCAACAACACGCCCTTGACACGATCGGAAATGCTGAACGACGGATACACACTGATGGAGTCGCCGCTGTGAATACCGGTGCGCTCGACCAGCTCCATGATACCGGGCACGAATACGTTGCGTCCGTCGCAGATCGCATCGATCTCGACTTCCTTGCCCTGAATGTATTTATCCACCAGCACCGGCTTGTCCTCGTCAATTTCAACCGCCGTTTTGAGGTAATGACGCAGTTGCTCCTCGTTGGCAACGATCTGCATGGCGCGGCCGCCCAACACAAAGCTGGGGCGCACCAAAACCGGATAGCCAATCTCGGCCGCCGCGGCAATGCCGTCCTCGATACGGGTGACGGCACGACCCTTCGGCTGGGGAATTTGCAGCTCCTCCAAAATCTTTTCAAACCGATCGCGGTTTTCGGCACGGTCAATCGCTTCACAATCGGTACCGATAATTCGAACCCCACGTTTCATCAGCGGCTCGGCCAGGTTGATGGCAGTCTGGCCGCCCAGCGAGGCAATGACACCCTCCGGCTTTTCGAACTCAATAATGTTCATCACGTCTTCGGGCGTCAACGGCTCAAAATACAGCTTATCCGCCGTGGTATAGTCGGTAGACACGGTTTCGGGGTTGTTGTTGATGATGATTGCCTCGTAGCCGGCCTTTTTGATGGTCGTTACCGCGTGCACCGTAGAATAGTCGAACTCCACGCCCTGCCCGATACGGATGGGGCCGGCACCCAGCACAATGATCTTTTTACGATCGGTCAAGCGCGAATCGTTGGCGCCGGTATAGGAGGAATAAAAGTACGGGATATACGCGTTGGTGTGGCAGGTGTCCACCATGCGGTACACCGGGAACAGACCGTTTTTGCGGCGCAGCTCGTACACCTCCAGCTCCGTCATGCCCCACAGACGGGCGATAAACTTATCACCGAAGCCCATCTGCTTGGCCTGACGCAATATAGCAATTTCCCCAACGTGTGCACGCAACGTATTCTCCATGGCCACGATTTTTTGGATGGACTGCAGGAAGAAAGCGGTGATTTTCGTCAGCTCGTGCAACCGTTCGACACTTTCGCCACGGCGAAGCAGCTCGGCAACGGCAAAGATATTGTCGTCGTGAAATTCGGTCACGTAATCGGCCAGTTCGGCATCCGCCATGCCGTCGAATTTAGGCAGGTGGAAATGGCAGGCACCAATCTCCAGTGAACGCACCGACTTCAGCAAGCACTCCTCCAGATTGGAGCCGATGCCCATGACCTCGCCGGTCGCCTTCATCTGCGTACCCAACGTGTTTGGCGCGGTGGCAAATTTATCAAACGGGAAGCGCGGCAATTTGGCAACTACGTAATCCAGCCGCGGCTCAAAGGCAGCGGTGGTGTTGGCAATGGCAATATCTTCCAGTGCCATGCCGACCGCAATTTTCGCCGTGACGCGAGCGATCGGATAGCCGCTCGCTTTGGACGCCAGTGCCGAAGAACGCGACACGCGCGGATTGACCTCGATCAGATAATATTCACTTGTCTGCGGATGCAACGCAAACTGCACGTTACAACCGCCTTCGATCTTCAACTCGCGAATGATCTTAATGGCACTGTCGTTCAGCATTTTCAGGTCGTGATCGTTCAAGGTCATAATGGGAGCCACCACCAGCGAGTCACCGGTATGCACACCGACCGGGTCGATGTTTTCCATGCCGCAAATGGTGATCGCATGGTCGTTGGAGTCGCGCATAACCTCGAATTCGATCTCCTTATAACCCTTCACACTCTTTTCAACGAGCACCTGGTGCACCGGAGACAGCTTAAACGCGTTGCGACCGATCTCACGCAGTTCCTCCAAATCGTTGGCAAAGCCGCCGCCCGTACCGCCGAGCGTAAACGCCGGACGCAGTACGACGGGGTATCCGATCCGCTCGGCCGCCGCTTCAGCTTCCTCCATGTTATAGGTGATCTCGGAGGGAATCGTCGGCTCACCGATCGACTGGCACAGCTCTTTGAACAGCTCGCGATCCTCGGCTCGCTCAATACTTTCACTGCTGGTGCCCAGCAGCTCCACGCCGCACTCCTTCAAAATCCCCTTCTTTTCCAGCTGCATGGCCAGGTTCAGGCCGGTTTGACCGCCGATGCCGGGAACAATCGCGTCCGGGCGCTCATGCCGCAGGATTTTGGCGATATATTCCAGCGTCAGCGGTTCCATGTATACCTTGTCCGCAATGGACGTATCGGTCATGATGGTCGCCGGGTTGGAGTTGCACAAAACAACCTCGTAACCCTCCTCCTTCAGCGCTAAACACGCCTGGGTACCGGCATAGTCGAATTCCGCCGCCTGACCGATCACGATCGGGCCGGAACCGATGATAAGAATTTTGTGAATGTCCGTACGCTTTGCCATGATAGTCTCCTCCTTAATGATACACCGGCCTGCCGTTGTACGTGGTCAGCACACAGCGGCCGTATAGCGTTTTACCTTCAAACGGGGTTGCTCGACCACAGGATAAAAACTCCTGCGGATTTACCGTATAACGAGCTTCGGTGTCCCACACGGTGAAGGACGGCTCGAACGGGATACCGAACCGTCGTCGGGGAGCAATCGCCAGTAGCTCGATCAACCGCTCCTCGGTAAGAATACCCGGCCGAACCAGCACGGTATACAGCACCGGGAACGCCGTTTCCAAGCCAACGACACCGAACGCACTGTCTACCAGCCCGCGCGCCTTTTCAGCGGCGGAATGGGGCGCGTGATCGGTAGCGATCATATCGATCGTGCCGTCGCACACGCCTTCGATCAGCGCCTGCCGATCCTCCTCAGCACGTAAGGGCGGATTCATTTTGAACCGCCCGTTCTCCTGCAGGTCGTTTTCGTCCAGCGCCAAATAGTGCGGTGCCGTTTCGCAGGTAACGTTCAGTCCTTCGGCCTTAGCACGGCGAATCAGTTCCACGCTTTCCTTAGCAGAAACGTGGCAAACGTGATACGCACAGCCAATCTCCCGAACCAGCTTCAGATCGCGTGCGATCGGCCCCCACTCGCTTTCGCTACAGATGCCGCGATGTCCGTGAGCGGCGGCATAGGCACCGTCGTGAACATAGCCGCCGTGGAGCAGACTGTTGTCCTCGCAGTGGGCCACGATCGGCTTGCCCAACGCTTTGGCACGGCGCATAGCTTCGCGCATGAGTTCCTCGCTCTGCACGCCGCGGCCGTCGTCAGAAAACGCGACGACCCACGGTGCCAGCTCCTCCAGCGCCGCCAGCCGTTCTCCCTGCTGTGCCACGGTGATGGCACCGTAGGGGTACACCGCCACCGTCGCGTCGGTGCGGATCGGGTCCAACTGCGCCTGCAAATGCGCCGCGCTGTCCGGCACCGGATTTAGGTTCGGCATGGTACACACCGCGGTATAGCCACCGTGTGCCGCCGCCCGACAACCGGAAGCGATGGTTTCTTTATAAGAAAAACCCGGCTCGCGAAAATGCACGTGCACGTCGCAAAAGCCGGGAAATACCGTAAAGCGAGGATCGTTGAAAGCGGAAAACGCCGGCGTGGAAAAACACTCCGACACCCATTGCAGAAGCGACGGCACCGCCGCGCCACCGAACAAGCGTGCTTTAAGCTGTACTGCCATTTGTCACTTCCCCTTTCCAAAAAAGCCTTGCCGAAAACGGCAAGGCGGATACGCACCATGAACCGACGCAGACGTCCTGCGCCGACACGTCTTATTCCGCAATCTTGCCGATCTCACTGTATCGCACTTAAAGATTTATTTCTTATGGATTATACCACACCCTACCGTATCTGTCAACGCACAAATGCGTGTTTTTTGTAAAATTTCCTCTTGTTTTCTCCCTAACGGATAGAGTACAATAGAAGCAGGGCCTATGGGAGGTGACGCTGTGGAACAAACGCCCTGCTTTGTATATCTGCTCCGCTGTGCGGACGGATCACTGTATACCGGCTTTACCACCGATTGGCGGAGGCGCTTTCGTGAACACAGCGGTCTGCAGCGTCGCGGTGCCAAATACACCCGGTCGCACGAACCGCTTCGTCTGGAGCGCGTATGGCAGGCAAAAAACAAAGCTGCCGCCCTGCGGCTGGAGTATCACATCAAGCACGCGTTGTCACATGCGCAAAAGGAACAGCTTGTTGCCGCTCCGGAATTGCTGGAGCCGTTGCTCGGTCACCGGCTGGATTGCCGTGGCTATCACATCGTATCGGAGGAATGACTGTGAAAGAAAATAATCTGCGTGAACTGTGGCGTGTCGTTAAATTCGCCCTAATCTCCGCCAGCGCCGGGCTGATTCAAACCGGTAGCTTTGCCCTGCTTACCGAGCTAACCCCCTTGTCGTACGAACCATGTTACCTGTTCTCGCTGCTGCTGTCGGTGCTGTGGAACCTCACCGTCAACCGCAAGGTCACGTTCCGCTCCGCCGACAACTATTTTGTGGCCTTGCTCAAGGTGCTGGCATATTACGTTGTCTTTACGCCACTGACCACCTTCGGCGGTGGATGGCTGGTGGACACATGCGGCTGGAACGATTATGTGGTACAGATTGGCAGCATGTTATTCAACTGTATCACAGAATTTCTGTACCAGCGTTTTGTGGTATTCCGTAAAAGTCTGGATTCCGCGCAATCGGTGCAACAAGCAGACGATCAAAGCTGAGAATTGTAAACGCGTACCCCGTACAGTCGATAAAATGCCGCGGCAAGGTTCCACCTTGCCGCGGCATTGTGATTGTATGGGAGTTCCGCCTTATTTTACGCAAACGGTAACGGCATCCCAGGCATCCACGTCGGCCACCGTCACCACGTTGCAACGGCGGTCGGCATCGTAGGCAACCGTCGCCTTGTGCGAGGCGGATACCACCTCGACGGCGGCATCGGTCGCTTCCAGCTCGAAACGATAGGTGCGCATAGCCAGCATCCCGTCGTAGGCCGTGCCCTGCGGCACCGCCGAAACGGTAACGGCGCCGTTCTCCTCACGGCGGTAACCAAGTTCGGTGACGAGACCTTCCCCGTTCTGATAATTTTCCGAAATACCGTCGTCCTCGAACAGACGGAAGTGGTTGTCACAGGCGCCGGAGGTCGGATACGCCTTTACGATCAGCGTTTCCGGATTTTTCGCCGTCATGCGGCGCTCATACGGCTGCATCGGCACCGGCATACCGGCCTTGATATACAGCGGAAAACGCTCCAACGGGCATTTGGCGATGAAGCAATCGCCCGGTGCCTTTTCGCCGGTGAAGAAGTCGTAATATTCGCCACCGACCAAGCGCACCTGCCGTTCACCGTGATGATCGTCACCGATGCCCGGCGCGCAAATCGGCGCACACAGGAAGGCATCGCCGAAGAAATATTCTTCGGGGCAGGCGTAGGCAAACTGCCAGTTGGGATAGTCATAATAGATGGGGCGCAACGGTGCCTTGCTCTGCTCGTACGCCTGGTAGGCGGTGGAGTAGAGATACGGCATCAGTTGAGAGCGCAGATGGAACATATCACGAATGGCATCGCACTCGCGATCGCCCCACTTCCAGGGACGACGATCCATCTCGTCGCCGGTAGAATGGAGACGCAGAGCCGCCGTAGTCAGCGAGAACTGCACCCAGCGAACGTACAGCTCAGGATCACGCTCACCGCAGAAACCGCCGGTATCGTGTGCCCAATAGAAGCAACCGGCATTGGCCGCGGTGGAGGTGAAGTAAATTTCATACCGCAGAGCATCCCACGTGGCAAAAATATCACCGGAAAAATACAGCGGATGCTTGTGGTCACCAAAGCCACCCCAACGGCTGTACGAAATACCCCGCTTGCCGTTGCGCCGACTGTTATGATAATACAGATAATTCAGCCACGGAAGATGCAACAGGTCCTTCATGCCGGACACGGTGGGAATGATGGAGTTTTGTTGCCAGTCCACCCACCAGAAATCCACGCCCTGATCCTCGATGGGACGATGCCCCTGCTCGAAAAAGGCGGTCATATACTTCTTATCACCGGCGGCAAAGGGCAGGTTGATACCGTCCTTCGGGTCGTAGCCCAGCGCCGTCATAAAGTCGTCGTAGCAGTCCTCGCACTCGCGAATACCATCTGCCGGGTGATCGTTCAGCGTGACCGTGATATGGCGACGCTTCATCTCGTTGAGCAACGCATCGGGATCGGGAATCAAGTCGGTGCACCAGCTGTAGCCGGTCCAGTTCATGTCACCGCCACCCCAGCCGAAGCCGGTTTTGGCCTTGTGCGGATCGTCCGGCTTATCCACGAAGCGCCACTTGCTCCAATGCCAATCCATATCCATGACCAGTATGTCCAGCGGAAAATCGTGCTGATCATACTCGTCAACGATGTTGATGAAATCTTCGGCGGTGTAGGGATGCCAGCGCGAATACCAGGAACCGAAGGCGACACGACGCGGCATCGCCATTTTGCCGGAAACCAGTGCCAACTGGCGCAATGCCAGCGGAAAATTCTGCCCGTAGGAGAACAGATACCAGTCAGCAACGTGCTCCTCACTGCGGTCGGTGATCCATTGATCCTTGAGAATCGGGGTGCCGGAATCGTCCAGCAGATACCAACCGGCGCGAGACACAATGCCCTCCTTGACAGCGGTGGAACCGGGAATAGCGTCCAGCGTCGGCAGGGTGCCGCCGAGATTATCGACGTTTTTCTTGCCGGCGAACCACACGTCGTACAACTTACCGTCACGCAGAATGGAAGCACGCAACGTATCGGCGGTAAAGCCTTCGTTTTTGCCGTAACCGTAGGTCAGCACCAAACGTGCCGTGCGAATCGTAAAGGATTCGCCGGTATCCTCGGTGGTAAACGGAGTACCGTTGTGCTCGCGGTTGACGGCAAACAGCGTCTTTTCATCGATAAACTGCCCGTCATTCGCATATTCCATACGGATAACGCCCTCGTCGATGACGGTAAACCGGGCGTTGCCAAATACAAAACGGTTTTGCATAAATCGTTCTCCTTTCCGGTTGTTGCTCAGGTTTTTCCTTACACCTCGCGGTCAAAAAAGCCTTCAAACGCCACCGGACTTTTTCCGTTCGCTTCAATTTCACCGAACAGCGCCTTCACAAAGGCGCGCTGTGAACTTTCGGTGGCGGAATACATATTGACATACGTGGCGGCAAAGGGATAGTCGTACAGCTTGTACGGATCACCGAAGGAAGCAAACACCAGATTCTTGTGTTGCATCAGGTAACCACGCCACAGTGCCATGACCTGAACCCAGCCGATCCGCAGGGTGCCGCCGGTGTAGTTTCCGGAATCGATTTTCAGGCTCATCAGCGCCAAATCGTACTTTTCTACCGCATCCTTCACGTCGTAGTGCTTGGGGTTGATAAGCGTCGTAACCTCCATGCCGCGGGCGCGAAGCTCCTCCTCCATAACGGTCATCCCATGAACGTCGGGCTTTTCCGGGTCCTCCAGCTGAATAACCACCTGCAGCACCTTGGAGCCGGGCTTCAGATTCTTTTGCGGGAACAGGCCCTCAGCGTTGCGAATCACAGTCACACTGCGTTCCGCCAACTCACGGCTCAATTCCACAATATCCTCCATCGGCTCGGAAGCCAGCTTTTGCTGAATCTGCTCCTCCTCACCGAACAAACCAACACGGTTCTTCATGCGCCAAATGCGCAGTACCGCGTCTTTTAGACGCTCCATCGGCAGATCGCCGCTCTGCACCGCTTCTTTAATATACTTGAAGTCGGAGGGCAGGGCGAACAAAATCATATCGCCGCCGGCTTTCAGATATTCCACGGCCAACAGCTCCGCTTTGACCATCGCGCAGGCACCGACCATGCTCATAGCATCCGATACGATACAGCCGTCGAAGCCGAGCTTACCCTTGAGCAGACCGGTCATCAGGTTTTTGCTCAAGGTAGCGGGCGGATAGCCCAACACGTCGTTGACCTTTTCGTCGAACGCCGGCAGAGCGATGTGTGCCACCATGATGGACATGACACCGGCATCGATCATCGCCTTATACACGCGACCGTAGGTGTTCATCCACTCCTCCTGCGACAGCGAGTTGATGGAGGTAAGGAAGTGCTGGTTGCGTTCGTCCACGCCGTCGCCGGGGAAGTGCTTACAGCACGCCGCCATCAGGTTGTCCTGCTGGAAGCCCTCGACCGCCGCGGTAATATCGCGGATGACCGTATCGGGATCGTCCGACACGGCACGAGTGTTCACCAGGCTGTTGCGGAAATTGAAGTTAATATCGCACACCGGCGACAACGCCAGATGACGCATATTTTTGCGGCAAATCTGCGCGGTGGTGTGATGCGCCCGACGAATCAGATCGGGATCGTCCACGGCACCCCACGCCATGGGGCGCGGCAAAAACTCCTGGTTCGGCACGGCACAGCCGGGGCCGTGCTCTACGTCGGCAACGTACATAGTCGGCACCTGGCAATACTTGGTCTGCCACTCACGAATCTGCGCGCAAAACTCATCGCTGCAGTTGCCGTAGTACACGCTGCCGGGGAGGGCCTCGCGAATAGTCTGCTCGATCCATTCCGGTTTATGCCGTCTTTCGTTAAATTCAAAGTTGAGCACCTGACCGACCAGCTCGTCCAACGTCAGTGCGTCAATGCGTTCCTGAAGCTGTTTTTCTGTCAACACAGCAATCCCTCCATGGTTGTTTTCTTATCTGCATTATAGCAAATCATACGTTCTGAAACAAGACGTTTTGCGTAGTTTTTCTGGACACTTATTGCTCTTTTCGAGAGAAATCACCCGTTCACCAGGCGTGATCGTATTCAAAGCCGCAGTGCTTCAAAAACTCACGTGCGATCAGCGTGGCACCCATTTGATTGGGGTGTACGCGATCCCAAGCGATGCGCGACGAATGGCAATAGCGGAAGAAGCGATCCCACATGGCTTGGATATCCACCAATTCA
This sequence comes from uncultured Eubacteriales bacterium, assembly GCA_964390295.1. GTDB lineage: Bacteria > Bacillota > Clostridia > Oscillospirales > Acutalibacteraceae > RGIG3009. The sequence goes on from CAYMHR010000001.1 coordinate 63,302, forward strand.
CAGCCGTGCTTTTCCGCCAACTTGCGGCAGATGGCACCGTATTCGTCCATGCGTGCGCGCATGGGGTCCTGACGGTTCGGCTCCATGTAATACGGTGTCAGCAAAAACACGCCCTTGACGTGATTTTTCACCGCCAAAATCATCTGCTCCACGTTGCGCTCGTACTCCTCTGGGAGCACGGCGCGCTCCGGTATGCCGGGCACGTCGAATTGGCGCCAAACGTCGTTAATACCGATGCAAATGGATACCCATTGCGCCGGACGCGATACCACGTCGTTCTCGAACCGTGCCAGCAGGTCGCGGCTGGTGTTGCCGCTGACACCGGCGTTGGTGATGCGGAGCGTCCGCTCCGGGTAGCACGCCTGCAACAAGTTTTCAATGACACGCACGTAGCTGCGCCCCACATTGTCAAACAAGCCTTCGCCGTCGCCCTCTTTACCCATATCCGTGACTGAATCACCGGAAAAAATAATACGGTCTCCGTTTTCAAACAGCATCGTTACCACTCCTTGAGCATCAGCGTCACGCTGTTGTCTTTTTTTGCAGAGTTTTCATTGACAAAGAATTGAAGCATATCCTGCTCGTTAAAGGTCGAAGCACGACTGTCGTCAGTCAGCAAAAATTCCGGATGCTCTACCTGCCCGTGCACCTCGGTAACGCCCACAGGAATAAATTCACGTTTGCCGGGAAGTGTGGCGGAAACGTAGCGGAAGCCGGAGGCGCCGTAGCCCTGCACCGACAGCGTGACCGATTGCGGCACCTTATCCGCCGGGATTTCAAAGCTGCGGTCGTATTTTTGTACCCGTTCAAACATAGCCTTGTACGTACCGCGCGCCGCCTCGAACGAGGTGCCGTCGGCGTAGTGCAGGGCGACGACCGTTTTGCAGGAGGAGCAGAACTCCGACAGGTCGAAACGTACCACCAGTCGGCCAATATCGGCGGCCGTTGCCTTAGCGGCGGTGTCGATCAGCCAGCTTGCCGCGCTTGTCATGTCGGCCAGCGCCTTTTCCAGTTGAGGCGCCGGAATACCGGGTCGGCAACGGTTCCACAGCGCCATACACTCGGTATGCAGTGCCGTTATCTCGTCGCGACATTTGGCGGCTTCGGCACGAATATGTGCCAGCTCCACACCGCCGTCACCGGCGCGGTACTCGTGCAAATCATAGCCGGTGCGCCACAGGTGGAAGCGCGTTTTAATAAAGCGAATTTTCACACGGTACGCGTCCAACACGTCAGTGTCGCCGGTAGCACGATCCAAATCCTGCTCCACCAGCGGCAGGGAATGCATCACGTGGTAGGCGTCCTCCCACGGCACGTTGTAGGAAGCGTTTTCACCGGGCAGAGCCGGGCAAACGAACGGAATCGCCGTAATGGCAGTCGCCAACGCACGTGCGCCCTCCGGCGTGTTGGTGTACTGCGACGTCGCCTTCATCATGGTCTCATACCCGGCCGGTTCATTGTCGCTCCACAGCAGGCCGGCATAGCGGATGGCTGGATACAGCAACGGAATCTGCTGATAATCGCTCATTTCCCAGTTGGTCATCAGCATGCCCATGGGGTGACATTTGGCGGCATAGGCGGTAAGAGTATCCACCGAGCCGCAACGCCACGGGCTTGCCAAATAGCGGAAGCCCAACCGCTCGTATTCGGTGAAGTAGTCGTAGCTACGGCCAGTGTTAAACCGTGCCACCGGATAGCGGTTAGTATATTGATAAAACCACGCGCAAAGAATGATGTCCCGCGGAAGCATCTCCAACAGCCGCGGCTGCTGTTCCAGCATATCGTCCCAGATCATGACTTCTTTGCCGAGGCCCTTGAGCACGTCGTAAAAATATTTGAGCGCGTTATAGAACAGGTCGGCTACCGGCGTGCCCTTGCACAATTCGCAATACCCCAGGTCGTGAATTTCGTCGAAGCCGAGGTGGAAGTACTTGGAGGGGAACAGCTCGGCCACTTCGGTTAGATACCGCTTGAAAAACGCTTTGGTTTCCGGCAAATTGGGACAAGTAGCCAGGAGACGATCACTAAACATTCCCATAACGCCGCTGCGCAACTCGGCCAAAGACTCCATTTCCGGATGGCGTAAGAACCGCTCGGCGTGACCGACCGGCGACACCACGGGAATCAGCTCCAGCCCCAGCTTTTCACCATACGCTACCATAGTGCGGATTTGCTCCGGCGAATAGCTTTCCTCATCGGGCGAATAGGGGTAGGTAGCGGTCTTGATGCGATCCTCCAGATACATCAGCACCGTGTTCATTCCCGCCGCCGCGACGGTATCCATGAAACGGCAGACCGTATCCACCGTTTCGATCTGGCGCGCCAGGTCAATTTGTACTGCGCGCATTTCGAATTTCATACCATTATCTCTCCTTGTGTTTTGGTTGTACCGCCGTGCGGCGATAGGAAAACGCGGTGAATATGCGCTGCATGTTCACCGCATACGTATCCGATTTAGCGTTGCCAAACGCGAATCCAGTCAATCTCCAGCGGATTGTTTTTGGCGCCGTTGATAATCAGTACCAGCTGTTGCGTATCCATGGGAGTATAGATGCCCGGCGTTTCGGGATCACCCATTTGTACCTTCGGAGTCGGTTCAGGACAATTATCACGGTAGGTCACGCGCACCGACTGCTCCCCGTCGATCCAACTGTCGATGGAGCCGTCATCCCACAGGAAGGTTAGCGTATGCCACTGCCCGTCGCCCAGCTTGCCGGCACCCTGCCGCTCGGTATTGTTGGAAAGAAAATGAATCTTCGTCTGGGGATCGACGTGCTTTTCGTGGTGTAGGGTAGTCGTCCAGTAGCCGTCCGGGAAGCGACCGTCGTAGATGCCCCAGTACTCCATCCAGTCCATTTCCACCTATTCCAGAGCCGTATCGCGGATTTTGTCCGGCGGGAACGACCAGATCGCCGGGCCACCGCAATCCGGTTCGTCGTAATTCATGAGGGCGGCATCGTAATGGGGAACGCGGATGCGGAACTCCAGTACACCTTTGTTGAACGAAAAACCGACGTCGGCACGCGGATTGTAGGTGGCGAGCCCGTAGTTGTACAGGCTGTCGTGTTCCTCCAGATACAGGATGCTGTTTTCTACACGGAAATCGTCCGGAGTCAAAGGCTTTGCGCGAAACGCACGGGCAAGGTACCACTGATAACCGGGCTTGCCCTCGCCGGGCACGTCGATGGTGTCGTAGGAGTCAAAATCATCCGAAAACACCAGACGGGTCATGCCGTTCTGCCGCGCAACATCAGGCGGTGTGATCGCTTTTGCCATGCCGAACCCCTCCTGCTTTTCTGCAATTTCTACAGTTTATTTCTGCCACACGCGAACCCAGTCCACTTCCATGGGCCAGTTGTAGTTACAGCCGAGAATGATAACCTCTTCCTCCTCGTCCATAACGGAATGAGCGCCGACCCAGGTGCGTTCCTTTGCCCACGGGTTGGTGTCCTCAAATCGCGGCAAGGGAGTGGGGTCGTCGCGGTAAAAATATTCCGGCAACGCATCCGGCGAAAACCGCGCCGAGTGCATCAGCTTGCCGTCCAAATACCACGCCACGTAGCCGGGCTCCCACAGAGCGGCATAGGTGTGCCACTGATTGTCCAGCCAGCGCGTTTCGTTGTAGCCCAGCGCGTTGGCAAAGTTGGTACCCGTTTTTTGCAAAATACGTCCATCCTCACGGAAGGTGCCGGGACGGTGGTGATGGTGCAAGGTACCGGTGTAGTACATATCCTCGACGCCCTGCTCATTGGTTTTCATGTTAATTTCCAGGATGTCCAGCTCGCCGCAATCCTTCCATGCCAACGGCGAATTGCTGACAAAATCGCGCTTGCCGATACCCCAGAAAGCCGGAACGCCGTCGTATTCGCCCACCGGGCGATCGGCGCGGATCCGCGCCTCGGCGTAGCCGTAGTGCATCACAAAGCCGGTGTCACCTTTTTTGCTGTAGGTGCCGATACCGATCGCGGAGGAACAGTGGATCGGCTTCATGTACAACACGGAGTCGCGCATGGGGCACTCCTCCGGCGTATAGGTATTACCGCCGTAAGGCCGGTCGGCGTAGAAGCTGTAGCCCGGCTTACCCTCGCCGCTAAAATCGATGGCCGTCTCGGTTTCAAAATCCTCGGCAAAAAACAGACGGTTCATCCCGGCGGCTTCGGCCGCCGCCGGGATCGGTACGTTTTTGAAGCTCATTGTCGTTTCTCCTTTTTATCCGTTCAACGGTTATTTCTGCCACACGCGAACCCAGTCCACTTCCATGGGCCAGTTGTAGTTACAGCCGAGCACCAGAATTTCCTCCTCGTGCTCCATCACGTGGTGGCCGCCAACCCAAGTACGATCTGCCAATTCGGGACGGGTCGTCTCGATGCGCGGCAACGGCGTGGGATCGTCACGGTAGAAGTATTCCGGCAGAGCATCCGCCGAATACCGAGCAGAGTGCATCAGCTTGCCATCCAAATACCACGCTACGTAGCCGTCATCCCACAGCGCGGCATAGGTGTGCCATTGGTCGTCCAAGTAGACGAACTGATCGTCGTAGCCGGTGCTGTTGACCATGTTGGAGCAGAACTGACGGGCGTTACGGATTTCGCGACCCTGTTCATCGTAGATGCGCTTGTGCTCATGCAAGGTACCGCTGTAGATCATATCCTTACGCAGCTCGTGGCTTCTGCCCTTTTCCGCGCCGGGATCGACAATTTCCAAAATATCCAGCTCGCCCAGATTGTCCCAAGGCTCACCCATCATATCCGCCTTGCCCATGCCCCAAAAGGCCGGGACACCGTTGTATTCGCCGGTAGGCAGGTCGGCGCGGATGCGTGCCTCGGCATAACCCTTGGTATAGGTAAAGCCGGTGCGGCCCTTCTTGCTATAGGTCACCAGACCGATAGCAGAACCGCATTTCACAGGTTTCATATACAACACGGAGTCACGCATTTGGCACTCCTCCGGCGTCAGCGTCGGCATCGCGTAGGGACGGTCGGCGTAAAAGCTGTAGCCCGGCTTACCCTCGCCGCTAAAATCGATGGCGGTCTCGGTTTCAAAATCCTCGGCAAAGACCAGACGGTTCATGCCGGCGGCTTCGGCCGCCGCCGGGATCGGTACGTTTTTGAAGCTCATTGTCGTTTCTCCTTTTTATCCGTTCAACGGTTATTTCTGCCACACGCGAACCCAGTCCACGTCGACGGGCCAATCACGGTGTCCGCTGACAAACAGCGCCATGTGATCCGTTGCCATCACGGTGTGAGCACCCGGCCACGCAGGACGGTTGCAGTTCGGATAAATTTCCTCGGCAGGCGGCAGAGGCGTGGGGGCGTCGCGGTAAAAATATTCCGGCATTTTGCCGTCGGCATAGCGTGCCGAGTGCATCAGCTTGTTATCTAGATACCACGCCACGTAGTTGTCGTCCCACAGAGCGGCGTAGGTGTGCCAATCGTCGTCCAGCACGTCGAACTGATCGCGATAGCCGGTAGCGTTCACCAAGTTGGTGCACAGACGCGTTTTGTCGCGACCCACACGGTCGTGATCGTGCAAAGTGCCGGTGTAGATCACGGCGTTGCCGATCTGCGGTGCCTGCACCGCCTCCAAAATATCCAGCTCGCCAATGTGGTTCCACGGTTTGCCGGCAACGTCGTCCACACCCAGCGCCCAAAACGCCGGGATTTGACCGTTCTCAACCTTGCCCAACCCGGTAACCGGGAAACGCATACGCGCTTCGGCGTAGCCCTTGTTGTACGTAAAACCGGTTTGCCCTTTGCGGCTGTAGCTCGGCAGGCCGACGGCCACCACCGCCTTTTCGGGGCAGATCGTCACCACGGAGTCGTGGATTACCAGCTCCTCCTTGGTCAGCGTAGAGCCGTTGTAGGGACGGTCGGCATACCAGTTATAGCCCGGCTTCCCTTCGCCGCTCATGTCGATGGTGTCGTAGGAATCAAAATCGTCGGCAAACGTCAGCCTGGTCATTCCGGCCGCTTCGGCTGCCGCCGGGATCGGTACGTTTTTGAAGCTCATAAGTACTCCTCCTTTGATTGCTGTACGTGGCAACGGTCATTTCTGCCAAACGCGTACCCAGTCCACTTCCATGGGCCAGTTTTTGTTACAGCCGAGCACCAAAATCTCCTCGGCAGTTTCCATAACGTGATGCGCGCCCGGCCACGTGGTGTGTGCCAGCTGCGGATGAGTGGTCTCCTCAATTCGCGGCAGAGGCGTGGTTTCGTCACGGTGATAATACTGCGGCTTGTCGGTGGCGTTGTAGCGCGCGGAGTGCATCATTTTGCCATCCAGGAACCACGCCACGTAGCCCGGCTCCCACAGAGCGGCGTAGGTGTGCCACTGATCGTCGATAAACGTCCACTTGTCCTGATACCCACAGTTGTTCACCCAGTTGGAGGCGTACACCGTCTTAAAGCGACCCTTTTCGTCGCGCTCGCCGGTACGATAGTGCTCATGCAGGGTGCCGGTGTAAATCTGCTGGTCGTTGGGGCGGCCCTTCGGCACGTTCAATTCCACAATATCCAGCTCACCGCAACGCTCCCAAGGCTCGCCCATCATATCTTTTTTTTCCATGCCCCAAAACGCCGGAACGCCGTTGTATTCGCCGGTAGGCAGGTCGGCACGGATACGCGCCTCGGCATAGCCGTAGTGCATGGTGAAGCCGGTGCGGCCCTTCTTGCTATACGTCACTAAACCGATGGCAGAACCGCATTTTTCCGGTTTGAAATACATGACGGAATCGCGCATTTGGCACTCCTCCGGCGTCAGCGTCGACATGGAGTAGGGGCGGTCGGCATAAAAGCTGTAGCCCGGCTTGCCCTCGCCGCTGAAATCGATCGCGGTTTCGGTTTCAAAGTCCTCGGCAAAAACCAGCTTTGTCATACCGGCCTTTTCGGCGGCTGCAGGAATCGGCGTGTTTTTGAAGCTCATACAAATTCTCCTTTTCTGTTGGCGGTGAGGGTAATAAAAAAACCGCGGTCGATGCGATCGCATCGACCGCGGAATCAGGTGTAACGGAACGTTACTGCTTCTGTTTTCTCAACTGTTACCCTTTCTTACCGCAGGCTACTTTGCCGACGAAAACGTGCCGGCAGACAAGGCGATCTCACACCGCTTTGTTGATTTTATTATAAACAATCTATTTGGATTTTGCAATAACTTTTTTGCATTTTTAGCACTTTTTTCTAAACGCTCTTTGACGAAACCACAGGCAATCGGGCTTGCCCAACGTAATTTCACTGCTATTTTCCCTTTACCCTCCCCGTCAGGCGACGCGGGCGTGCCTTCATCAACAAAAAAGCGGAGAAGCCGTAGCTTCTCCGCCATTTTTGGTTGTTATGGTTTGATCAGCGTCGCCAAATGCGCACCCAATCCACGTCCATGGGATAGGTTTCGCGACTGGTCAGAAACACCACGCCGGGATCGGTATTAAAAATCGTTTGCTGGCCGACCCACTCGCGTTTTTTGAAGTTTGGCCACACCTCGTTGGCACGCGGCAAAGGTGTGGGATCGTCACGATAAAAATACTCCGGCAAAGCGTCCGCCGTAAACCGGGCGGAGTGCATCAGCTTGCCATCCACGTACCACGCCACGTGGCCTTCCTCCCACAGAGCGGCGTAAATATGCCAGTCATCGTCGGTGAACGGAAACTGGTCCCGATAGCCGGTGGCATTCACTAGGTTACTGCCGTATTCCACCTTCCACTTGCCGTCCTCGTCCATCTCGCGGTGATGATGGTGCATGGTGCCGGCAAAGTACTTTTGATCCTCGCCGTCCTGATTCTTGGTGACAAACAGCTCCACCACGTCCAGCTCGGCACCATCCGTCCACTCGCGGCCCATAAAGTCATTCAGACACATGGTCCAGAACGCCGGGATACCGCCGTATTTTCCGGTGGGCATACCGGCGCGCATCCGCACCTCCAGATAACAACCGCAGGTAGCGGCGTAGCCAGCATCCAGCTCGCGACTGTAGGAAACCAAACCGTACGCCGACGGTTGTGGTCCGCCCATGTGAATGTAGGAATCCTGCTGGGTGATATACTCTTTCGTGATGCGACATCCGTACGCATCCGGATACCATTTATAGCCCGGCTGATGCGTCGCTTCAATATCGATGGTATCCATGGAGTCAAAATCGTCCTCGAACACCAGGTTCGTCATACCGGCGGCCAAGGGCGCCTCCGGAATCGGTACGTTTTTATAGCTCACAGCCACTTACCCTCCTTCTCTTTTTGCGCGTCAACCACAGGACACCGCCGCTGACCAGCAGTACCAGCGTCATCGCTGGAAGTGCCCGTGCGCTCTCGCCGGTATCCGGCAAACCAGCACCGTTCAAGCGCTGTGCCGCCGCCAACAGCTCGTCGAAGCTCGGTTGACCCAACGATGCCAGCAATGCGTTGATCTCGGCGCGCCGCTCGTCGGAAAGCCGTTCCCACAGTTCTGCACCGTACATCACGTTCAGGTAGTCCTCCTCGTTCACCGTAGTGATCGGATTGCCCCAGTCGTCGGTATAGTAATCGTACCAGAAGTCCTCGGCATCCACGTCAATCGTCGTCTCGCCGTCATCGTTGTCGTCGTCTTCGATACTGCCGCCACCGTTACCGGACCAAACGTGGATATAGTCCAGCTCCAGTTGGTTATCCACCGAGCCACCCAAGAAAATCGGACAATACTGGTCGTTCATATACACGAATGCGCTATCCAGCAGGTCGCCCATCACCACGGTCTGAATCGGATCGGGCAACTCGCCCTCCTGATAGCGTGCGCGGAACGCTTCCTCGCCGTCCGTCCAGGCGACGATCAGGTTTTCCGTCCACAGGAACTGCATGACGTGCCATTCGCTGTCGGCAAAGCCCTGCTTGTGCCGCTCGTTGCCGGTGGAGTGAAGATGTACCACGGTGCCGCTGTCATCGCGGATGGATTCGTGCATGGTGATGGTGTAGTGACCGTCCTCATAGGCGTCAGTACCCCAGTATTCCATCCAGTCCATCTCGACACACTGTTTGTTTTCACCCGGAATTTCCAACAGCTTACCCAGCGGGAACGACCATACGGCGGGACCGCCGTCCTTGGTAGAATCGTAGCCGGGAATCCGCAAGCGGAACTCCAGGAAGCCCTGGTTGAAGGAGAAGCCGCGGTGCATATCAATATCCACCGTACCTAAACCGTAGTTGTACATGGAATTCTTGTTTTTCACCGTCATAATGCCGCTTTTCACGGAGTAATCGTCGGGATCCAGCGCGGGAGCGGCGTAGGGACGGGTGACGTACCACTTGTAGCCATCGGCACCGGTCGCACCGACGTCCACGGCGTTGATGCTGTTAAATTCGTCGGTAAATACCAGCTCGTCGTAGCCGGCTTGCGCGGCAATCTCCGGCACCTCCAGAAAGGTGTCATACACGCGCAGGTTATATTGTATAGTGTTGTTGTTATCGGGATCGGACTCCAAAATGCTGATACGCAGATTGACGCGCGCCGACACGGTATGATCGCCTTCGGTCGCCGTCCACTCCTCGGTGCCGGAAAGGATTTGAATCCCGTTCGTCTCCATATTCTTATCCAGCGTGTAGGTCAGGGTCTGCACCGCTTTGCCGTCTACGGCAATATCCACCTCGATAACCGAACCGGCGGGAACCATATCCTCCCCCGCGTTCTTCACAGTGACATAGAAAAGCAGCTTGGTACCTGGCTTCACCTACGTTTCACTGCTGTCGTCGGCCGTATTCAGCCAGTACACCTCGTCCACCGTGAGGTCGATGAGCGAAATTTTCTGCGTCAACAGCACGTTGTCAATCAGCACGGGGCCACTGCCGGATGCCACGCTGAAACGCAGGATCGCGGTCGTAGCAGACAGGTCGCCCGTTTCCACGGTAAAGGTTTTGGTCGTCCAACCAGAGAAAGCGGTTTCCGTAGCGGGCAGCAGTGCGCCGTCCGCATGGTCAAGGGTGATGCCCAGCTTGCTGTTGTTTTCGGAGCGATACCGCATCGTCAGATAGTACGTCGCATTGCTCGCCAAGCCACTGATCGTCTGAGAAACAGTGCCGTCGGCGGCAAACGAGCCGGCCTTACTGCCTTGCACACCGCTCGTGAGCGCCAAGGCACTGCCGCCGGTGTAGCTCCAGTGCGTATCACCCGCCTTGTCAAACGTGCCGTTCTTAATCATCGCCGCATCGCCAGGAACCGTGACGGCGCAGGTTGCGGTTTTGCCGTTTTTGGTGGTGGCGGTAATCGTCGCCGTTCCCTTGCCAACCGCCGTTACCACGCCGTACTCCACGGTGGCGACGTCCTCGTCGGAGGAGCTCCACGTCGAGCGGTTGGTATCACCGTCGGTCGGCGTTGCCATGATCGACAGTGCACCAGTACGGCCGGGCATCAGGGTCAGGCTGTCGTAGTTCAGCTTAATCGAAGTGACCTCCACGCCGGTGCTGTACAACTTTAGCGAGAGGTTATCCAGCACAAAGCCGTCGCCGCCCGCCGCGTCGCTGACAATGCCTAGGTCGTATCGGGGGTTCAGCTTCATGTTCGCCGGAGTAGTGAAAATTTTCGTAGCGGTTTCCCATTCGCCGTTGGTGTTGTCGGTATAAATGTTACCGTAACCGATTGTGCCCGACCAGAATCGAATCACGTTGGCTTCGGTGGAACGATAATCAAAGGAGAACACGTAGGTAGTGCTCGGCTCCAGCGGCAGAGCTTCAGTGTAGAAGGTTTCGCCACGCGCCTTATCACTGTCGTTGCGGACGATCATGCCGTAGCCGCTGTCCTTGCCCACACCGCTGACGATGCATTCGTCCAGGGCGCAGGTGCTACTCTTGAAGTAGCGGTTACCCAGCTCGAAATCGCCGTTGACCAGCAAGTTGGCGTATTCGTTCACCGACACCTTTGCCGTGTCGCTAAAGCCTGCTTCGCTGGTCACGGTAATCGTAACGGAGCCGCTGGTCGCCAAAGCGGTGACAACGCCGTCCTGCGACGCGGAAATCACCGTCGGATCGGAGGAGGTCCAAGTCAGTGCGCCGACTGAAGCGGCGGCAGGCTCGGTTTTGACCGATAGCGCGGTGGTGCCGCTCGGCCGCAGCTCAATATCGCCGTCCGGTACGATGGAAATACCCGTCGCCGCCGGAAGCTCGGTCAGCGAAATATCGTCCAAATAAAGCGACTTTGAGCCTACCGCGGTATCAAAACCGAAAATATAGTTGCGCGACAGCGTATCCTCGGAGGCGCCGACGCTGAAGAGATACGATACCTCTTTCCAGTCGGCGGTAAGGCCGCTCACCGTTTTCCAGCCCGTATTCGTCGTCACGTGCGGACTTTGGAAATACAGCTTCAGCGTCTGGCTGCTCGTGATACCGTTGCCCTTCACGCGGAACGTGAAACGATACGTTTTTCCGGCGCGTACCGGAAGATCGGTCATCCACAGAACGTTATTATTCACTTCGTCATCGGCGAGCTTCAGCACGCGGTTGGTTTCGTCGGCCGGATCATCCACGACCGTCGCCGCGCCGTGCAAGTTTTTCCACAGCTTGGCCGTATCGAAGTACGTGCTTTCAAAGCTACCGGACGGCAAACGCTCGCCATCATCGGCCACCGTCACGGCACAGGAGGCTGTCAAGCTCCCCGCCGTATAGGTGATCATCGCAGAACCGGCGGCGTGCGCCGTCACCAGACCGTTTTCATCCACCGATGCTACCGCCGGGGTCGAGGAAACCTACGTGGCGCCGGCGGTATCGTATCGACTGTTTTCCGGGGTGGTAACCACCGTCAACTGCTCGGAGACGGTAAAATCACCCTTGTTTCCGGCAGCCGTGCCCAACTTCAGCGTCGAAGGCGACAGGACAATACCGGTTGCCACGGTAACGACCGTGACCGTGCAATCGACCGGGGTCAAGCCCTCAGCCGTGGCGGTGATCGTCGTACTGCCGGGAGCAACCGCCGCAACCGTGCCGGTGCTGTCTACGGTGGCAACACCAGGTGTGGAAGACGACCACGTAATCGTCGGCAGGGTCGCGCCGGTAGGAACGGCCGAGGCGGTCAAGGTTAGGGATGTGCCAACGGCAAGGCTGGCCGTCGTTTTGTTCAGCGAAATCGCCGTGGCATCGTTGGCCACCTTCACCAGAGTGAAATTATCGAAGGAGACCGTCCCGTCCCCACCACGGGCGCGCACGGAAAATTCCCAACCACTGTTGGAATCAACCGGATTGTCGGTAATAAATTCGTAGACCTTCGTCGTCCAGTCACCGCTGGTTGCAGGCAGGTCAATGCCGCCTTTCAGTGCCTTTTCCGTACTGTCAGTCAGCGTGCCGAGCTTTCGATCCAGATACAGCTGGGCGATCGCCGCATCGGTGGTTTTATAGCTAAAGGAGAGCCGATACACGGCACCGGCATCCAGTTTGTTATTCAGCGCGGTTTTATACCGCACCAAGCCTGAACCCGCCCACACGTCGGCGGAGCCGCTTCGGGTATGACGGTAGCCCCATGTTCCGTCACAACAAAAGCCGGAAGCGATCAGGCAGCTGGACTCCCAGATAGATTTGCGAAAATAGTAACCCCACGAAAGACAAAATACTTGCACTTTTAGATGACACTTATACTCTCTGTGCAAAAAACGGGCGTTTTCCTTAGGCGCAAAAAAAGAGGAGAAGCCGTAGCTTCTCCTCTCAATCAGGAACAACCGATCACTTCGTCAGCTCGATGATCGCCATCTCGGCGGCATCGCCTCGGCGAGCGCCGGTCTTGATGATGCGGGTATAACCGCCGTTCACGCCTTCAAACTTGGGCGCAATCTCATCGAACAGCTTTTTGCAAACGCTTTCCTTTGTCACGAAGGCATACACGAGGCGCTTGTTGGCCAGCGTGGGGTTCTTCGCGATCGTAATCATTTTTTCCGTCATGGAACGCACTTCCTTGGCGCGGGTAACGGTCGTCTCGATACGGCCCTTTTCCAGCAGGAAGGTCACCATTGCTCTCAACATCGCCATACGCGAAGCGGTGGGTCTGCCGAGCTTACGGGTTCCGGGCATATAGATTCACTCCTCTTCAGAATTCTGTCGAATGTCTTATTCCTCGTCGGCGCGCAGAGCAAAGCCCAGCGATGCCAGCTTGTTGATAACCTCTTCCAAAGATTTGCGGCCGAGGTTCCGTACCTTCATCATGTCGTCTTCGGTCTTGTTGATCAAGTCCTCAACGGTGTTGATACTGGCACGCTTCAGGCAGTTGAACGAACGTACCGACAGGTCAAGCTCTTCGATGGTCATTTCCAGAGCCTTTTCCTTGCCCTTGTCGTCCTTCTCCACCATCACGGAATCGCCGGCAAACGCTTCGCCGGACAAATCCACAAACAACTGCAGGTGATCGGTGATGATCTTTGCCGCCAACGAAACCGCGTCCTGTGCGGAAATGGTGCCGTTGGTCCATACCTCCAGGCAGAGCTTGTCATAGTCGGTGATCTGACCCACACGCGTATTGCTGACGGAATAATTTACCTTCAGCACCGGGGTGTAAATCGAATCGACCGGGATCACGCCGATAACCGGCTGCATGATCTGCTTATTGCGCTCGGCAGGCACGTAGCCACGGCCCTTGTCCAGCGTGATCTCCATAAACAGGCGACCGCCTTCGGACAACGTGGCGATGTGCGTATCGGGACGCAAAATTTCCACTTCGCTGTCACACTTGATCGAAGCGGCGGTCACCTCACAGGGACCGACTTCCTCGATAAATACGGTTTTCGGACCGTCCCCGTTGATGTTGAGAACCAAGTCCTTCACGTTCAAAACGATCTCCGTAACGTCCTCCTGCACGCCCTCGATGGTGGAGAACTCGTGCAACACGCCTTCGATCTTAATCGAGGTCACGGCGACACCCGGCAGAGAGGAAAGCAACACACGACGCAGACTGTTGCCCAAAGTCGTGCCGTAGCCTCTCTCCAGCGGCTCTACGACAAACTTGCCGTAAGTGCCGTCGGACGCGACGTCCAGTGCTTCAATGCGGGGCTTTTCAATCTCAATCATTCAAAACCCTCCTTATATTCAATGGGAGGTTCGCCGCCGTCAGGCGGCTGTACCATCCGTGGTGTTCATGCCGCTGACACGGCAAACGGGATTACTTTGAATACAACTCGACGATCAGCGTCTCCTCGATCGGCAGATCGATGTCCTCGCGCGCCGGAGCCGCTACGATCTTGGCTTCCCAAGCCTCGCGGTTGAGCTCCAGCCACTTCGGGACCGGACGGGAACCGTTGGTTTCCACGATCGTCTTCAGCTTTTCCAGCGAGCGGCTGGTCTCCTTCACAGCAACGACCTGTCCCGCCTTCGTCAGGAAGGAAGGAATGTTAACCTTGCGGCCGTTGACGGTAAAATGACCCTGAGTGACCAGCTGACGCGCTTCTGCACGGGAGCTGGCGAAGCCCAGACGATAAACGACGTTGTCCAGACGGGACTCCAGCAAACGGAGCAGGTTTTCACCCGTCACGCCCGGCATTTTCTCGGCCAGCTCAAAGTAATGACGGAACTGACCCTCAAAAACGCCGTAATAACGTCTTGCATATTGCTTGGTGCGCAGCTGCTTGCCGTACTCGGAAACCTTACGGTTGCGAGCCTGACCATGCTGGCCGGGGGCATAGGCACGGCGCTCCAGCGCGCACTTGCCGGTGTAGCAACGCTCACCCTTCAAAAACAGTTTTTGTCCTTCGCGGCGGCAAAGTCTGCACACCGCACCGGTATATCTTGCCATAGTGATTGCACCTCCTGCTTTCTCGTGTTATACGCGTCTTCTCTTGGGAGGACGGCATCCGTTGTGGGGAACCGGGGTGACGTCTTTGATCATCGTGACGTCCAGACCGGCGGTTTGAAGAGCGCGGATCGCGGCCTCGCGACCGGCACCGGGGCCCTTTACGTAAACCTCCACCGTCTTCAGACCGTGCTCCATCGCCGCCTTGGCAGCGGTTTCCGCAGCCGTTTGAGCCGCGAACGGAGTGGACTTACGCGAGCCGCGGAAGCCAAGCTCGCCGGCGCTCGCCCAAGACAGTGCATTGCCCTGCGTATCCGTAATGGTCACAATCGTGTTGTTGAACGTGGACTGGATATGTGCGGCGCCACGCTCGATATTCTTACGTTCCTTGCGACGGACAGTACCCTTTTTCGCCGTTGTTTTTGCAGCAGCCATTCTCAATATCCCTCCTGCTTACTTTTTCTTGTTGGCAATGGTCTTCTTCGGGCCTTTACGCGTGCGAGCGTTCGTCTTGGAACGCTGGCCGCGAACCGGCAGGCCCTTACGATGGCGCAGACCGCGATAGCTACCGATTTCGATCAGGCGCTTGATGTCAAACGCGATGTCGCGGCGCAGGTCGCCTTCCACCACGCAATTGTGGTCGATGTACTCACGCAGCTTCGAAACCTCGTCCTCCGTCAGGTCCCGCTTGGCAGCGGTTTCCGCAGCCGTTTGAGCCGCGAACGGAGTGGACTTACGCGAGCCGCGGAAGCCAAGCTCGCCGGCGCTCGCCCAAGACAGTGCATTGCCCTGCGTATCCGTAATGGTCACAATCGTGTTGTTGAACGTGGACTGGATATGTGCGGCGCCACGCTCGATATTCTTACGTTCCTTGCGACGGACAGTACCCTTTTTCGCCGTTGTTTTTGCAGCAGCCATTCTCAATATCCCTCCTGCTTACTTTTTCTTGTTGGCAATGGTCTTCTTCGGGCCTTTACGCGTGCGAGCGTTCGTCTTGGAACGCTGGCCGCGAACCGGCAGGCCCTTACGATGGCGCAGACCGCGATAGCTACCGATTTCGATCAGGCGCTTGATGTCAAACGCGATGTCGCGGCGCAGGTCGCCTTCCACCACGCAATTGTGGTCGATGTACTCACGCAGCTTCGAAACCTCGTCCTCCGTCAGGTCCCGCACACGGGTATCCGGATTCACGCCGGAAGCCGCCAAAATGTCGTTTGCCGTTTTACGGCCGATACCGTAGATGTAGGTCAGACCGATCTCCACGCGCTTGTCGCGGGGCAGGTCAACACCAGCAATACGTGCCATATATATCCTTCCTTTCGGTTATGCCGCCGTGGGCGGCTTCAGTCTGCGTCAACCCTGACGCTGCTTGTGCTTGGGGTTCTCGCAAATGACCATGATGCGGCCCTTGCGCTTGATGATCTTGCATTTTTCGCAGATTTTCTTGACAGAAGGTCTGACTTTCATGAAAACTACCTCCTTATTATGCTTTACCTTGTGGCATGCGGACCCGCGCGACCGGCGACTCCGACCTTACTTCGTTCTCCAGGTGATCCGGCCCTTGGTCAGATCGTACGGAGACATTTCCACTGTCACCTTATCGCCCGGCAGAATACGAATGAAGTTCATACGCAACTTGCCGGAGATATGGGCGAGGATCTGATGGCCGTTGGGAAGCTCCACCTGAAATTGAGCGTTCGGCAGGGCCTCGACCACGACACCCTCCAGTTCGATAACGTCCGCCTTGGACATGCTGGTTCCTCCCTCTCGTTACGGCATGGTCAATATTACCGGGCCGTCTTTCGTGATGGCAATCGTATGCTCGAAATGAGCCGACAACTTGCCGTCGGTTGTGACCGTCGTCCATCCGTCCTTCAGAATCCGGACATCCGGATCACCCAAATTGATCATCGGTTCAATGGCTAACGTCATGCCCGGCAGCAACCGTGGGCCACGGCCGGGGGTGCCGAAGTTGGGGACGCTGGGGTCTTCGTGCAGATTCGTGCCTACTCCGTGGCCGACAAATTGCCGTACGACCGAGTAACCACGCATCTCGACATACCGTTGTACCGCCGCACCGATATCCCCGATGCGATTCCCTGCCACCGCCTGCGCGATGCCTTCATACAGGCTTTCCCGCGTGGCGTCCATCAGGGCTTGCGCCTCCGGTGAAACCGTGCCGACAGCGAACGTCGCGGCGTTGTCACCGTGAAATCCGTTGATGTGCGCGCCCACGTCAATGCTGACGATATCGCCAGCCTTGATTACGCGCTTGTCCGGTATGCCGTGGATGACCGTCTCGTTGACGGAAATACAGGCGCTGGCCGGGTATCCGCCGTATCCCAGAAAGGAGGGCTTGGCGCCCTGACTTTCAATATAGTGGCGAATGATATGGTCCAGCTCGGCGGTAGTAACGCCTGGCTCGACCGCTTCGCCTGCCAGTTTTAACGCTCGTGCCGAGATAATACACGCTTCCCGCATCATGGAAAGCTCCCGGCTGTTTTTAATGGCTATCATACGCTACGCCTCGATTGCCGCAAGAGTCAGCCGCGCGGTATCCGCCACGTCGTGCTGGCCCTCCACGACCTTGAGCTTGCCGCAGGCGGCGTAATACGCCTTTAGCGGCTCGGTTTGTGCGTGATAAACCTGCAAGCGTTCCCGAACCGTTTCCGGTTGGTCATCCTTGCGCTGAACAAGGGTGGTGCCGCACTTGTCGCAAACATCCTCCACCGTCGGCCGTTTATGCTCGACGTGGTAAGATGCTCCGCAAGCGGGGCAAACACGGCGGCCCGATACACGCCGGGCGATCACCTCATCCGCGACCTCGATATCGATTACGCGGTCAATGGCGATTCCCATGCGGTCAAGCGCCTCGGCCTGAGGAATGGTGCGCGGAAAGCCGTCCAAAATGAATCCGTTCCGGCAATCGTCCTGCGCCAGGCGGTCGCGGATAATTCCGATAACCACCTCGTCGGGAACCAGTCGACCCGAATCCATATATTCTTTCGCCTTCCGTCCCAGCTCTGTGCCGCTTTTCAGCGCTTCACGGATAATGTTACCCGTGGAAATTGTGGGGACGTGCAGGTGCTCGCAGAGAATCTCTGCCTGAGTGCCCTTACCGGCACCCGGAGCACCTAACAAAATCAGCTTCATAGAAAATAACCTCTCTTTCTCCGACGTGGCAATCGACCTCCGCCGCCCGGCACACCGCCGGGCGGCAGGAGCTCGGTATGTCCTGTGTGAGCGATGAGCTATTACTCAAGGAAGCCTTTGTAGTGACGCATCATCATCTGGCTTTCAATTTGCTGCGTAGTCTCCAGTGCTACGCTGACCACGATCATCACCGACGTACCGCCGAGGGTCAAGCCGGTAAAGCCGCTGGCCATGCCGAACAGGCTGGGGAACAACGCGATAAAGCCGAGGAAGATGGCGCCGATCAAGGTTACCTTATTCAGCACACGCTTGATATAATCCGACGTGGGCTTGCCCGGACGGTAGCCGGGGATCGCACCGGAGTTTTTGCGGAGATTGTTTGCCATCTCCACCGGATTATACTGAATCGTGACGTAGAAATAGGCGAACCCGATGATCAGGAAGAAGTACACGAAGATGTACACCCAGCTATCGGAGCGGAACGCCTTCAGGAACCAGTTGTTCGAATCCCAACTGAAGAAGGTCGCCAGAATCGAGGGCAGCGACACAATCGACGAGGCCAGGATGATCGGCATAACGCCGGACATATTGACCTTAATCGGAATAAACGTGTTCTGACCACCGTACATCTTGCGCCCGACAACACGCTTGGCGTATTGCACGGGAATGCGGCGCTCGGCATCCGTTACGAAAACGATCAAGGCGATGATCGCCAAGAACAGAATCAGCACCACCGGCACCAGAATGACGTTCTTCAGTGCGCCATCCTGACCGAGCATCTTGATACCGGCTTCATAGAAGTACACCCACAGGTACTCCACCGCCGACGGGATTCTGGACAGAATACCGGCAAACAGCAAAATGGAAATGCCGTTACCGATACCCTTTTCGTTGATCTGCTCGCCCAGCCACATGACCAGAGCCGAGCCGGCAACGAAACACAGAACGATAACTACGGCCGCAAACCAGGCACCAAAGCCGCTTTGCGCAGATTCTACCAGCACGTTATAGCGGCTGTAATTGGCATTGTTGCGGAGCATGAAATAGTAGGCGACACCAAGCATCAAGCCCAGCGCAATTGTCACCCAACGGGTGATCTTGCCCAACACCTTGCGGCCCGCCTCGCCGTCCTTCGCCAGCTGTTCCAGCTTCGGAATGGCTACCGTCAACAGCTGGATGATAATGCTGGAGTTAATGTACGGCGTGATCGACAGTGCAAAAATGCTGGCATCAGCAAAGCCGCCACCCGAAATCATGGTCAAATAGTCCATGAAATTGGTCTCACTACCGCTGGTGATGTTACCGACTGCCGTAGTCAGCGCCGACACGTCCACAAACGGAACGGTGATAGCGGAGCCGATTCGGAAAATCAGCACGATCAGCAGGGTATACAGAATCTTCTTGCGAAGATCGGTGATCTTCCAGGCATTACGCAACGTTTGAAACACGTTAGATCACCTCAGCCTTTCCGCCGGCAGCTTCGATTTTCGCCTTGGCTGCTTCAGAATAGGCTGCTGCTTTGACGGTCAGTTTCTTGGTCAACGTACCGTTGGCCAAAATCTTAACACCGTCATAGGTCTTCTTCACGAGACCCGCGTTCTTCATTGCTTCTACGTCCACAACGGCACCGTCCTCAAACGCGTTGAGGGCTGCCACGTTGACGGTAGCGTAGTTCGTTGCAAAAATGTTGACGAAACCTCTTTTGGGGATTCGACGTTGCAAAGGCATCTGGCCGCCTTCAAAACCCGGACGCATACCACGGCCGGCACGGGCCTTCTGACCCTTGTGACCTTTACCTGCGGTTTTGCCCTGGCCGGAGCCATGACCTCTGCCGATTCTCTTGACGTCCCGCACGGAGCCGGGCGCCGGAGAAAGCTCTTGCAGCTTCATAGTATTCGCACCTCCTTGCTCGATTTGGTTATGCTTCCGTTACCTCGACGAGGTGGATGATCTTTGCCACCTTACCTTGGGTTGCCGCGTTATCGGGCTGGCACACAGTGTCGCCGATCTTACGCAGACCCAAAGAGTTGGCAGTGGCAATCTGATCCTTCTTCGAACCGATCAAGCTGCGAACCAGCTTCACGGTCAAAGTCGCCTCTTTAGCCTTCTTTGCCATTTGTATGCCCTCCCGTTAACCTAAAATTTCCTTGGCAGTCTTGCCGCGGATGGCCGCCGCTTCTTCGGCGGTGCGGAGCTGCATCAGGCCGTTCATGGTGGCACTGACAACGTTGCAGGGGTTGTTAGAGCGGAGAGCCTTGGTACGGATGTCCTTGATGCCGGCTGCTTCAATCACAGCACGCACCGCACCGCCGGCGATAACACCGGTACCGGGTGCGGCGGGCTTCATCAGCACGCGACCGGCGCCGAATTCACCGATGATCTCGTGAGGAATGGTGCTCCCCTTCAAGGAGACCTTCACGAGGTGCTTCTTGGCATCCTCAATGCCCTTACGGATAGCGTCCGGAACTTCACCGGCTTTACCGGTACCGAAGCCCACGGTGCCCTTACCGTCGCCCACGACGACCAACGCGGCAAACTTCATCACGCGGCCGCCCTTGACCGTCTTGCTAACACGGTTGATGGCAACAACGGTTTCTTTGAACTCGTCGTGCATTTCTTCTCTTCTGGCCAAAGTATTTCCTCCCCTTCCTTAGAACTTGAGGCCGCCCTCACGGGCGCCTTCGGCCAATTCCTGAACACGGCCGTGATAAATGTAACCGCCGCGGTCAAACACGACACACTCGATGCCCTTTTCCAGAGCACGCTTTGCAAGCGTTTCGCCGACCTTGCGAGCTGCGGCTTTGTTACCGCCGTTGGCGCCGAAATCCTTTTCAACGCTGGAAGCGGAAACGATCGTGACTCCCTTAACATCATCGATCAGTTGGGCGTAGATGTGGTTGAGGGAGCGGAACACGTTCAGGCGGGGACGCTCGGCAGTGCCGGAAATCTTACCGCGCACACGGGTGTGGCGGTGCAGTCGCGCCTGGTTGCTGTCTTTTTTGCTGACCATGCTGTTTCACTCCTCCTTACTTCTTGCCCTTCGCACCGGTCTTACCTTCCTTGCGGCGGATATGCTCGGTGGCGTATTTGATGCCCTTGCCCTTATACGGCTCCGGCGGGCGCTTCTCGCGGACCTCGGCGGCAAACTGACCAACCAGCTGCTTATCCGGACCGCTGATGATGATCTTGTTCGGGCTGGGCACGTCAATGGTGATGCCCGGAATCTCGCTGACAAACACCTGATGGCTATAGCCCAGGTTCATCACAAGCTCCTTGCCCTGCTTCGCTACACGGTAACCGACACCGTTTACCTCCAGCTCCTTGGTGAAGCCGTTTGCCACGCCTTCCACCATGTTGCTGATGAGTGTACGGGTCAAGCCGTGCAGAGAGCGGTTCTCTTTGTCATCGTTGGGGCGCGAAACCAAAATTTCGTTGCCCTCCACGGTGATCGTCATGTTCGGATGGAATTTCTGCGACAGCTCGCCCTTCGGGCCCTTCGCCGTCACAACACCGTCCTTCAGCGTTACCTGAACGCCGGCCGGAATGGTAATGGGTTTACGTCCAATTCTCGACATTTTTCATTCTCCCCCTTACCACACAAAGGCGAGGACTTCGCCGCCCACGTTTTCTTTGCGGGCTTTCTTATCGGTCATAACGCCTTTCGACGTGGACACGATGGCGGTGCCGATGCCCTTCATGACCTTCGGCATATCCTCACTGCTGGAATAGATGCGCAAGCCGGGCTTGGAAACACGGCGCAGACCCTGCAGAACCGGGGTCTTGGACGCCCCCTGGTACTTCAGAGTGATGCGGATGGTGCCCTGCTTGTCATCCTCGATGACTTGATAATTCTTAACGTATCCCTCGTCAACAAGAATCTGGGCAATAGCCTTCTTCATGTTGGAAGCGGGGATATCCACCGAATCATGCTTCGCCGAACTCGCATTACGAATTCTCGTCAGCATATCGGCAATCGTATCGGTGATTTGCATTCCGTCAACCTCCTTTTAGCTATTACCAACTTGCCTTTTTGACACCGGGGATCTGGCCCTTATAGGCCAGTTCCCGGAAGCAGATACGGCAAACGCCGTACTTCCGCAAATAAGCGTGGGGACGACCACAGATCTTGCAACGGTTGTACGCCTGCGTGGAAAACTTGGGCGTGCGCTGCTGCTTGATTTTCATAGAAGTCTTAGCCATTCGTTTTCCCTCCCTTATTTCGCGAACGGAGCGCCCATCAGGGTGAGCAACTCGCGTGCTTCTTCATCGGTGTGAGCAGTCGTAACAAAGCAGACGTCCATGCCGCGGACGGTATCGATCTTATCGTACTCGATTTCCGGGAAGATCAACTGCTCTTTGATGCCCATGCTGTAGTTGCCGCGTCCGTCGAAGGAGTTGGCGTTGATGCCGCGGAAGTCGCGGACACGGGGCAGAGCCACGTTGAACAGACGATCCAGGAACTCATACATACGCTCACCGCGCAACGTTACCTTGACACCGATGTTCATGCCTTCGCGCAGCTTGAAGTTCGCAACGGACTTCTTCGCCTTGCAAACGACCGGACGCTGACCGGTGATCGCGGACAGATCGTTCATGATGGAGTCGATCACCTTCGCGTTGTCACGGGCTTCGCCGCAACCGACGTTGATAACGATCTTATCCAACTTCGGAATCTGCATCACGCTCTTGTAGCCGAATTTCTTCATCAGAGCGGGAGCGACATCGCTTTTGTAAAATTCTTTCATTCTAGCCATTACGTATGTCCCTCCTTACAGTACTTCGCCGCATTTTTCGTTTTTGCAAACGCGAACCGAGCGGACCTTGCCGTTCTCGTCAGCGATGCGCTTGTAGCCGATGCGGGTCGGCTTTTTGCAAGAGGGGCAAACCACCTGCACCTTGGAAGCATAGAACGCGCCTTCCGCCTCCACGATGCCGCCCTGATCGCCCATCTTGCGTGGCTTCACATGCTTTTTCACCATGTTCAGACCCTCGACGATGACCTTGCCCTCTTTGGGGCTGACCGCCAAGACCTTGCCCTGCTTGCCACGGTCGTCGCCGCTGAGAACCAGGACGGTATCGCCTGTTTTCACATGAAGTTTTTTACTCATTTACGGCACCTCCCATTAAAGCACTTCGGGAGCGAGGCTCAGGATCTTCAGGTAATCCTTTTCTCTCAACTCACGCGCCACAGGCCCGAAAATACGGGTACCTTTGGGGTTTTTGTCATCACGGATGATGACGGCTGCGTTTTCGTCAAAACGGATATACGTACCGTCCTCACGACGCAAGCCTTTCACGGAACGAACGATGACGGCTTTCACCACATCGCCCTTTTTCACAACGCCGCCGGGTGCTGCTTTTTTAACAGAAGCAACCACAACGTCGCCGATATTCGCATACCTCCGGCCGGAACCACCGAGCACGCGGATGCACATAAGCTCCTTCGCACCGGTGTTGTCGGCAACCTTGAGGTAGGTCTGCTGTTGTACCACAGGGGTGTCCTCCTTTCAAAATTACCGACTTATTTCGCCTTTTCGATGATCTGTACCAAACGCCAGTGCTTGTCTTTGGACAGCGGGCGGGTCTCCATGACCTCCACGCGGTCGCCGATGCGGCACTCGTTGTTCTCATCGTGGGCCTTCAGCTTCATGGTACGCTTACCAATCTTTTTGTACAGCGGATGGCGCACGTTGTCTTCGATAGCGACGACGATGGTTTTTTCCATCTTATCGCTGACAACGATACCGGTCCGAGTTTTTCTAAGATTCCGTTCGCTCACAACGTTTCCTCCTTCCGTTACGCTTCTGCGCCGTTCTTCAGTTCGTTCTCGCGGATAATCGTCTTGATCACGGCGATTTCCTTCTTAACGGCCTTCAGACGCATCGGATTTTCCAACTGATTGATCGCGTGCTGGAATCTGAGGTTGAACAGCTCTTCCTTGAGGTCCTGGAGCTTCTTCTCCAGTTCAGCTTCGCTCAATTCACGGATTTTCTGGATCTCACTGGACTTCATTTCTGCTCACCGTCCGTTTCTTCCTTGCAAACGAATTTGCACTTGATGGGCAGCTTGTTGGCTGCCAGTCTCATGGCTTCACGGGCAGTCTCCTCCGGAACACCGGCGATCTCGAACATCACGCGGCCGGGCTTTACCACAGCCACCCAGTATTCGGGAGAACCTTTACCGGAGCCCATGCGGGTCTCGGCAGGCTTTTCGGTAACCGGCTTGTCGGGGAAGATTTTAATCCACACCTGACCGCCACGCTTGATGTAACGGGTCATAGCAATACGGGCTGCTTCGATCTGGTTGGACTTGATCCACGCGGGTTCCAGCGCGACCAGACCGTAATCACCGTAGTTGACCTTGTTGCCGCGAAGGGCCTTACCGGTAAGGCGGCCCCGCTGTACGCGGCGATACTTAACTCTCTTCGGCAGCAGCATTACTTGCGGCCTCCTTCCCGACGGGGCTTCTGCACCGCACCGGCGAGAACCTCGCCGCGGTAGATCCACACTTTAACGCCGATTCGGCCGTAGGTGGTGTTTGCCTCCGCAAAACCGTAATCAATGTCCGCACGCAGGGTCTGCAGCGGAATCGTACCCTCGTGGTATTGCTCCACACGAGCGATTTCCGCGCCGCCCAAACGACCGGAAACCTGCGTCTTAATGCCGCGGGCACCCAACTTCATGGCGCGGCCGATGCACTGCTTCATGGCGCGGCGGAAGGAGACACGCTTCTCCAACTGCTGTGCAATGTTTTCAGCTACCAGCTGTGCGTTAACGTCGGGGCTTTTGATCTCGACAACGTTGACCAGCGTGGTCTTGCCGAGCATCTTTTCACAGGTCAGACGGAGCTTTTCGATCTCCGCGCCGCCCTTGCCGATCACCAGACCGGGCTTTGCACAATGAATGTTCACACGGACACGCGTAGCGTCGCGTTCGATCTCGATCTTGGCGATACCGGCAGCAAACAGCGTTTTCTTCAGATACTCACGCAGCTTGTAATCCGATACGATGGTGTCACCGATTTGGCCCTTTTTCACGAACCAGCGGGAATCCCAATCCTTAATCACGCCGACACGCAGGCCGTGGGGATTGACTTTCTGTCCCATAATTCTCCTCCTTCGCTTATTCCTTTTCCTTGAGCACCAAGGTGATGTGTGAAGTTCTCTTTTCGATGCGGAACGCACGACCCTGAGCTCTCGGACGAATACGCTTAAGGATCGGGCCGGGGCAGACGTAGCACTCGGAAACAACCAGATCGTTACGATCCATGTTGAAGTTGTTTTCGGCGTTGGCTACCGCGGATTTGAGCAGCTTCTCAACAGGCTCACCCGCCGCCTTGGGGATGTTGTGTGCAATCGCGAGCGCGACATCAACCGGTTTATTGCGGATGAGGTCGAGAACGATCTTAACTTTGCGAGGGGACATACGGACGTAGGTTACTTGCGCCCTTGCTTCCATTGCGTTTCTCTCCTTTCAGCCGCTTACTTCGTGGTTTTGGAACCGACGTGACCGCGGAAGGTACGGGTGGGGGCGAACTCGCCCAGCTTGTGACCGACCATATCCTCGGTGATGTACACCGGCACGTGCTTACGTCCGTCGTGCACCGCGATGGTGTGACCGACGAAATCCGGGAAAATCGTGGAAGCGCGGCTCCACGTTTTGAGAATGCGCTTTTCCCCGGCCTTGTTCATTTCCTGAATCCTTTTCAACAGAACGGGCTGTACGAAAGGACCCTTCTTTACGCTTCTACCCATAAAAATGAATCTCCTTTCGCTTACTTGCCGTTACGGCGCTTCACGATGAACTTATCGGAAGCCTTGTGGTTCTTGCGGGTCTTATAACCCAGCGCCGGCTTACCCCACGGGGTAACGGGGCCGGAACGACCGATGGGCGATTTGCCTTCACCACCGCCGTGCGGGTGATCGCAGGGGTTCATGACGGAACCGCGAACGGTCGGACGCCAACCCATGTGACGCTTGCGGCCGGCCTTACCGATCTTGACGTTCTCGTGATCGAGATTACCGACCTGACCGACGGTTGCCATGCAGTTCAGCGGAATGTTGCGCATTTCGCCAGAGGGCAGGCGGATCATGGCGAGGTTATTTTCCTTGCCGACCAGCTGCGCCATCACGCCGGCGGCGCGGGCAAGCTGTGCGCCCTTACCCGGATACAGCTCGACGTTGTGGATGAACGTACCGGTAGGGATGTTCATCAGAGGCAACGCGTTGCCGGGCTTGATGTCCGCTTCGGCACCGGAGGCGATCACATCGCCAACGGACAGGCCCTGCGGAGCAACGATATAGCGCTTTTCGCCATCTTCGTACTGTACCAAAGCGATGTTAGCGCTGCGGTTCGGGTCATACTCCAGAGTCAGGACGGTGGCGTTACCCAGCTTGTTGCGCTTAAAATCGATGATGCGGTACTTACGACGGTTTCCGCCGCCGCGATGGCGGACGGTAATGCGACCGTAGCTGTTACGGCCGGATTTTTTCTCCAAAGGAGCCAACAGGCTCTTTTCCGGCTCCACCTTGGACAGACCGCTGTAGTCCAGTACGGACATACCGCGGCGTCCCGGCGTTGTCGGTTTGTACAATTTCGTAGCCATTCGATTCACTCTCCTATTTTTTGGCTTAGCGGGACACGGCCGCTTCCTCGGTACGAGGGGTGTCCCATACGTTGCCAGACCGTTGTGTCTTCGGCCGTTGATTAGAACATACCGTCGAAGAACTCGATGGTCTTGGAGTCGGCCTTCAACGTCACGATGGCTTTCTTCCAATCGGAAGTGTAGCCGACGTTGCGACCCATGCGGCGCTGATGACCTTTCATGCTAACAGTGTTGACCTTATCGACCTTAACGCCGAAGATTTCTTCCACCGCTTTTGCAATCTCGATCTTGTTGGCACGGCCGTCCACGCGGAAGGTGTACTTCTTATCGGCCAGCATGGAAACTGCCTTTTCCGTAATGACGGGCGCCAAAATGATGTCACGAGCGTTCATTATGCGTACACCTCCTCAATCTTGGCAACCGCGTCCTTCAGTACGATAAACGTATCGCAGTTGAGAACGTCGTACACGTTCAGGGTGTTGACCAGCGTGGTCTTAACACCGGGAACGTTGCGAGCGGACAAAACGACTTTTTCGTCCTTTTCAGGAAGAACGATCAGCACCTTTTTGTTGGCGTCGAGTGCGTTCAGCATCTCAACCACCGACTTGGTGCGGATGGTTTCGAGCGTCAGCGCATCCAGCACCACCATCTCACCGTTAGCCACCTTGGAGGAGAAGGCCGACTTCATAGCAAGACGGCGAACCTTCTTCGGCAGCACGTAGGTGTAGCTGCGAGGCTTCGGGCCAAGGGCGATACCGCCGTGAGTCCACTGCGGCGAACGGGTCGAGCCCTGACGAGCGTGACCGGTGCCCTTTTGTCTCCAGGGCTTGCGGCCGCCGCCGCTCACCTCGGAACGGGTAAGGGTGGATTGCGTGCCCTGGCGCTGATTGGCCAGGTAGTTGACAACGGCGCTGTGCAGCACGGTGGCATTGGGCTCGATACCGAAAACGGCATCCGATAGCTCCATGGTACCGGTCTGCTTGCCGGTCATATCAAACGTAGTAACTGTAGCCATGATTCATTTCCTCCTTCCCTTACGCCTTCACGGAATCGGAAATCAGAACCAAGCCGCCGCGAGGACCGGGAACCGCGCCCTTAATAGCGATCAGGTTATTTTCCGCGTCCACCTTGACGACGGTGAGATTCTGAACGGTTACGCGTTCAGCGCCCAGGTGACCGGCGCCCTTCATGCCCTTAAACACACGAGCGGGATCGATCACACCCAGCGAACCGGCGTGGCGAGCCACAGGGCCGGTACCGTGGGATTCCTTCAGACGGCTGTGGTTCCAGCGCTTAATCACGCCGGCGTAACCTTTACCCTTGCTCACGCCGGACACGTCAACCGCGTCGCCGCAGGCGAAGGTGTCTGCCTTGACGATATCGCCCACGTTGTAGGCGTCGCAATCGCCGAAGCGGAACTCTCTGAGAGTCTTTTTCGGTGCAACGTCAGCCTTGTCGAAGTGACCCTTCATAGGCTTGTTCACGCGTTGCGCCTTGACGTCGCCGAAGCCGAGCTGCACTGCCGTGTAGCCGTCGTTTTCGGCCGTCTTTTTCTGAACAACGACACAGGGGCCGGCCTCAATGACCGTGACCGGGACGACGTTGCCCTTTTCGTCGAAGATCTGCGTCATGCCGACCTTCTTGCCGATGATGCCTTTTTGCATTGTCTATACCTCCTTGGTTATTGGTTCCCACACGGGAACGTGACCTCGCTGGAACGGAACCGAAGGCAGCGCCTTCGTCAAACCGGCATTACAGTTTGATTTCGATTTCCACGCCGGCGGGGAGTTCAAGGCCCATAAGAGCCTCGACCGTTTTGTTCGAGGGCCGCAGGATGTCGATCAAACGCTTGTGCGTACGGGATTCGAACTGTTCGCGGGAATCCTTGTACTTGTGCACGGCACGCAGGATGGTGACGACTTCCTTCTCCGTGGGGAGCGGCACCGGGCCGGAAACGCGAGCACCAGTACGGCGAGCGGTCTCCACGATCTTTTCGGCGGATTGATCCACCAGCTGATGATCGTAGCCCTTAATACGAATACGGATCTTTTCTTTGACTGCCACTGAAAAACGCCTCCTTAATTTGTTGAGTTGGCGGGCGACGCCAAAACCGCACACTCTGCCGGGTGTTCCCACACCGGCGTTTATAAAACCGGATGCTCGTTGGGTTCAAGCTCCGGGTGCGATGATAGCGCCTTGAAAAAGGCCGTGACAGACCTGCGCCGCAAGTACGCAAAGACAGTGTGCAACCCACTGCCGAGAGTGGTCTGACCAGTAGCTATTCCTGTCGCCCGGTTTGAAATCGGACATGCTCGGCGGAAAAACCGACCCGTTGCAAGGGCCGCAACCTCCCGCGTCATCGCTTGTTGTGCAGTCTGCATGATGGCGAAAAGGGCGCACTATGCCCTACTTTCCATAATCATGCCTTGATATTGTACTGCAAACGAAAAGAAAAATCAAGTGTTTTTCGAAAAATAATTGAAAAATTTTCTTTATTACCTTATTTGTATATAGTCGCCACGGGAACACCACAAAAAAGAGGGGGCTTACCCCCTCTTTTTGCTTACGTAGCGGAGCTTGCCCGCTCCAACAGAATATCCATCGCCTCACAGTAGCCGTCAAAACCCTTGCCGCACACCGTTGCCACGCAAGCCGGGCTGACATACGAATGGCGGCGAAACTCCTCCCGGCTGTGAATATCGGAGATGTGCACTTCCACCGCCGGAATCGCCACGGCCTTCAGCGCGTCCAGAATCGCCACGCTAGTGTGCGTATACGCCGCCGGGTTGATGACGATACCGTCCACACCGTCAAAATACGCCTGCTGGATAGCATCCACCAGCGCACCTTCGTGGTTGGACTGTACAAAGGACACCGCCACCCCACGCGCTTCCGCGTAGGCCGTAATTTTCCGTACCAGCGCGTCATAGGTCTGCGCGCCGTAAATTGCCGGCTCACGCACACCCAACAAATTCAGATTAGGCCCGTTAATAATCAACAGTTTCACGCCAACACCTCCAAAATTCGGTCACAAGTCGCACGCGGATCATCGTCCACTGTCACAGCGTGTGTTGCTACCTGCTGATATAGCGGCAATCGCTCCTCGTACATCGTGCGTAGCGTCGCCACACCGCCTTGCGACAACGGACGGCCACCGGTCGCCAGTTGTTCCACCGGTCGCTTCAAAAATATCACGACGCCGTTTTGCCGCAATGCCAATCGGTTGTTTTCACGCAGAATGGCGCCACCACCGGTGGCGATTACCCGGCCGAGTTGTTGCCCGGCACGGTGCACCACCTGCTCCTCACAGTCACGAAACACCGCCTCGCCTTTATCGGCGATCAGCTCCTGGATCGTGCAACCGGCCTCCTGCTCCACCAGCGCGTCGGTGTCAATCAGCGGCTTGCCCAACCGCTCGGACAGCAACCGTCCCACGGTGCTTTTTCCACAGCCGGGCATTCCCACCAACACCACATTTTCAAACCGTCGCTCCATATCGCGCACGGTGTCGTCGATGAGCGCATCGGGCAGAGCGCGATCGAAAAACAGCTCGGCCGCGCGTTTTCCCTGTGCCACCAGCATGACCAGCCCGTTTACCGCAAGGATCCCGCGCCGCTCTGCCTCCAACAACAACCGCGTTTTCAGCGGATTGTAAATGATGTCCACCACCGCCCGGCACGCCGGAAACTGCGACAGCTCCAACGGTGCCGCACCATTGCCCGGAAACATTCCAACCGGCGTGGTGTTGACGATCACTTCGGCATCGGCATGACGCTCCAAATTGCCGTAGTGGTCGTCTCCATGACGCGAGATGACCACTACCTCACGTGCCTGCAAATCGTGCAATACGCAGCACGCCGTCACCGACGAGCCGCCGCTCCCCAGCACCAGCACCTTGTTGCCCGCCACAGGGACGTGGTGCTTCTCCAACAGGGTGCGAAAGCCAAAATAATCGGTGTTGTAGCCGCGCACAGCATCACCGTCAAACCGAATGGTATTGACACTGCCGATGCGCCGTGCCGTTTCGTCCAACTCGTCGCAAAACGCCATCACGTCTTTTTTGTACGGAATGGTCACGTTGACGGCGCGAAAACCGGGCGCGGCAAAAAAGTCAGCCAGCTCCTCCGGCGTTTTTTCAATCAGCTCGTAGGGATAGTCCCCGAAATAGCTGTGAATCTGCGGCGACAGGCTGTGCCCCAGCCGTCCACCGAGTAAGCCGAACCGCTCCATTACACGACCTCGACGTAGCTACCGAGATACTGGAACTGGTCCGACTCGGCCTGCAACTGCGACAACAGATTTTCAAACGCTTCGGAATACACGGAGACCTCGACGTCGAAATAGAACATGAACTCAAAATCACGACCAGGCAGTGGGCGGCTTTCCAGCTTCAACAGGTTGATGCCGAGCGAGTAGAATTTCGACAGGATGCCGTGCAAAGCGCCCGGCTTGTGCGGCAAAACCAGCATCAGGCTGGTGCGGTTGGCGCCGGGGTAAATTTCCAGCGGCTTGGCAATGCAGATGAACCGCGTGTAGTTGTTATCCACGTTGGTCAGCGCCGTTTCCAGCACGTCTAGACCGTACAGCTTGGCGCAGGATTCCGACGAGATCGCCGCCACGTCGGTTCGACCACTTTCCGCCACCGTCTTGGCGGCCATGGCGGTATTTTCGCACACGTGCACACGCACGTCCTTCAAGCCCTGCAAAAACTCGCTGCACTGCTGAATCGCCTGCTCATGCGAATAAATATCGCGCACGCCGGACAGCGTCGTCCCCTTGGGAGCAAGCAACACGTGCGATACGTGCAACCGCGTACTGCGAACAACGTGAAAATTGTACTTCATCATTAAATCGTAGATGTGATTCACCGACCCGGCCGCGCTGTTTTCCAACGGCAATACACCGTAGCGGCACAGCCCCTTGTCCACCGCGTGGAACACGCCCTCGAAGCTATTCATATACACGATATTCGCGGCAGGAAACAGCTTGTCACAGGCAAGCTGAGAATACGCACCCTCCACGCCCTGGCACGCCACCAGCGCCCGTTCGGGGAACACTTTGTCGGTGTTCTCGATGCCGCCGCGAATCTTCTCCAGCAGAGCACCGTCAAAACCGAGCCGGTGGTTTTGATACGACCGGCTGAGACTCAAAATCAGGTTATACAGCACTCGCGTTTGCGATTCCAATTCCTCGCCGGCCAGCTCCGACACACGCTCCAATAATTGGCGCTCACGCATCGGGTCCAGCACCGGGCGGCCGCTTTGCTTCTTTTCGTCCGCCACCTGCGCCGCCACCTGCATCCGCTGAACAAACAGTGCCACCAGCTTTTCGTCGATGTTATCGATCTCCTGCCGTAATTCTTCCATACCCATGACAGTTCCTCCTTAAATCAAATAATCACACAATACGATCGCACAAGCCGCCTCCACACACGGCACGGCGCGCGGCACAATACACGGATCGTGCCGTCCCCGAATGGTCAGTGGCTCCATCGCACCGGTACGCCGGTTCAGCGTCACCTGCTCCTTCGCAATGGAGGGAGTGGGCTTAAACGCCGCACGAAATATCAGCGGCATACCGGTGCTGATACCGCCCAACACGCCGCCGTGGCGGTTGGTCGTGGTGCGAACGGCATCGCCGTCCGTGCAATAGCAATCGTTGTTTTGCGAACCGCGCAACGCGGCGGCTTCAAAGCCGTTACCGAACTCAATGCCACGCACCGCCGGGATTCCGAATACGGCTGCTGCCAGCTGGTTTTCCAATCCGTCGAAAATCGGGTCTCCAATTCCGGCGGGCAGACCGACCGCCGCGCACTCGACGATGCCGCCCACCGAGTCACCCTCGGCATGGGCCTGCTCAATCACGGCACGCATAGCTTCTTCGGCTACCGCGTCACGCACCGGAAAAAGTGCGTCGGAAAAGTCCGCCGGGGTCACGCTCACCGCGTCAAACGGCGTATCCTGAATGCCGCCGATCGCCGCAATATGTGCGCCGATCGCAATGCCACGCGTTGCCAAATATTGCAGACACAGCCCCCCTGCCACGCACAACGCCGCCGTCAGCCGCCCGGAAAAATGACCGCCGCCGCGCACGTCTTGAGCACCGCCATAGCGCACGTCCGCCGGATAATCGGCATGAGAGGGGCGCGGCTGATCGCGTAGCTCGCGGTAATCCTCGGAACGTGTATTGGCGTTACGAATCAATGCACAGATCGGCGCGCCACAGGTCACGCCGTTCACCAAACCGCTGACAAATTCCACCTCGTCCGCTTCGCGTCTCGGCGTGGAAAACGCCGACTGTCCCGGAGCGCGTCGGTGCATAAATGCGCCCAACGCCGCCTCATCCACGGAAAACCCGGCAGGAAACCCATCAATCACCACGCCGATCGCCTCAGCGTGGGATTGCCCGAAAATACTAACCTTTAGTTTTCGCCCGAATACGGAGGACATACGCTCATCTCTCTTTCCGCAAATTCCTTAAAGAAGCCCGGATACGACTTTCGTACCGCTTCGGCGCCGTCGATCGTCACTGGTTGTTCACAAATGCACGCCGCCACCGCCGCCGCCATGGCGATGCGATGGTCGTTGCAGGCATCCACCCGACCACCACGCAACCGTCCGGTACCATACACTGTCAGACTATCCTCGCCCATCATTACCCGACCGCCCAACGCAGTCAGCAGGGCGTGCACACTGCACAGTCGATCACTTTCCTTCAATCGCAGACGGCGCGCGTTACCGATCACCGTTCGTCCGGGAACGGCGGCGGCCAGCACCGCCAAAATCGGCACCAAATCGGGAATTTGCGACGCATCCACCCTCAAGGGATGACGCAATGTGCCGCCTACGGTCAACGTGCCGTCTTCATCCGCCGTCACCGTTGCTCCGGCCTCCCGAAGCAGTGCCGCAATCGCGCGGTCTCCCTGCAACGAATCGAGATTCAAGCCACTGACAGCCAAGCCACCCTGCGGTGCCAACGCCCCGGCAACCAGCCAAAACGCACCGTTGGACCAGTCGCCCTCTGCAACAATCTGCCCCGGCGACCGGTAGCCGCCTGCCGGCACCGAAAACGTGCCGTCGCGCTCCGTCACCGCTACGCCAAAGCGGCGCATCGCCGCCACGGTCAAGTCAATATAGGGACGCGATTCCACCGTGCCGGTCGCAGCGATCTCGCAAGCATGACCCAACAGCGGTGCCGCCAACAGTAGACCGCTGATAAACTGCGAGCTAACCCCACCGTCAATAACGAATCGCTCGCCGGTCAGGGTTCCCGTCACCGTCAGCGGAAACGTCCCCTGCGGAGACAGCGTACAACCGTTCGCTTGTAACGTTTCGTACAGCGGCGAGAGTGGCCGTTCTGCCAACCGCCCGCGTCCGGTAAACCGGGCACCGCCCAGCGCCGCCGCCACGGGGAGTAAAAGCCGCAACGTCGAGCCGCTTTCGCCGCAATCCAGCAAGGCGTTCCGCGGCACCACGGAAATCGGACGAACGGTGAACCGCTCCGGCGTACCCTCCACCGTCGCCCCCAGCGCCCGTAGACACCGAACGGTCGCGTCGATATCCTGCGACCCGGTGCCGTGCTCCAGCACCGTCGGCGCATCCGCCAACGCCGCACAAATCAGCAACCGGTGAAGCACCGATTTGGAGGCCGGCGCCGTGACGTTTCCTGTCGGCACGCCGCCGCAAATCGTCACCGTCATTGCGCCGCCCCCTGTTCAATATACCGCGCCAACGCCGTCACGGGGATCGTCTCGATTTGCCCCTCTCCGATCGTCGGCACTGTGATCAGCGCCAACGTCTCGTCGGCGCGTTTTTTGTCGGATAAAGCCGCCTCGTACAACGCCTGCGGTGCCAGATCGCAGCTCGTCGGCAGATCGCGTGCCGCCAGCAACGCCAGCAATCGGCGGCAGTTCTCCGGCGGCATCTGTCCCCTGGCCACCAGTGCACGCGACAGATACGCCATGCCGATTGCCACGGCGCTTCCGTGCGAAACGGCAAAGCCACTGCACTTTTCCACCGCATGTCCTACGGTGTGCCCAAAATTTAACAATTGACGACACCCCACGTCGCGTTCGTCACGTTCCACGATGTCGCGCTTGATCGCCACACAGCGGCAGATCATATCAACGTCGCTGATCGTCTCCTGCTCCAGCGCCTCAAACAGCACCCGGTCGCGGATCATGCCGTATTTAATAACCTCTGCCATACCATCCGCATAGGTCGCCGGGGTCAGCGTTTTCAGCACCGCCGGGTCACACAGCACCAGCCACGGCTGATAAAATGCGCCCAACAGATTTTTGCCCTCCGGCAGGTTGATTGCCGTTTTGCCGCCCACCGAGGAGTCCACGCACGCCAGCAAGGTGGTCGGGATTTGCACGAAGGCGAGGCCGCGCAGATAGGTAGCGGCACAAAAGCCGCCCAAATCGCCCACCACACCGCCGCCGAGCGCGATCACCGCGTCACTGCGCGTAAAGCGGTTCTCCGCCAGGCAGGAAACCACCTGCCAATACGTCGTCGCGCTTTTCGAGCCTTCCCCCGGTGCCACCGTCATCACGTACACTGCGAAACCGCCATGCTCCAGCGATTGTTGCACGCGCTCCCGATACAGCGCACCGACCGTCTCGTCGGTCAACAACAGTACGCGCTTGCCGCGCAGTACCCCGGCGCACTGCTTTCCAACGTGATCCAGCAAGCCGTCCTCCACCAAAATCTCATAGCTTCGGGAGGCGTTGACTTTAATCGTTTTCATGCTGTCCGTCGATCCTTTCCTTTCGTTCGCTGCCATCCTGCAGCAGCACCTGTAGCCGTGTCTCGTCCCACGTCGCCAACGCCTCGCGATATTCGGTCAACGAAGCAATCAGGGTGTCGATCTCGCACAGCAGGTTGTCTCGGTTATCCATGAACAGCTCAGTCCACATAGCGGCGTTCAATTGCGCCACGCGCGTCAGATCGCGGTAACTCCCCGCCGAAAAGCCGCGATGCACCTGTGCGCTCGGACTTTTGACGTAGGCATTGGACACCACGTGCGCCAGTTGGGAGGTAAATGCAATCACCTCGTCATGGTGCTCCGGGGTTGTCACCGTCACCGAGCCGAAGCCCAGCGATTTCAAAAAGCCGGTCACACGCTCCAACAACGCGACGTCGCGCGTGTCTGTCGGCGTTAAAATCATGGACGCCCCCTCATACAAGGTGGCCGTGGCGTACTTCAAGCCCGAATGGTGCAGTCCCGCCATCGGATGTCCGCCGATAAACGTAAATCCGTTTTGCTCCGCCACAGGGAAGCACGCCTCACAAACGTGCCGCTTCACACCGCCGCAGTCAATCACCACCGCACCGGCGGCAAAATCCGCCGCGTGCTCACGCACGTAGTCCACCGTAGCGCCGGGATACGCGGCAAGCAGTACCGTTTCGCACTGCGACAGGTTCTCCGCCGTCAGCCGCCCGTCGATACAGCCCGTCATCGCGGCGTACTGCGTCACAACCTCGTCAACGTCAGTGCCCAACACCGTATGCGTCGTTTTGGCCTTCAGCGCCTTTGCCAGCGAGCCGCCGATCAGCCCCAACCCGACAACACCTACCGTCATAGCTCCAGTGCCTCCCGCACGCGCATGACACCGCGCATCACCTCGTCAAACTGTGCCGGCGTCAGCGATTGTGCGCCGTCGCACAGCGCCTTGGCCGGGTTATTGTGCACTTCGATCATCAAGCCGTCGGCACCGGCGGCCGCCGCCGCGAACGCCATCGGCTTCACCAGGCGGCTGATTCCACTGGCATGACTGGGGTCCACCACCACCGGCAAGTGCGACAACTCCTTAAGCATCGGCACCGCCGACAAATCCAGCGTGTTACGCGTGTAGGTTTCAAACGTCCGCACGCCGCGCTCGCACAAAATGATTTGCTCGTTGCCACCGGCCATGATGTATTCGGCACTCATGAGCAGCTCCTTCAGCGTATTCGCCAGACCGCGCTTGAGCAGGATCGGCTTTTTAATGTGACCCAGCTCCTTGAGAAGCTCAAAGTTCTGCATATTGCGCGCGCCTACCTGAATCAAATCCACATCCTCGAACAACGGCAGGTGGTTGGCGTTCATAATTTCGGTCACGATCGGCATACCCGTCACGCGCTTGGCCTCTTTCAGAAGCTCCAGCCCGTCGGCCTGTAAGCCCTGAAAGTCGTAGGGCGACGTGCGCGGCTTAAATGCGCCGCCGCGAAGCAGAGTCGCGCCGGACTCCTTCACCTTGGCGGCAACCTCCAAAATCTGGTCGTGCGACTCCACCGAGCAAGGCCCGGCAATCACGGCAAAATTGCCGTCACCGATCTTCACGCCGCTCACGTCCACCACCGTATTGTCGGGGTGGAATTTTCGATTGGCGTTTTTGAACGGCTCGGAAATCCGCATCACGCTTTCCACGATCTCCAGGTTGCTCAACAGCTCCACGTCCACACTGGTAGTATCGCCAACCAGCCCCAGAACCGTGTTATATTCGCCCTTGGAAATATGCACACGCACCTTCTGCATTTCCAGCCATGCAATCAGGTTTTCGATTTGGTCGTCGGTCACGCCCGGCTTAATCACTGCGATCATGTCTCATTCCTCCAAAATTAAAAGGCCCACAGCTTTCACTGTGGGCCTGAATGACAGGTTCAAGGGGGTGTTCCCTTTCATTTACCGACAGCAGAAAGCACTCTTGCTCTTGTTAAAAAAGCAAAAGTAAAAGTAAGCGTAATCTGCTGTAAAGGTATGTACGTTCATAAGAAACACCTAACCGTTCGAATTAACCTAACTATAGCACAGGATTTTACGCTTGTCAACCACAAATTTACCAGATCGGCATAACAATTTTGTGATCCGACGTATCCGTCACCGAATAGTAGTGCGTGAGAATCTGCACGTAGCTCCAGCCTTCCTCGTTGGCGTAGCCCACCGCGCCCATCTGACTGAGTCCCACGCCGTGGCCCCAGCCTTGCGTGGTAATCGACAC
The DNA here is from genome assembly GCA_964390295.1 of uncultured Eubacteriales bacterium. GTDB lineage: Bacteria > Bacillota > Clostridia > Oscillospirales > Acutalibacteraceae > RGIG3009. The sequence continues at coordinate 100,754 of CAYMHR010000001.1, forward strand.
CGTATCGGTGGCGGCATCATAAGTCACGCGGAAAGCGTGTGAGCGCAAGCCCAACGCTTGGCGGATATTATACCCGGTAATCGGTTTTTTGTTGCCGCGATCGTCCACGTAATAGAAATTGGTGTAAAACACGTAGTTCCAAGCATCGCCGGTGCCCGCCGTGCCGTCGCCGTCATACGACAGCACGCGCAACGGTGCTTCGCCGTCCGCCGTGGTAAACTGATCTTCCGGCACAGTGTACCTGCTGAGCTTATCCGTCACGTTCTTCTTCATCCACGCGCGCACCTGATCGTACAGCTCTGTACGGGTCAGCGTCACCGTTTCTTCAAAATGTCCCATACCGCCGTATTTGGCGTAGCTGGCGGCATTGTCATACTTGCTTTCCACCGACTGCGCATACGCCAGTATTCCCTGATACACCTTGTTACTGGAGGCGGTATTGCCGCCCGATGCGGAGTAATACGTCGTGGAGCAGAACTGCATTTCCAGCGACGACTTGGACAGGTCTAACAGTTTTACGCCCAACACCTGACCCACCGCGTCGTAAATCTTCTTATCCGTCGCGGAATTTTTAATATCAATGGCCTTCAAGCTACAGGCGTACGGCTTTCCGTTGTTGGTGGCGTTGTACCACAGCACGTAGGTATAGGAGGCCACCGCCTGCGCCTTTTGCGCCTCGGTGGATTTCACCATCGTAGAGGTCGAGCCAAGCTCCGTTTTCACCAATTGCGCCAGCAGGCGTTGCAGCTCTTCCTTGGTGGTGGGATACACGGTACCGTCGTCCTTTTTCAGGTCGTCGGTCGTGTTGGTGCTGTTTTTCAGCACAAAGTGGCTCATCACCTCATACTCTGACTTCGTCCCCGTGCCGTTGTCCTTGTCCTCATCGGCAGGGCGCGTCACTGTCGGGCGCTGTGTCGTGGTGGTGCTGGAGGCGGTCGGCTTCTTCGTGGTCGTGGTCGTCGGCTTTTTGGTCGCGGTTGACGCGGTCTCCGTCGTGGTTTCCTCCGAATCCGGCGTCATCTGCCACGCCGACGGCATGATAACCGTCTTGTTGATATGTGCCTTATCGAGATTGTTTTCCTTATCCTCGTTGGCACGCACACGACGCGCCGCCACTACAATGCGCGCATCGCTGAAGCTGTAATTGATCGACGTGGTCAGCAGCAGCAGGTCGTCGCCTTTCTGAATATCCACCGGCGTATCAAACAGCGAATGCTGGCGCAGCTCCGCCACAAATGTTAAGAAATCCTCCTCACTGTCAAAGCTCGCCCGCGTATAATCAAACGCGCTCTCCGATTCGTCATTGTCCTGCACCAGCACGACGGCAAACACTTTGTAGCTGTTTTCGCGGTACAGCGTGCTGAAGCCCACCGTGGCATGCTCCTTTAGATAAGTCAACTCGGTGTATCCCGCCAGATCGGAAAACATATTTCCGTCTTGGGTGTTGTTGCCGCTAATCACCAGCGAGCGGTTGGTACTCTGCACCGAAATAACGGTGCCCACCGGCAAATGCAACGTGCCGAACACCGAGGTCTCCTCGTAAAAGCTCCGCCCGACATAGTAGCCATCGGACGGCTCCACCACCACCGGATGGTTAACGTCGGTACCCGGCACCTTCAGCCAGCCGCGCACGTCGTCGTTAATACTGTACAAGCCGGCAAACTGTGACAGCGTCCCGTCGGGCGGTGTCGTCACCGTCTGCGTGCCGTCGGACAAGCCCTTCCAGTCGGCACCCAGACCGTATATTTCCTGCAATCCGCTGGTTTCTTGCGCGTGCTGATACGGCACCAAAAACTTTGTATACGCCAAAAACACCAGCGCCACTGCCAGAACCATCAGCAATGCCAGCCATACCCAGCGCCATTTTTTCAAATTTGGTACCGCCTTGCGCGGTGTCGGTGCTTCCGGGCTCGACACCCTGCTCAACAACTGCCCTCCGGCCATCACGCCGGGGTATACCTCCAAATACCGACGCGCCATATCCAACGCGTACAACGTCGCGGCGTTTCGCACCTGCTCGCGGTCCTTAATCTCACCACCGGCAAAAATACGCTTAACCCACACGCGACGATCGTCCGCCAGCGCGACATACACCGTGCCGACCTCTTTGCCCTCACTGGGGTCCGGTCCGGCCACACCGGTAATGCCGATACCGATATCGGCATCGCCCACACGCCGCGCACCACGTGCCATGGCGGCGGCAACGTCCGGCGATACGGTTCCCTGCGCCTCCAGCAACGCCTCCGGCACGCCCAACACCTGGTGCTTGATTTCGGCAGAGTAAGCAGACACACCGCACTCAAACACTTGAGACGCTCCCGGAATTTCGGTCAATTTTCCCGACAGCAATCCCGCCGTGCAGGACTCCGCCGTTGCGATTTTCACGTCGCGCTTTTTCAGCAGCTCCACCACGGTTCTTGCCAAGCCGCCGGTATCCACGCCGTAAACCGCCACGCCCAGGCGATCGCGGATTTCCTGAATTACCGGGCGGCACAGCTCATCGGCGGCCTCCTCGCTTTCCGCCTTAGCGGTCACGCGTAGCAAAACCTCGCCGTCCTTGGCATAGGGTGCCAGCGTCGGATTGTCATTTTCCATCAGATCGTGCAAGTGCTCGTCTACCGCGGATTCGGGAATTCCAAACACACCTACCGTGTGTGATCGAATGGTCACGCCGGAAAACCGTTGTAAATACGGTGCCGCATAAGTCAGAAACATCGGCATCAGCTCGCGCGGCGGTCCCGGCAACAGAATCACACATTTTCCTTGCCATTCCACGGCACAGCCGGGTGCCGTACCGTGATCGTTTTGAAACACGGTACAGCCCTCCGGAAGCATCGCTTGCTTGCGGTTGTTTTCCGTATACTCCTTGCCGGCACGCTCAAAGTAGTCCCGGATGCGAGTGTTGATCTCCTCGTGAAACACCAGTGGAAGCTCCAACACTTTGGCCACCGTTTCGCGCGTCAGATCATCCTCCGTCGGCCCAAGACCGCCCGTTAAAATCACCAGATCGCACCGCGACAGGGCAAGTATCAGCGCGCTTTCCAGCCGCTCGCCGTTGTCGCCTACCGTAGACTGATATAACGTATTGATACCGTATGCCGCCAGCTCACGGGACAAAAACTGACTGTTGGAGTTCAGAATATCCCCCAGCAACAGTTCCGTGCCGACGGTCAGTATTTCTGCGTTCATAAATTTGCCACCTTTGTGTGAATCGTTCGGGTCACAGACGCTCCGTGCGTACACCAGCAATCGCTTCTGCAATCAGCTCTTCCACCGGCAACGCCTGCTCCGCCTGCTCCAGCTCCGTCACTCGCGGCCGCGTGCGCGGATGGCGCGGCGTAAACACCGTACAGCAATCCTCATACGGCTGAATCGACGTTTCAAACGTACCGATGCGCCGTGCAATCGCAATGATTTCTTCTTTATCCATGCCGATCACCGGGCGAAACACCGGCATCGTTGCCACCGCATCGGTGCATTGCAACGCTCCGATGGTCTGGCTGGCAACCTGTCCGACGCTTTCACCGGTAATCAAGGCACCACAGCCTTCCCGTTCGGCAATGCGCGTTGCAATCCGCATCATAAAGCGGCGCATTACCAGCGTGAACAGCTCTTCGGGGCAGTGCCGCCCGATTTCCTCCTGAATGTGGGTAAAGGGGACGATATGCAACGTCGTACTACCGGCATACTCACCCACCTGCTGCAACAGTGACTTGACCTTTAGTTCCGCACGCTCGCTGGTATAGGGTGGCGAGGCAAAGTGCACCGCCGTCAGCTCGATGCCACGCTTGGCCATCATGTACGCCGCCACCGGCGAATCGATACCGCCGGACAACAGAATTGCCGCCTTGCCGCCGGTGCCCACCGGCATACCGCCGGCGCCCGACAGCTGTGGTCCGTGAACATAGGCGCCGAAATCGCGCACCTCCACCCATACTCTGACCTCCGGCTCGCGCACGTCTACCGTCAGATGCGGATACCGCTCCAGCAAATACGCCCCCACTTCGGCGCACAACTCCGGTGAAGTCAGCGGAAATCGCTTGTCAGCGCGCTTGGCCTCCACCTTAAAGGTTCGAGCCTGACGAAGCGCCGACTCCAAATACGCGGCCGCCGCCTCCTGGATGACCGACAGCTCCTTCGGCACCACACAGGCGCGTGAAAACGCCGAAATGCCAAACACCCGGCTCACACGCTCGCTGACCTCGTCCCAGTCCACCGTTTCGTCCTGCGGCTCAATATAAATGGTCGACTGTGCCTTCCGCAGGGAAAACGCCCCCAGCGGCTTCAGCCGCCAGCGCAGATTTTTGAGAAGAACCTCCTCAAACGTACTGCGGTTCAGCCCCTTCAGCGCCAGCTCGCCGTTTTTAATCAGGATAACTTCCTTTGCCATGCTTTTGCTCCTTTTTCAGATCAGCGGTATTGCTCCGGCAGATCCAGCTCCTTGTTCACGTACCAGTCGCGCGGCATCAGCACCTCCGCATTGACCGTCGTTTTCGACGAATCCGCCGCGGCGTCCTCACCGTCACGCAACCGCCGTGCCACAATCACAGTACGTCCGTTTTTCAGCGTGGTATCACGTTTGTTACTGCACGTGGACAGTGTCAACAACTGATCCTCGGTCGTCACATCCACGTCCCCGAAGGTATACAGCGACCGTTCCCGAATTCCATCGATAAACGCGGAAAACTGCGTGTCGGTGGCAAACTCGGTACGAATATAATTGAAGGCATCGGCTCCGGTGGCATCGGCATCAACGACCATCACGGCAAACACCTTATACGTCACCTTTTCGCCGTAGGCCGTATCCAGCGTCAGCGTTTCCAAACGCCGCGCACGCTCCGCGTTTTGCGAAACCAGCAAATTGAACTTGGAAAACATCAGTCCGCTTTTCAAATTGTGCCCGTAAACGATCAGGTTGCGCTCCTCGTCGAAACGGGTCAGGTCGTTACGGTAATCGAAAAACAGCGTCCCGGCCTTATCGTGATCACCCAAAAAATCCCGATCCAGATAATAGTCGTTGTCCGTCGCCTGCACCACCGGATTGTCCACCGTACCCTCGAACAGGTCGTCCGACCCCGTCGTCTTAAACGTGAGCCACGCGGCGACGTCCGTGTTGTGCGCGTACAGTGCCTTAAAATTCTCCTTCAACCCCTCCGGATAGGTGATATTCTCCGGCAAATCGTCTACGTCTAAGCCGTCCGTCTCGCCGCGCACGTACAGGTCACGTAAAGAACCGATCACCTCCTGCGTGTGCCGCGGCTGTAAATACAGCTCACTCATCAGGTAATACCCGGAGCACAAAAACACCGCCAAAGCCGTCAAAAACGCAATTTTCCGCATCCATTCACGACGATCGTCGCCGCGAAGCGGAATAACCGCGCGCAAGCCGCGCAGAAAACCGCGTCCAATCGACCTGCCTAACCGCTTGATCCGTTCCATCAGCGCCTCCTTTGCAACGTTTCCGCTGCCTCCCGCAAAGCCTGTGCCAACGCCCGTACCTCATCCTCTGTGTTTTCATAGCAAAAACTAATCCGCAACGACGAATCGATCTCCGCCGCCGGCAAGCCCATGGCCTCCAGCACCGGGCTATGCTTGCCCTTGGAGCACGCCGATCCGGACGATACGTAAATCTCACGCGCCGCCAAAAAGTGCAACAACGTTTCACTGCGAAGCCCCGGCAAGGACAAGTGCACGATATACGGCACCCCGTTCGGCGGACAATGCCACCGCACCTCCGGCAAAGAACGCAGTTCCTCTATCAAAGTCTCTCGCAAGCGTACGTAGTGCTCCCGTTGCCGTTCAAAGGGTACCACCGCCGCGGCCGCCGCGCCGAATCCGGCCAGTGCCGGAACCGCCTCCGTGCCACTGCGAAGTCCCTGCTCCTGACCGCCGCCCAGCATACGCGGCAACAGCCGCACACCCCGGCGAACGTACAGCGCCCCACACCCCTTCGGGCCATGAAGCTTATGACCGCTGACCGACAGTAGGTCTACCCCCCAGCGATCCGCCTTCAGCGGCAGCTTGCCTGCCGCTTGCACGCAGTCGGTGTGAAACGTCGCTTGCGGTGCTACCGCCTTAACGGCGGAAACCGCCGCCGGAATATCCAGCCACGCGCCGGTTTCGTTGTTCACCGCCATGGCACTCACCAGCGTGGTCTCGGCGGTGCAGGCCGCCGCCAACGCTTCGGGCGTGATCACTCCGTCTGCATTTGGCTTTACGCGCGTTACCGTCCAGCCCTGCCGTTCCAGCTCGTCAAAGCAAGCGGAAACCGACGGGTGCTCAATCGCGGTCGTGACCGCTACCGGCGGCCGTCGCCGCAACGCAGCCGCGGCACCCAGCACCGCCAGATTATTGGCTTCGGTGCCACTGCCCGTAAATACCAGCCGATCCTGCTTGGCACCGACCAGCGCGGCAACCTCGACGCGTGCCTGCGCCACTTCCTGCTCGGCGTACACTCCCATCGTATGCAACGAAGAAGGGTTGCCGTAAGTCTCGGTCATCACGCGCACCATGCGCGTCACCGCTTCAGCGCATACCGCCGTGGTAGCGCTGTTGTCTAAATACGCCATGCGACCCTTCCTTTCCGCCAAACAGCAATACTTTCCTTTATAACTTATATAGTATAGCACAAACTCTCGCAAGATACAACTACAAGATTGTTACCACCTCTTTTTGCCAACCGGCGGCCTCCTCCAAGAGCTTCTCCCTACCGAAATTCTGTTGTCGCGGCAACTTACAAAAACGGCACGCCTCGCGCAGAGACGTGCCGCTTACCGCTTTACTTATAGAAACGGCTTCATCACCTGAGGAAAGGTGCGATAGTCGTCGATTTTCACGCCGCAGAAATCCTGCAAAAAGACCGGCTCATCGTTGCCGCCGGGGCCGTAATCATCGCCCACGTAGGCGACCTCATCGTGCCGAAGTCCGTGTTCCTCACAGTATTTGCCCAGGGCGTACGCCTTGTCGTAGGGCGCCGGCACCATATCGAATGAGGAGGAGCCGCCGACAAAAACGGTGTAGTCGGGAAACGCCGCCTTGACCTGTGCGTAAACGGCGCGTCGCTTGGCACGATCTGGGTCAAACGCCAGCTTGTCCTCGATGTTGGCGCGCGTGCCGAGAATCGGAAAGGTTACGCAACCGGACGAATGGTATTCCACGTTATCACCAACGAACTCGGTAAATCCGAATTTTTCCCGCAAAGCGGTCACACGCCGCTCCACGCTGTCACGATCCGCAGAAAGCTGCACGTTTTCGCAAATTTTCAGTTCATCGGTAGCGGCATCGTATTCCGCGTACTGCATTCCGTAATTGCCCAAAATATCCACGGGGAACCGCCCCATCTGCCGAAAAATGCGGTCGCACATTCCGGCTCCCACCATCAACAGCTTGTACTTCTGAGACAGCGCCGTCAGCACCGCGCGGTTATCGTCGCCCAGCGGTGATTTGTGCTGGGTCAGCGTGCCGTCCAGATCAAAGGCGATCAGCTTAATCCGTTCTACGTCCATCGTTTTCCACTCTCCTCGTGACCGGTTGCCAATAAAAACGGTTGACACACCTTTTGCAAAGTATGCCAACCGAATCGTACAAAAATCAGCGCTTGCTGAACTGCGGTGCGCGACGAGCGGCCTTCAAGCCGTACTTCTTACGCTCCTTCATTCTCGGGTCACGGGTCAGGAACCCGGCCTTCTTCAGCTGCGGACGCAGCTCCTCGCTGTTGAACTGCAACAGCGCGCGGGCGATACCGTGGCGAATCGCACCGGCCTGGCCGGTCACGCCGCCGCCGCCAACGCGGCACTCGATGTCAAACTTTTCCGTCAAGCCGGTGAGCACCAGGGGCTGACGAACGATGACCTTCAGGGTCTCCAGACCAAAATAATCGTCAATGTCACGACCGTTGATCGTTACCTTGCCGGTACCTTCGTACAAACGCACGCGGGCAACCGACTTTTTACGACGACCGGTACCGTAAAAATACGGTCTCTTATTGTAATCCATGTGAACAGCCTCCTTCATTAAAACTCAAACACTTCGGGCTTCTGCGCGGCATGATCATGCTGCGCACCGGCGAACACGCGAAGACGCGCGCTGGCCTGACGACCCAAGGTGTTGTTCGGGATCATGCCGTTCACAGCCAGCTCCATCGCCTTTTCGGGGCGCTGAGCCATCAAGGTGGAATACTTGGTAGCCTTCAGGTTACCGATCCAACCGGTGTGACGGTACCATACCTTCTGCTCCGACTTTTTGCCGGTCAAAACGGCTTCGGCGCAGTTGATGATGATGACGTGATCGCCGCAATCGACGTGAGGCGTGTAGGTGGGCTTATGCTTTCCGCGGAGAAGCACGGCGGCCTGAGCGGCCACGCGACCCAGCGGCTTACCGGCGGCGTCGATCACATACCATTTGCGCTCGACCTGACCGGTCTTTGCCATATAGGTGGACATGGTGAAAACCTCCTGTTTTTTGTATCATTTTTCACAGCTCGCCTATCATAGCACACCGATTTTCGACTGTCAAGGCCTATTTTGCAGAATTTTTAATTTATAATCCGTTATCGCTCTTTTTCTCGCGTTTTCTCTCCTGCTTTCTCTGTTTCTCATTTTTCATTTCATGTTTTCGTAATAATTTTTGAAAAAGGGCTTTCTTTTATGCGGCACATTTGTTATAATACCAGTACCGATATAAGGAAGTGAATATCTCGTGTCGCACGATCTCCATCGCGGGCACCGCGACCGCTTAAAGCAACGATTTCTCAACGAAGGGCTGGATTCCTTCGATCCTCATCAAGCGTTAGAGCTTTTGCTGTTTTATGCCATCCCACGGCAGGATACCAATCCCCTGGCGCACGTCCTGCTGAACACCTTCGGCAGTCTGCCGGCGGTGTTGGAGGCATCCTACGACCAGCTTTGCCGCGTCAAGGGCGTTTCCGAGCATACCGCCATCCTCCTCAAGCTGTGTAACGACATGTTTCGCCGTTGCAACCAGGACCGAAACAGTTCCATCACCTCTTTCAAATCGTTGAGTGAGATCGGCCCGTTTTTAAGTCCCCGTTTTTACGGACTCAAGCGCGAGCTGGCGCTGCTTCTCTGCCTCAACAACCGTTGTGAGGTACTCAACGTCGTTACGCTGAGCACCGGAACCATCAACCACGCCGTCATCGACATCCGCGAAGTGGTTCAGGTAACGCTGGAACAACAGGCTCCCATCGTCATTTTGGCACACAATCACCCGTTCGGGGGCCCCGATCCTTCCCCCGACGACCTTACCGCCACACGTCAGATCAGCTCCTCGCTGGAACTTATGGGTGTCCGCTTTATCGACCATATCATCTACTCGACCGACACCTTTTTGTCTATGCGCAGTGCGCCGCAGTTTGCGGCACTGTTTTCCGAATGATCCGGCCGTGGTAAACGCACCAACAACAAGCACCCCGAAAGCGTTTTGCTTTCGGGGTGCTTTTCACAACGGCTTATTACAGCAACGCTTCCACGGCATCGACCGCCGGGGCGATTTCGTCGCAAACAACGCGTTCGATCTCGCCGGTATCGCACAATCGGGAAACAGAGGCGTCAATGGGCAGCTTCGCGAGCAACGGCACGTTCATACGGCGCGCCGCCTCGTCCAGACCGTTTTCCTCGCCGAACAGGGCAATCTGCTTGCCGCAGTCCGGGCAGGCAAGGTAGCTCATGTTTTCCACCAAGCCGACAACGGGGACGTTCAGCATATCCGCCATGGTTTTCGCCTTGCCGACTACCATTTGTACCAACGATTGCGGCGTGGAAACAACTACGGTGGCATCCACCGGCAACGATTGATAGACCGTCAAAGGAATATCGCCGGTTCCGGGGGGCATATCAATAAACAGAACGTCCAGCTCACCCCAGACCACATCACTCCAGAATTGAGTAACGGCACCAGCCAATACCGGTCCGCGCCACACGACCGGCTGATTTTCGTCCTCAAGCAACAGGTTGATCGACATTACCTTAATGCCCATGTGCGTTTCAGCGGGCAAAATGCCAATCTCCGATCCCTGAGCCTTTTGCGTAATGCCAAACGCGCGCGGAATGGACGGTCCGGTAATATCGGCGTCCAGCACACCAACCTTGTAGCCGCGACGCGCCATCATAACGGCCAGCAAACAGGTAACCGAAGACTTTCCGACACCGCCCTTGCCACTGCTGACGGCAACCACCTTTTTAATATGACTGAATTCGTTGGACTTGGCGTGCAGGTCCTCCTTGCGTTCACTGCAATTCTGTGAGCAGGAGCCGCAATCGTGGGTACAGTCGCTCATGTTGATTCCTCCCGTGATACTTACAGACGAAAACGGGGTCCGCCACACGGACCCCGCGGTCATCTCGTTTTTTCTATTGTACCACCTCACGAACTAAAAATCAAGAGGTGCCGACGCAAACGAAAAATTCTCTTAAAAACACAAACGGCATGAGAGGTCGTCCGTGATACGGTTATACTAACCGCGGAGGCGAGCGCTTTGTACAAAGGATTCAAGCGGCTGGCGGACGTGACGTTTTCGCTGATCGCGCTGATTGTTTTAGCGCCGCTGTTGCTTGCAATCGCTTGGCTGATCCGATGCGACAGCCCCGGCGGAAGTATTTTTTCTCAACAGCGGATCGGCAGGGCAGGACAACTGTTTCAAATCTATAAATTTCGCACCATGTATACCAACGCGCCACCCAACGCTCCTGCGGCGGATTACGCCGCGGTAAAGCCCTATATCACTCCGCTGGGTCGGTGGCTTCGGAAAAGCAGTCTGGACGAGCTGCCTCAACTGTGGAACGTCTTAAAAGGCGACATGAGCTTTATCGGGCCGCGGCCTGTGGTCGAGACCGAATACGAGCTGTTGCACCTGCGGCGGCAAAACGGTTCTCTCCGGGTACGTCCGGGGCTGACCGGTCTGGCGCAGGTAAACGGCCGCGAAAAGCTATCGTCATCGGAAAAAGCGCGCCTTGATGCACAATATGCCGACCGGCTGTCTCTGCGACAGGACCTCAGTATTTTGCTAGCCACCGGCCGTTGCCTGCTTCACGGCGGTTGACAGGCACCTCCTGCGCGGTTCCGTCATAGTATACAGAGAACGCAATTTGCGGAACACGTGAGGAGGAGCGATATGACAGTATTTCAGGCACCCGTCCGCTTTTTTCTGGGCGCTACCACGCCACAAGGCTTCGTAGGCTTTGCTGAGGAGCTGTACGACCCGTCCGACGGCTGGCAGGCGTATCTAATCAAAAGCGGCCCCGGCACAGGAAAATCCACTCTCATGCGGCGCGTATACGACCGTATGACCGCGTTGTCGGTGGAGACGGAGGCCTTTTGTTGCTCCTCCGATCCCTCGTCGTTGGACGGCGTGGTCGTCCCGGCGCTGCGTATGTGTCTGCTGGACGCTACCGCGCCCCACGTGGTAGAGCCGAAATTTTGGGGTGCGGTGGAACAACTGGTTCCGCTGTCGATCTGTTCCGACGAAGCCCTGCTTCACCGGCAGTCGGCAGAAATTCAGCAGGTAACTGAGGAAAATCGTGCCCTGCACGCGCAATGCCGCCGATACGTAACCGCCGCCGGTGCCCTGCTACGGGAAAATTACCGTTTGGGAGAAGCAGCGCTGGACAAGGACAAGGTGCAGCGCACAGCGCGGCGGATCGCCCGGCAGGAGTTGGAGGCGGCCGGCGGCACGGGACGTCTGCAACGGCGCTTTTTGAGCGCACTCACACCGGAAGGACTTCTGCTGTTCCAGGAAACGTTGCAAGCTCTCTGTCCCCGCATTTATGCGATCGAAGACGATTACGGGGCGTCTGCATCGCTGCTGTTGTCGGAGATTGCCGCCTACGCACGGGAACGCGACGTTGCCGGAATCCTCTGTCCCTCTCCCTTAGCACCGGAGCAAGGTCCGGAGCACCTGCTGTTTCCGAGCGTCGGGGTGGGCTTTACTACCTCCAGTCCGTTGCACCGTGCCGATTACCCGGTGTTTCGTCGGATTCATGCCACGCGCTTTTCCGACGTCGATGTTCTACGCGCCAAGCGGCAAACGGCGGCGTTTCATCGACGCGCCGTGGGTGAGCTGCTGGCACAGGCGCAGACGTTGTCCGCAGAGGCCAAGGCGGTGCACGACCGCATGGAAGCATTCAGTGCGGCGGCTATGGATTGGGACGCGGCACAAGCGATGGGCGATACCGTCGTGCAAAAATTTCAAGCGGCCGCCGAACGACTTCTCAGTTAATGAGAATTTGCCTCTACGTGTGCGAGACCGCCGTTTTGAGACCGTAGATTGACTCTCCGTATCGCGCTTGCTATACTGACGGCAAGAACTTCAAAGGAGCGCGAGATAATGAAAAGAACACGATTGCGCGATCGGCTGTTGCCGTCGTACACCGGAGGCGAGGAACGGTTTCACATGATCTCCCATATCGTAGGAGGCGGCATGGGCGTGTTGGCGCTGGTGCTGTGCGTCGTCAAAGCAGCAGTGAACGGCAGTGTGATCGGCGTGGTGAGCAGCGCCCTGTATGGCGCTTCTTTAATCGCTTTGTACGCTATGTCCAGCATTTACCACGGCCTGCGGCACCCAACGGCCAAAAGAGTAATGCAGGTGCTGGATCACTGCACCATTTATTTTTTAATCGGCGGCACCTACACCCCCATTTTGCTGTGCGCCATCCGGCGCGTGTCGCCGGGGTGGGCATGGACGCTGTTCGGTATCGTCTGGGGACTGGCGGCCATGGCGACGACGTTTACCGCGATCGACCTGAAAAAGTACTCCGTACTCTCCATGTGCTGTTATATCGGCATAGGATGGTGCGTAGTATTGGCCGTACGTCCCGTGTTGCAAGCGATCGCTCCGGCAGGCCTAATCCTCCTGTTGGCAGGCGGCATCGCCTACACGCTGGGAGCGGTGCTGTACGGATTGGGGAAAAAACGACGCTATATGCACGCCCTGTTTCACGTATTCGTACTGATCGGAAGCGCTTTGCACTTCGCCTGTATCTTTTTTTACGTACTATAATTTAGCGCTTGACAAAAAATCGAAACCTCTGTATTATTAAGGTTACAAGGACATATCGTATAGAGAGGGGAAGATTTTATGAAAAAATTGTTATCCTTACTTTTGGTACTGGTACTATGCTTTTCCTTAGCCGCCTGCAGTAAAAAGCAGGAAGAAGCCGACAAGGACTCCGGCAATGCCGGCAGCTCCGGTGTCAGCTCCTCTGCGGTCGGCGGCGCGGTGGATACCGTCGTCGGTGTGTACGATGCGCTGTCGTCCTCGCTTGGTCAGGCAAGCGGTGCCGCCAGCATGGAAATGAGCATCGAATTAAGTGACGATCTGTTGGATATGCTGAAGCAAGTCATGGGCGCTACGGCGGAAACCGACGTGGACCTCAACTGGCTGAACAACGTCACCGTCGGTATTGACACCGCCGTCAAAGACGATCTGATGAACGTCGTAATGAAGCTCGGTCTGGGCGGCACGCAGATCGTATCGATGGACGTCATCGCGGATATGAAAAATGGCAAGGCGTTTGTCGGGATTCCCGAGCTCAGCGACAAATACGTCGGCATGACAATGGACGTTGACGAGTTCGGCACCGGCACGGAGCTGTTGCAGGGTCTCGCTGACGCTCTGCCCGACAGTCAAACGGTCTCCAAGCTGTTGGAAAAATACATCGGCATCGTCCTCGATAATATCACCCTGCCGGAAAAACAGTCGGTGGAGTTGACGGCCTCCGGCGTGACGCAGTCGGTTTCCAAGCAGGAGCTCGTTATCACCGAAAAGCTGGGCGCCACCATTGGTGTCGCCGTGCTCACCGAGCTTAAAAACGACAACGACGTAAAAACCGTTCTGGATAATCTGTTCAAGGCTTATGCAGACGAAGACCTCTACAGTGCCTTTGTTGAGAGCATCGATGAAGTACTGAATTCGCTTTCCGTGGACGAAGCCTCCGAGGAAGCGGTCGGCCGCGTCATCCTATACACCTCCGGTAACGAGTTGATCGGCTTTGAGGTTTACGACGGAACCGAAATCGCCGTTATCAGCTGTCTGGCCCCCACCTCCGGCGACAAAACCGGCGTAAAGCTCGCGTTCGGTTCCGGCAGTGACACCGTGGAAATCAACGGCAGTGGCACCCGCGCCGGCGACAAGCTAAACGGCGTATACACCGTTTCCATGGGCGGCAAAACCTACTTTACCGTCAAGCTGATTGATTTTGTCAGCGGCAATACGACCAGCGGCAAAATCCAGCTTTGGCCGGAGGACGCGTTCTACAACGCCCTTGATTCGCAAACCAAATCGCTGTTCTCCGTCATCGATCTCGGCGTGGAGCTGGTGCTGAACAGCGGTTCCGGCACCGACACGATTTCAATCAACATTCTCAACGGCACCAGCACGTTTGCCGGCATCACTCTTAAGGTAAAATCGGGCGGCACGGCATCCGTCACTGCGCCGAGCAACAGCCAGGTGATCGACGTCAACGACACCGACGCTCTGGAGTCGTGGATGACGTCCTGGAATTTTGACAGCGTCGTTTCCAACCTCCGCAAAGGCGGCTTGCCCTCCGAATGGTTGACGCTGGTGGAATCGCTGTTCAGCGGTTCTGCTCTCACCAATTCAAGCAATCATTTTGCCCTCTAATAAAACTTCACAACTGACTGGGAACAGGCGCAGATATCCTTTGGACGTCGGCGCCTTCCCTTTTATAAGGAGCACTCTATGCAAATCGAGGTTCAGAAAATTACCAAGTCGTATGGCAAAAAGCGTGTGCTGAACGGCATCAGCTTTTCGGCAGAAGGCGGGCAGTGCATCGGTATTTTGGGCGGAAACGGCAGCGGCAAATCCACCCTGCTGTCCATTCTGACAGGCATTCAACCGTGCGACGGTGGCCGCTTTCTGTGCGACGGGCACGACGTGCTCGCGTCGGCGGCGCGCCGCAGTGAGCTGCTCGGCTACGTTCCGCAGGGGACTCCGCTGATCGAAGAGCTGACGGCACGCGACAATTTGCGATTGTGGTATGACCGCGCGACATTAAAACGTGAGCTGGAAAACGGCGTTCTGGCAACGCTGGGAGTTTCTGAATTTTTGAAGACACCGGTGTATAAGCTGTCCGGTGGCATGAAAAAGCGGCTGTCGATCGGATGCGCCGTGGCAAAGCATCCGCCGGTGATCCTTCTGGATGAGCCGATGGCGGCACTGGATTGGGCATGCAAGCAAAGCATCACCGCCTATCTGCGCCGTCACAAGGAAAACGGTGGCATCCTGCTATTGGTCACACACGATGCCTACGACTTGGCTCTGTGCGACGAATGGTATATTTTGAAAGACGGCGTTGCAGTCCCGTTCGTGTACGACGGCAACGTCGATCGCTTGGTGAGACGTTTGTGATATGAAAACCTATCTGCTGTTACAACTAAAGCGCGTGGCAAAGCTGTTTCCCTACGTTTTGGTAGTGGCGCTAATCCTGTTTGGCGCACTGCTGACGGTATTTCACGCCGTTTTACAGAAGCTGGCCGACGATGACGCGCAAAGCGCCCTGCGGGTTCGCGTCGCCGTTACCGGCGATACCAATTATCCCTATTTTGACCTGTGGATGTCCGCCGTCCGGAATTTCGATACCTCGCAATACGCCATCGATATTATAAAAATGGAAGAAGACCAGGCAGAAAGCGCGCTGGAAGCCGGTTCACTGACAGCCTACGTCGTTTTACCCGACAACTTCATCGAGGAAGCGCTGTGTGGCCGCATCAAAACGATCACCTACGTAACGACCTCCGGCGCCGTGGACACCATGTCACTGTTCAAGGACGAAGTCACCGAGGTCATCTCCTCCATTTTGGCGGAATCGCAAAAGGGTGTTTACGGCATTGCCAACGCCCTGGATGATACCGGGCACGAGGACGTTTCCTACGAAAAGCTCAACGAACTGAACCTGAAATATATTGACCTCATTTTGGATCGCTCCGAGTTATACTGCGTCGAACCCGTAGCGGCGGAAGGAGACGACGTACCGCTTCAAATTTACCTGTTCAGCGGCATTACGGTATTGTTTGTGTTTTTAACGGCGTTGCCATACGCCCTGCTGTATATTAAAAAGGACCGCTCCCTGCATCGCACGCTGGCGGCGCGCGGCTTTTCACCCTTGCGCCAGCTTTTGTGTGAATACGCCGCCTACGCCATCGCCGTGCAATGCCTTTTCGTGCTGGTATTGGCGGTACTCTCACAAGTCAACGCCGACTCGCTGTACGGTATTCCGGGTGGTCTTCGTCTGCTCCGGTTCGCCGTCGAGCTGTTCCCGGTCATTCTGACCGTTGCCGCCTACGGTTTTCTGGTATTCGAGCTGTCCGAAGATTTGGTCTCCGGCTTGCTGTGCTACTTTTTCCTTACGTTGGCACTGTGCTACGTTTCCGGCTGCCTGTACCCTTTATACGCCTTCCCGGAAACGGTACAACGTGTGGCGGCCTATCTGCCAACGGCACTGGCACGGGAATACGTAACCGCCTGCCTGACGGGTAACACCGTCTCCGCTTCACTTCCGGGCGTACTGCTGTATGCTGTACTGTTCGTCGCGGCAGCAGTCGGCGTACGTCAGGGACGGCTGAACCGTCGAGAGGGGGGAGCCGTATGAAACGCCTGTGCCGATGGCTGATCCTGCTAAACAAGCGCCTGTATAAAAAAGCGACCTTCGTGATCCTATTGGTACTGATCCCCCTGACAGTGGTAGCGTTAAGTCTCGTTTTCCAAGAGGACAGCGGCTTCGTCACCATCGCCCTAGGGCAGGAGAACCCCGACGACGCGCTGGCTTCCGAAATCGTTGCCGAGCTGACCCAAAACCAGCGTGTGATTCGTTTCGTTCCTTGTGAAACGGCCGAGCAAGCCGAAGCCATGGTGACAGGGCACCGAGCGGATGCCGCCTGGGTGATTGCCGCCGATCTGCAAGAAAAGCTGAACTCGTTTTTGAAAACGCGCCACAACCGCGAAGCCGTCGTCACCGTACTGCTTCGCGAGGAAACCGTGCCGTTGCGGCTGGCCAACGAAAAGCTGGCCGGCGTGCTGTATCGGCGCTGTGCACCGGCACTGTACCGGCAGTACGTGCGAAACGACGTGGCCGAGCTGGATTCTGTCAGTGACGAAGAACTCATGAGCTATTATCTGTCGTTCGAGCAGGAAAACGATCTGTTCCAATTCGCCTATCCCGACGGCGACTCCGGCGGTGACTACGTTTCCGGTGGATATTTGGTCGCACCCCTGCGCGGCTTGCTTTCGGTGTTCGTGTTGCTGGGCGGCCTAGCCGCCGCCATGTTTTACAAACAGGACGAGCGGCGCGGCGTATTCGCCTGGGTGCGCCAATCGCGTCTGCCGTTCATTGCGGCAGGCTGTCAGGGAATCGCCGTCGTCAATCTCACCGCCGTTATGCTGGCGTCGCTGGCGATTGCCGGAATTACCGGATCACTTCTGCGCGAGCTGGTCGCGGCGTTACTATACGCTGTGTGTTGCACATCCTTTTGCTTCTTGCTGTCACAGCTCATCCGTCCAATCAACGTACTCGGCATGATCACACCGCCGCTGATCGTCTGTGCCATCGTCACCTGTCCCATCTTCTTCGATTTCGGTGCGCTGCGGCTGTTGCAACTGCTATTGCCGCCGACCTACTACCTGCACGCGGTACACAGCAACCGGTATCTTCTGTACGGCGCCCTATATGCGCTGGCCTGTATCGTTCTAGGGCTTCTGTTCAGCCACCTACGACGACCGAAACGGCATGGCTAACGTGCGGTGCCGCTCTCACGCCTCGCCAAGCATTATCACAAACAACAAGCTCCTGCCGAACCTGTCGGCAGGAGCTTTTCATTCTGTGGAATCATCAAGCGTCGTCCGGGCGGAATTATTCCGTTGCGGGTGCGCTTGCCATGTACTATCACAGACTCCATTACGAAGCCATTACACCTCCACGGTCTCCTTTTGCGTTTCCGGTTTTGCCTGCTGATAGGACAGCATTGCGTCCGTTGCCTTTCCCTTCAAGGTGCGATCCACGTAGTTGTTGGTGATTTTTCGCACCAGCGGGAACAGCGCCACCACACCGATCAGGTTGGGAATCATCATCAGTCCGTTGAACGTATCCGACACGTCCCATGCCAACGAAGACGTCATCACTGCACCAAACATGATCGTGCAGACGTGAATAATCTTAAACACCACGGAGCTTTTAGCACCAAACAGGTATTCCCACGCTTTGGAGCCGTAGTGCGACCAACCGAGCACAGTGGTAAAGGCAAACAAAAACATGGCCACGGCGATGAACTTCTCGCCAAAGTTGATACCGAAATCAAACACCGTGTTGAAGGCGCCACCGACCAGCGTCGCATCGGTATAGCCATCCAGCAACGCGCCGGTGTTCAGGTCGTAGGCACCGGAGGTCAACACCACGAGCGCCGTCATCGTGCACACGACCATGGTATCGGCAAACACCTCGAAAATGCCCCACATGCCCTGCTTGACCGGCTCCTTGACGTTGGAATTGGAATGTACCATAACCGACGAACCCAAGCCGGCTTCGTTGGAAAACACGCCGCGCTTAAAGCCCTGTACGATGGCCGTACCGATCAAGCCGCCGAGCCCGGCCTTCAGATCAAACGCGCCGGCAAAGATGGCGCGGATCGCCGGCCAAACGTTGTTATAGTTGATGCCGATGATTGCCAGGCTTCCCGTCACGTACAGCACGACCATAAACGGCACGATTTTTTCCGCCGCGGCCGCAATGCGCTTCAGTCCACCCAGCACGATCAGCGCCGTCAACAGCATGATCACCGCGCCGATGATGACGTTGTACAGCGAAATATCGCCCATCACCATCGTCGAGGACAGCGACGGCACGTCGAACGCTTTGGCAACGTTGGCAACGATCTTGTTAACCTGACCCATGCTGCCGATGCCGAACGAAGCCAGTAACGTGAAAATGCAAAACAGCACTGCCAGCACCGAGCCGACAACCTTCATACCCTTTTTGCCGTCCAAGCCGTCTTTCAAATAGTACATCGCGCCGCCCGACCATTCGCCGTTTTCGTTACGGCGGCGATAATACAAACCCAGCACGTTTTCGGAATAGTTGGTCATCATGCCGAAAAACGCCGCGACCCACATCCAGAACACCGCTCCGGGGCCACCGATCACGATCGCCGCCGCAACACCGGCGATATTGCCGGTGCCGATCGTTGCCGCCAGCGCCGTGCACAACGCCTGGAACGGTGAGATCGCGCCCTTTTCCTTGGTATGCCCGATCACATCTTTCTTAAACAGACTGCCCAGCGTATTTTTGAACCAGTGCCCCAAATGCGTAATCTGAAACACCTTGGTGCACAGCGTCATCAGCACGCCTACCGTGATCAACAGCCACACGCCGGTTTTCGTCCAAACAAACTCGTTGATCACACCGTTTACGTCCTCGATCACCTTAAAAAAACCTTCCATGCCCTTTCCTCCTAAAACAAAAGCGGATCGCCCTGTTCCAGCACGATCCGCAAAAAGCACAACGGTACACCCGTAGGTGCGTTGCCTTTGTCCTTTTGCCTGAGAGATTCGCGCTGTCACGCGTTGCCCCTTCGGCCCCCGACTGAACGCCGGGCGTCTCCAAAGTCCTATCTGCTTACAGTCCTCATCCGTTGCCGGACACCTGAGAGTGTTGCTCCTTCGGTTGCAGTGCATTTCCTGCAAGCATCGTTTAGGCGTATTCCATTTACCCGGCTATTATATACCCTCCTCCCGTAAAACGCAAGCTTTTTGTTGCTTTTTCTCTCAAAATACGGTAAAATAAAGAACGAGGTGTTCGTTTATGAAAAATGCAAGCAAGCCGTCCAACAAAGCGCTCATTTGCCGGTTTCTCCCCTACTATCGGGAATTCGTCGGCGTCGTTATACTGGACCTGTTCTGTGCCTCACTCACCACCATCTGTGAGCTGGTGCTACCACTCATCGTTCGTTATATCACCAACGCCGCCATGACCGACGTCGCCGCACTAACCGTCCGCTCCATTCTCATCGTCGGCGTGCTGTATTCGGCTCTGCGGATCATCGACACCGCCGCCCAATACTATATGACCTCCATCGGCCATATCATGGGCACGCGCATTGAAACCCGTATGCGAAGCGACTTGTTCCGTCATCTGCAACGGTTGCCCTTTTCCTACTATGACGAAACCAAGGTCGGCACCCTCATGTCTCGTATCACCAACGACCTGTTCGAAGTCACCGAGTTTGCCCACCACTGCCCCGAAGAATTTTTCATCGCCGGCATCAAAATTACCGCCGCCTTTATCATCCTCTGCACCGTCAACGTTTGGCTGACACTCATCGTGTTCGCCATCGTTCCGATCATGTTGATCGTCTGCATTCCCTTCCGCCACCGCATGAAGGAGGGCTTCCGCGATTCCCGCGTCGTCATCGGCGAGATCAATTCGCAGGTAGAGGACAGCCTGCTCGGCATCCGCGTGGTCAAATCGTTTGCGAACGAATCGCTGGAGCTGGAAAAGTTTGATCGGGGCAACCGCAACTTTCTGGCGGTCAAAAAGAAAATTTACTACGCCATGGCTGGCTTTAACAGCGTCACCCGTTTGTTTGACGGCTTGATGTATATCGCCGTCGTCGTGGCAGGTGCCCTGTTCATGATCGACGGCAAGATCACCCCCGCCGATTTGGTCGCCTATCTACTCTACGTGTCCACCCTGCTTACCTCGGTGCGCCGCATCATCGAATTTTCCGAGCAATTCTACCGCGGCATGACCGGCGTCGAGCGGTTTGCCGAAATCATGGATACACCCGTGACGATCGACGACCGTCCCAATGCCGGGACGCTCACCGACGTTCGCGGCAATCTGGCCTTTCACGACGTCACCTTCCGGTATAATGAGGCCGGCAAAAACGTTCTTCAACACCTTACACTGGACATTCCAGCCGGCAAAACCGTGGCGTTGGTTGGTCCTTCCGGCGGTGGCAAAACAACCCTGTGCGGCTTAGTTCCACGCTTTTACGACGTTGCCGACGGCACCGTCCGGCTGGACGACACCGACGTGCGCGATCTCACACTCGCTTCCCTACGGCGCGCCGTCGGCGTGGTACAACAGGACGTGTACCTGTTCTCCGGCAACATCTATGAAAATATCGCCTATGGCAAGCCGGGCGCCACACAGGAGGAAGTGGAAGCGGCGGCGCGTTTGGCTGGCGCCGAGGAATTTATCCGTGAGCTTCCCGACGGCTACGACACCTACGTCGGAGAACGCGGTGTCAAGCTGTCCGGCGGTCAAAAGCAACGCATCTCCATTGCGCGCGTATTTCTGAAGGACCCTCCGATTTTGATTCTCGATGAAGCCACCAGTGCGCTGGACAACGAATCCGAGTTGCTGGTGCAGCAATCTCTGGAGCGGCTCGCCAAAGGGCGTACCACCCTCATCGTGGCGCACCGGCTTACCACCGTCCGTAACGCCGACCTCATCGTCGTGCTCACGGGCGACGGCATTGCGGAGTCAGGCACCCACCGCGAGCTGATTGAGAAAAACGGTCTCTACGCTTCGCTGTATCGCCTGTACGAATAACCCTTTTCGGACATCGCCGCCCGATCGCCGTTGCCCACCTTTTTCGTATCGATTCATGCTCTTGCACCGTACCCCTGCGTACGGTGCAAGTTTTTGTTGCACTTTTTGTCGTTTTATGCTATGGTATTATTAATAAAATATGAATAGGAGTGATTTTGTTGGAATTTAACGTGAACCATCCCATTCTGTTTGTGCTGGTCGGCGTCGTCATCGCCGTGGTACTGGCGCAATCGATCTACTTCCTGGTCAAAGCGTGCCGCCGCGCCAAGCAACTCGGCATCGCCTCCGCCACCGTGAAAAAAACCATTTCGTCGGCAGCCGTGTTTACCATTGCCCCCGCCATCGGTATTCTGATCGGCGTCATCTCCCTGTCCAAAGCGTTGGGCCTGGCGTTGCCGTGGCTGCGCCTTTCGGTCATTGGCTCCATCACCTATGAAACCGTGGCCGCCGCCAACGTGCTGAACGCCGCCAACGTCTCCGCCAGTGTCACCATCACCGATTCGTCGCTGTACGTCACTACCGTGTGGGTCATGACCGTCGGCATCGCTATCGGCCTGATTCTGGTTCCCTTTGTCACCAAAAAGCTGCAGGGCGGCATGTCCAAGATCGGCATGAAGGACAAAAAATGGGGCGAGATTTTCAACAACGCCATGTTCCTCGGCATGATCTCCGCCTTCCTCGGCTACGTATTCTGCGACGTCACTTACGTGTTCTCCGGCGATACCGCCGGGCTGGTTCCCGTGTGCGTCATGGTGGTATCCGCCGTCGTTATGGCAATCTGCGGTCTGCTCTCTAAGAAATTCGGTATGCGCTGGCTGGAAGATTACGCTCTCCCCGTCAGCATGATTGCCGGCATGGCCTCCGCCATCCCGTTTAACGCCTGGTTAGGTTAAGGAGGAATCGACTATGAAACAAAAGAAATCTCTTTCCTACATGGACAGTGTACACCGCGACGGTCGCCTGTGGGGCATCATCGTGGCCATTCTCATTTTGGCGTTTCCGGCGGCCGTCTCCATCGTATTCAGCGCCGTTCCGCAGTGGAGCGTGCTGGCACAGGGATTGCTCGCCACCGCGCCCATGTACTGGGCAGTCGGTATTGTGGAGATTTTCACCTACGTTCCCATGTTGGGTGCCGGCGGCACGTACCTGTCGTTCGTGACCGGCAATATTTCCAACCTCAAGCTTCCTTGTGCGCTGGACGCCATGGAACGCGCCAAGGTCAACGCCAGCAGTGAGGAAGGCGAAGTTATCTCTACCATCGCCATTGCCGTTTCCAGCATCGTCACCACGCTGATCATTATCATCGGCGTGATTTGCATCGTGCCACTTACCCCCGTGCTGAATGCGCCGGTGCTCAAGCCTGCCTTCGACATGATCCTGCCGGCACTGTTCGGCGGTCTGGCCGTCGTATTTATCTCTAAAAACATCAAGCTGGCGATCGCGCCGCTGGTGCTCATGCTAATCCTGTTCATCGCCGTTCCGGCGCTCAATGCCAGCACCGTCGGCATCATGGTTCCGGTCGGCGTGGTGTTCACCGTCGCCGTGGCGCGCTTCATGTACAAGAAAGGATGGTTATAATATGATCGTCTGTTGGATCGTTGTCGCCTTCGTGGTGCTGTTCGTTGCCGTCCTGCTTGTTCGCACCCTGCGGTTCACGCCGAAGGCCACTGTCCCGGTACAGGAAAATGAAGAAGTTTTCGACCGCGATGCCGCTGTCCGTGATCTTCAGGAGCTGGTGCGTTGCAAAACCGTTTCCTACCGCGACGCTTCGCTGGAGGACAACGCCGAGTTCGAAAAGCTCATCGCCCTTCTGCCGAAGCTCTACCCCCACGTGTTTGAAGTTTGCTCCTTCGAGCAGCTTCCTGACCGCGCCCTGCTGTTTTGCTGGAAGGGGCGCACCGACGGCGACCCTGCCGTCCTGATGGCACACTACGACGTGGTGCCCGTAGAAGAAAGCGGCTGGGATAAACCGCCGTTTGAGGGGCTGCTGGAGGACGGCATCCTGTGGGGGCGCGGCACGTTGGACACCAAAGTCACCTTTAACGGTATCCTGTTTGCCGCCGAGCATCTGATCGCGCAGGGCTTTCAGCCCGAAAGCACCGTCTATTTTGCTTTCTCCGGCGGCGAGGAAATCAACGGCAAAGGTGCCGTCAATATCGTCGATTGGTTTGAAGCTCACGGTATCACGCCTGCCATGGTCGTGGACGAGGGTGGTGCCGTGGTAGAGGATATGTTCCCCGGCGTTACCGCCCCCTGCGGTCTAATCGGTATTGCGGAAAAAGGCATGCTCGATGCCCAATACCGCGCCACCTCCACCGGCGGCCACGCCTCGGCCCCCAAGCCGAAAGCACCCATCGACCGCCTTGCTACCGCCTGCTGTGCCGTGTTGAAGCACCCCTTCCCTTATCATATCACACCGCCCGTGGCGCAAATGTTCGATACGCTGGGGCGTCATTCCTCCTTCGTATATCGCATGATTTTCGCCAACCTATGGCTCTTTAAGCCGGTACTGAACAGCCTGTGCAAAAAATCAGGCGGCGAGCTCAACGCCCTGATGCGTACCACCGTAGCATTCACGCAGATGAACGGCTCCAAAGCTTCCAACGTTATCCCGCCTCACGCCGAGCTGGTCTCCAACATCCGCCTGAACCCCTGTGACACCATGGATTCGGCGCTGGCCTACCTGCGTCGCGTCGTCGGAGACGATTCCGTCGAGATCACGGCGCTGAACGGCATGAACCCCAGTCGCATTTCCACCACCGATTGCCCCGGTTGGGACAAAGTGGCATGCGCCGTGGCTTCCACCTGGAAGGGCTGCTTGGTTTCGCCCTACCTGATGGTACAGTGCTCCGACAGCCGCCACTACGGCCGCATCTCGGATAAGGTGTTCCGCTTCTCCGCCATGGACCTCACCGGCGAAGAACGCGCCACCATTCACGGTAATAACGAGCACATCCGCGTCGATGCGCTGTGCCGTTCCGTGGAATTTTTCATTCGCCTGATGCGTCAGTGCTAACTGCTGCGACAAAAGAGCTCTCCGACCGAAAGGTCGGAGAGCTCTTTTCGTTGTATCGCGTGCGGCTTACCACACTTCGCCCAAAATTCGCCAATCGTCACTACCAATATCGTTCGAGTACCGCTCCGTGCAAATGCATAGCTCATCGGAGCCCTCATCATACCGCACGATCCCGCCCTGTAAGCGGTGTTCTTTGAGATATTCCTTGAGCACCTTAAACTTTTTCGGCGTGTAAAGGTCGATATCCTGACTATTGCCACTGCGGTCAAAGCCGCCTTTGGTTTCTACGATCCACACGGCACCATTCACGGACAACAGGTAATCCGGATAAAACAATCTTTGCTTACCGCTGTTATCCTCATACACAATCGAAAAATATTCGTTGCCCTTGTCGCCATTTTCATACCACCACTCTACGGCGTCGGAACGTTCGCAGAACTTTTCAAACTTGACCTCCGGCAGGGAGCGCGGCGCGGCAGAGGATAAATAATTCCGATACACGTTCTTTTTGCAAACCAACTGTGTTTTGGCGTCGCCGTTGTAAGTAAACAAGCAGGCTTGAGGAATGTGAAATTCAAAATACGATTTGGTCGGAACGTTCAGCTGTAGCTGTGCCAATTCGTACGCCATCGCTTCGCGCACAAACCGACGCAGTTGGTCGGCATTGTTCAGCACAAAAGCGTACACCTCACGCGGCTCTAGTGCAAGAATCTTTCGGTTATACGTAAAGCTCTTGTCGAACAGCTTCCGGATGATGGTATTCATGTAGGAGTATTCCATCCCGATTTCCAAACCGATTTTGCCAATCCTCTGATGATAATCCCGCCCGTGCTTATGGGTGTTCAGCTTTTCCGTCACCGCTACCGCGTTCATGTCCGCCGCCTCAAACTCCAGCGTCGCCGTCTCGCCCGATACCGTGTACCGCACAATATCCTCGCTGAACACGTATCCCGCCGCTTGCAGGCGCGTGCGATTTTCCGTCTTGTCGGTTCCGGTGCCGTATTCCTTCGCGGCAAACTCCGTAATGGCGCTCAACGCCTTTTGTGGACTGCGAGTAGTGGTTACCATGGTTCGCTGTTCGCTTGTCAGCGTAATTTCTTTATACTCGTTTTTCAGAAACAGCGTACAAGCATTTAACGCCCCTTTATCAAGAGCCATTTTCACCCCGGCGGTGAATTTTTCGTCAAGAGTGTAAAGATAACAACTGTCAAGCAGATCGCTCCCGTAGTGTCTGGCTTCCGGCATACGGCGAATTCGCCCGATCGTCTGAATTTCAAAAGTCTCGTCCATGTTTTCGCGGAGCTTCACCAAAATATGTGCTCTCGGACAATCCCAGCCCGTGGCCACCGCCTGCTTAATAATAACGGCTACGGGGGTGGCGTTGGGCACGTCGATACCTTCTAAATTTTCGTGCCGTTCGGAAAGCCAACATGCCAGCTGCCCGTTTTCGTAAGTGAGGCCCTGCGTTTCCAGATATCGCTCCACACCATCCTGCAAGGTTTCCGACTTGTTGGGAACCTGAACGACGATGAGTGGGTTAATATCCGTACCGTTTTGCAAAAATGCCGCGCGCAGCTCCCGTTGCTTTTGGATCGCTTTTTCGAGCAGAAACGCCGTTTGATCTTCCGTTTCCACCGTCTGCGGAAAATCCTGATTGATAATCAACATTTTCTTGATCAGCCCCGCGGCAATCACGTCTTCTTCGGGGATTTCAATCACTTCCGCCTTTGCAATCCCCTTCGGGGTGGCGGAGCAACGGATAATCTTGTCCGTATGAAAATACTGGATAATCTCATCCGCTTTAATCGTGTTGTTTTGGTGACTTTCGTCCACAACGATAACGAACCGCAAGCCGTCGTTCAGCGCGTGCTCGATATGTTCAAGAAAATTGGTGCGTTCGCTGTCTTTCAGGGCGTTGTTTCCCTTTTTCGTCAGTTTTTCCCAGTTAATAAATACGCTGTCGTTTTCCTAAAAGCCTGCCGTCATCACGTCGGCAAGGAGCTTGGTCTGTGCAGCGTGGATATACTTGTCCATTTTCGCCTTGCTCTGTTCTTCAAGGTTGCCCTTGCCCGGTGTAAGCCATACAAAGACGGTTTTGGAAAAGGACTGCAGGTATTGGTGCATAAAATAGGTCAGAATGATTGTTTTACCGCTTCCCGTAGGGCTTTTGAGAACAACATCACGGGTCGGCTTATCCATGGCTTCAAACAATGCTTTTACCGCATTCAATTGGAACTCCTTCAATTGCATAATCAGCCCTCCTGTAAATCCTTATAGTAATAATCCGGAATGATATTCACTTCGATTTCACGAGACTTTAAGGTTATTTCTTGCTCATCGTTGGGCAAAAGGTCGTGTCCCATATAGAGCTTGAGGCATTTACTGTAAGCGTCGATATTCGATACAAACTCGGCAAGCTCATCTTCCGTCAGCACAATGGCAATTTCCGCATTGTCGGTGAAGTTGATACCGTTTTCCAACTCCACCAATTCGCGGATATGGCAGAGAAGCTCGTCGGCGTACTCATAGTAAAGGCGGTCGGAAATGGGAACATAGTCCACCTTGTAATATTTAAGGCTTGCGGCGTACCCCTCTTTGTCGATGACACGCTTGATTCGCTCATAGGTCACGTCGCGGCAGATGTTATTTTCGTTGTTGGTGCAGAGGATAAAACGACGATTACCGCCGTCCTCGGCGTTGAGCTTCATAACGGCGTGTCCCGTTGTTCCACTGCCGGCGAAGAAGTCGAGAACAATGTCATCAGTGTTCGTGCCAATTTGCAGACATTTTCTTAATAAAAACAACGGCTTTGGGTATGGAAATAAATCTGCCAGCCCGATTTCACCCAATTCAACCGTGCCTTTTTCAGTAATAACATCAGTTTCTGTCCAAATAGACTTGGCTTTGTAAGTTGTTTTGCGGTACTTTTCATAAATATTGAAAGCCCCGTCTTTCTTTGCACGAGCAACAACATTGCTCATTTGGGTATCATCCGATACGTTTTCTGAGAACAGTTTTGTTCCCCAACGCCAACAACTTTCTCCGCCACTTGAATTATACGGATACACTTCTACGCAGTAGACTTCGGATTGCGTTAGAGAGACCGGACAAAATCCGTCTTTATCGATCACCAAAGGATTTACGTAAATAGGATAAAACAGATTCGGTCGATTGTGTCGTCCAAATTTCGGATTACGATTTCTTAATTCTCTTACATTGTACGCACTTATTCCATCAAGAAGATTGAGGTCATTATCCTCATCCGTTTTATCGATCTCATTAAACTCAGCATCCGGAGTTCTTGTATATATGAGCAAATATTCGTGAGTTTTTGCTATTTGCTTATATGTTTGTCCTCTCTTGTTGGACTGAACGATTACTTGTGAGAAAAAGTTTTCCTCTCTGAAAATTTCATCGCAAAGCAATTTCAAATCCGCTTGTTCGTTATCATCAATGGAAATAAAAAGAATACCGTCATTACGAAGTAAATTCCGTGCAATTTTTAGTCTTGCTCTCATAAAGGATAGCCATTTGCTATGTCTAAAGGCGTCCGTAAAATCCACTCGTGTATCATCGTAGGCAAAATACTTGTTTGCAGTATTGTACGGTGGGTCTATGTAAATCATTTTGATTTTTCCCTTGTGCGTCTTTTCCAGCAACTTGAGGGCGGCAAGATTGTCGCCTTCAATGAGAAAATTCATCTGCCCGCCGTTGTCGATAAACAAACCGCCGTCCTCTGTCAAAACGGGCGTATTCGCATCCAGCACCTCATCGATTTCCTCACGGTGCTCCTCAAAAACCAACCCGTACTTCTTTCCGCCCACGTCTTTTTCCAGATCGGACAAGTACGACAACAGGCTCCCCGTGTTTTCGTCCTGCGGCGCAGAGGATATAAACGTGCGTATCTCTTTGATTTTATTCAGCAAATCTTCGCGCTTTTGCCGGGAAACGTTGGTGCCCATTGTCATTCCTCTTTTCATGCCGTGCTCGTAGCCGTGTTCCCCTTTATTTTACCACAAATATCCGAATTTTACAATATGCGCGCAACGCAAAACCGCCCCACCGTTCGGTGGGGCGGTTCGTGCTATACGGGATTATTCGTTGTACAGCGCCTGCAGCTTCAGCAGGTGGTCGTAACGCTTCATCGCAGTGGCTTCCGCTTCGGTGAACAGCGTTTCCGCACGTTCCGGGAAGGAGCGAGTCAGCGCCGAGTAACGGGCTTCGTTCATGATGAAGTCGCGATAGCTCGTGGTCGGGGCCTTGCTGTCGATGACGAACTTCTTGTCGGCGGCCGGGTTGAAGCGGAACATATTCCAGTAACCGCAATCCACCGCCTTCTTCATTTCGGCCTGGCAGTTGACCATGCCGCCCTTGATGCTGTGCATCTCGCAGGGGGCGTAGCCGATGATCAGGGACGGGCCCGGATACGCTTCGGCTTCGGCAATCGCCTTGATGGTCTGGTTCATATCGGCGCCCATGGCGATCTGTGCCACGTAGACGTAGCCGTAGGACATCGCGATTTCGGCAAGGCTCTTCTTGGCGATCGCCTTACCGGCCGCGGCGAACTGCGCCACCTGGCCGATCTGCGAAGCCTTGGAGGCCTGACCGCCGGTGTTGGAGTACACTTCGGTATCGAACACCATGATGTTGACGTCCTCGCCGGAGGCCAGCACGTGATCCACGCCACCGAAGCCGATGTCGTAGGCCCAGCCGTCGCCGCCGAAGATCCACACGGACTTCTTGGACAGATATTCCTTGCTCTCCAGCACCGCCTTCGCCGTCGGGCAACCCTCAGCCGCCGCTTTTTCCAGCTCGGCAACCAGCGCCGTGGTAGCCGCGGCGTTCTTGGTGCCGTCGTTCAGCGTGTTCAGATATTCGTCAGCCACCGCCTTAAACTCGGCAGAAGCCTTGTCGGAGGCCGCCATTTCCTGAACCTGACCGATTAGGCGGGCACGGATGGCCTTTTGACCCAAGTACATACCGAAGCCGTGCTCGGCGTTGTCCTCAAACAGGGAGTTTGCCCATGCCGGGCCATGGCCCTGCTTGTTGACCGTGTAGGGCGAGGTCGCCGCCGGGCCACCCCAGATGGAGGAGCAACCGGTTGCGTTGGAAATGTACATACGATCACCGAACAACTGAGTGATGAGGCGAGCATACGCGGTTTCGGCACAGCCGGCGCAGGAACCGGAGAACTCGAGCAACGGCTGCTTGAACTGGCTACCGATGACGGTGTTGTTCTGAACTTCCGGCTTGTCCGAAACTTCAGCCACACAGTAATCGAACACCTTCTGCTGATCCTCCTGCGACTCGCGGGAGACCATCTTCAACGAATGAGTCGGGCAGACGCCGACGCAGACACCGCAACCCATGCAATCCATCGGAGAGATGGCCAGAGTGTAGGTGTAATCGGTCTTGATAACCGGTTTCGGCGACTTCTTCATGTTATCGGGAGCCGCGGCAACCTCAGCCTCGTTCAGAGCGAACGGACGAATGGTCGCGTGCGGGCAAACGAACGCGCACTTGTTGCACTTGGCGCAGGTGGTCGCTTCCCAAACAGGAACCATGACCGCAACGCCACGCTTCTCATACGCGGCAGCACCCTGCTCGAAGGTACCGTCGGCGTGATCCACGAACGCGGAGACCGGCAACGAATCGCCGTCCATCTTGCCCACCGGCTTCATGATGGTGTCCACCATCTTCACCAGCTTGGCCGGGCCGTTTTCCTGTGCTTCGGGAGCCGCATCCACGGCATCCGCCCAGGCGGCCGGAACGTCGATCTTTACGAACGCGGTAGCGCCGGCATCGATCGCCTTGTGGTTCATTTCCACAATGTCCATACCCTTCTTGGAGTAGGACTTGGTGGCAGCATCCTTCATGTAACGGATGGCATCCTCCTGCGGCATCACCTTCGCCAGCGTGAAGAAAGCGGACTGCAGGATGGTGTTGGTACGCTTACCCATACCAATCTGCATCGCCAGATCGATGGCGTTGATTGTGTACAGCTGAACGTTGTTCTTGGCGATGTAGCGCTTGGCCTCCGCCGGCAGGTGCTTATCCAGCTCTTCGGGCGTCCACTGGCAGTTGATCATGAACACGCCGCCGGGTTTGACGTCGTTGACCATCTTGTAACCCTTGATCACGTAGGACGGGTTGTGGCAAGCCACGAAGTCGGCCTTGTTGATGTAGTAGGGGCTCTTGATGGGCTGATCGCCAAAGCGCAGGTGCGAAATGGTGATACCGCCGGTCTTTTTGGAGTCATACTGGAAGTATGCCTGCACATATTTGTCGGTGTGGTCGCCGATGATCTTGATGGAGTTCTTGTTGGCACCGACGGTACCGTCGCCGCCCAGACCCCAGAACTTACATTCGATGGTGCCGGCCGCCGCCGTGTTGGGAGCAGCCTCCTCATCCAGCGAGAGGTTGGTCACGTCGTCCTTGATGCCGATGGTGAACTGCGGCTTGGGATCGGCCTTTGCCAATTCCTTGTACACCGCAAACACGCTGGCCGGGGGCGTATCCTTGGAGCCCAAGCCGTAACGGCCGCCGATCACGCGGATGCCGGTGCGGCCCTGCGAAGCCAACGCAGTGACAACGTCCAGATACAACGGCTCGCCCAGAGCACCCGGCTCCTTGGTACGATCCAGCACGGCAATCGATTTCACCGTTTCCGGAATCGCCGCGAGCAGATGCTTGGCGGAGAAGGGACGATACAGACGAACCTTGACCAAACCGACCTTTTCACCGGCGGCGGTCAGGTAATCGATGACTTCCTCTGCCACGTCGCAGAAAGAACCCATGGCCACGATCACGCGGTCGGCGTCCGGTGCGCCGTAGTAGTTGAACAGCTTGTAGTCGGTGCCCAGCTTGGCGTTGACCTTGCCCATGTACTCCTCCACGATGCCGGGAACGGCGTCGTAGTAGGCGTTGCAGGCCTCACGATGCTGGAAGAAGATGTCGCCGTTCTCGTGAGAACCGCGCATCACGGGATGCTCGGGGTTCAGAGCACGCTTGCGGAACGCCGCCACGGCGTCCATGTCGCACATTTCCTTCAGGTCTTCGTAATCCCAAATC
>CAYMHR010000002.1:0-57265 GCA_964390295.1 uncultured Eubacteriales bacterium
CCATGTTGTCATACACCGTCATGTGCGGATACAGAGCGTAGTTCTGGAACACCATGGCGATGTCGCGGTCTTTCGGCGCAACGTCGTTGACCAGGCGGTCACCAATGTACAGCTCACCGCTGGAGATTTCTTCCAGACCGGCAATCATACGCAGAGTGGTGGACTTACCACAGCCGGAAGGACCAACCAGAATAACGAATTCCTGATCCTTGATCTCCAAATTAAAATCGGAGACAGCAATGACCCCACCGGGGTACTTTTTGTAAATGTTCTTCAGAGACAGACTTGCCATTTGATGACCTCCATATTCTCTTTTTCAAGTAAGCTTGTGCGGAAATACCAATTAACGCACACTATCATGCTCCCTTATTTTAACAGATATTTTAGGATTTTACCATATCCGTTATGCACAAACTTTTTTACCAAATATTATGTGCAATGCACAAAAAGCGTCGAATTTACAAGAAGAGCCTGTTCCTCCGCAGTCAATAGCCGCGCTTCGCCTTCGGCAAGCGCCGGATCCAGTGTCAGCGGACCGATGGAAACCCGCTTTAGCCAGTTCACGCCACGGTCGATGGTGCCGAACATTCTCTTGATTTGATGGTATCGCCCCTCCGTGATACCGATCTCGGCCAACGGTTGCTCGCCGTCTTCCAAAATACGCACCTGCGCCGGGCGGCACACCGTGCCGTCCGCCAAGACGATCTCCTCGGCAAACCGACGAACATGCTCCTCGGTCAGCGGCCCGTCCAGACGAACCAGATACCGCTTGAGAATATCGCTTTTGGGAGCTAGCAGCCGATGTGCAAAATCGCCGTCGTCCGTCAGCAACACCAGACCGACACTGTCCTTGTCCAATCGGCCGGCAGGAAACAGCCCTTTCCGCTTCAATTCCGGCGGCAATCGATCCAGCACCGTCTCGGCGCGCGGATCACGCGAGACGCACAAAATGCCGGCCGGTTTGTTCATCATAATATACGAAAAACGCCGGTATGTCAGCGGCTTTCCCGACACGACCACCGCACACGATTCCTCCACCTTGCGAGAAGCGTCGCGGCAAACGACACCGTCCACCGTGACCAACCCGGAACGGATCAGCCGCACCGTTTCACTGCGGCTGATCGTCCCCTGCGAAGCAATCATCTTATCCAAACGCTGTAGCATCGTTTTTCTCCCGTCACGTCAAGGCTTTTTGTACACCGTTGGGGCCCGCCGTCGTTACGTCACCCGCCACAACGCGGTCGTGATAAACGTACAAATGCAACCACGTGGTTTTCGAGTCCGCGGTGTTATTCACCGTATACGTATAGTATTTCACGCGCTTGCCGCTGTATTTCAGCAAGCTCAATCCCGACGCCTCCTGCAAAGCGTCATACGCAATCAGCGTGGCATCCGGATCGTCCGGCACACGGATTTCCTCCACACATTCGCTGGATGCGTCCACCTCATACCCCAATTCGTGAGCCAGTCTCACCCGTTCCTCCGCAGAGGCAGCCTTCCAGTCCACCGTGTGCGACGCCGTGGAAGCGGACTTACCCGGCAACACCATCGCCAAAACAAGAATCACGGCGGCCACCGCCAAAGCGACAGCCCCTGCAAGTAAATGCTTCCGATCCGCCTTGATAGAAAACACAAACATAGCACACACATCCCGTTACGTATTGTGGTACAGTATATGTGGTGCCCCGTGGCGATATTACAGGCAGATCAATTCTTTGGGTGCACTCGTTAAATTGAGCAATCCGTTTTCGGTAATCGCCACCATGTCTTCAATACGCACGCCAAAGCGGCCTGCCAGGTAAATTCCCGGCTCCACCGTCACCACGTGACCGGCTTGGAGCCGTTGCTCGCCGGCGCGCGGCGACAATCGCGGTTCTTCGTGTATCTCCACACCGACACCGTGGCCGGTTGCGTGACCGAAGCAATCGCCGTACCCGGCCTGTTCAATGACGCGGCGTGCCGCCGCGTCGCCTTCCGTGCAGGAGACGCCGGCACGCAATACGGACAAGGCCGCCCGCTGTGCCGACAGTACCGTCTCGTACACCGTCCGCTGTTCCTCGCTGACAGCCCCCACCGCCACGGTGCGCGTCATGTCCGAGTGATAACCGTCCACCACGGCACCGAAATCCAGCGTAACGAAATCGCCTGCCGCAATCGGCTTGTCGGACGGGATTCCATGCGGCTGGGACCCGTTTTTCCCGGACACCACGATAAAATCAAAGGCCACGCGCTGTGCGCCCTGCCGCCGGATATACGTTTCCAGCTCCAGCGCCACCTCACGCTCGGTGGCACCGACCCGAATATACGGCAAAATATGCTCGAAGCCTGCCTCGGTCAGCGCCTGCGCCTGTCGGATTTTTTGAATTTCATCCGGCGATTTGACAGCGCGCAGTTCGGCCATCCATCGATCCAGCTCGTCGCCGTCGGAGACGGTCAGCGACGGAAGCTCCCGACACAACCGACGCCAAGCGGCCGTTGCCGTATACTCCGTCTCGATCAACAGCGTGCGTATTCCGTGGTGCTGCGCCAGCGCCTGTAATTCTTCCGTCAATCGGACGATCCGACGGCACTCCGCGCCGCGCACCCTCTGACCAGCCTGCTCAATATAGCGAAAATCCGTGAGAAAATAGGCCTTTTCCGCAGTCAACAGCAACCAGCTGTCCTCCGCCGGAAAGCCGGTAAGATAACAAAGATGATGCGGTGCCGCCAGCAGTGCCGCGGTGTGCGGCGGCAGTCGGCGTGCCAGCGCTTCCATACGGTCGGTCATACAATCACCTCGCCACGATAGAGCCGTTGCAACGTCACGGCATCCTCCGCCTGCGTACCGTCCGACTCACAAATGAAGGTCGGTTGCAGCTCGCGTTCACGAATCAACCGCATCAGCGGCTCCGGCTCCGGCCCGTACACCGTGTCGGCAAAGGTCAAATGCTTCTTTTCGCCGCCCTTGGTGTATTCGATCTTGGAAAAATGAGCATGAAACGTTGCTCCGCGTTCGGCACCCAAGGCGTTGTGCAGACGATCCAACAAAGCGGAAAACGCTTCCCGGCTATTCATGCCGCCCAGCGTGCGGCTGTTCAGATGCCCGAAGTCGATACAAGGCAAAAAACGCTCGTCCAACGTGCAAAATTGCAGCACCTCGTCGAGATCACCGAGCTGATTGATCTTGCCCATGGTTTCCGGGCAAATGCGTACCTGCGATAAGCCTTCGGCATCCAACGCTTCCTGCGCCCGACGCAGGGTCTGCGATGCCAACATCGTCGCCTCGGCACGGGACAAGCCGCCCAGTCCACCGGGATGCACCACGATGCGCTCGCCGCCCATGTGAACGACGGCGCGGGCGCTTTCCAAAATATAGCGAATGGAATTGTCCCGCTTTTCCGGCTCCGCCGATGCCAGAGAAATAAAATAGGGCGCGTGCAACGAAAGCTGAACGCCGTGTTCTAACGCCGCCGCACCCATGGCGCGCGCCGTATCCTCCGTGACGCGAACGCCGCGGCCGCACTGATATTCGTAAGCGGTCAACCCCAAAGAGCAAAGCCACGCCGGCGCTTCCAACGTGGTTTTATGACCGGCATCGTAAAACGAATTGCTGTTGCCGGCCGGGCCGAATCGTGCCGTCATCCTCGTCCCTCCTTACGGTGTAACGCGCGGCGAAAGGGCTTTTCCCAACGCCGACGCAGGCGCAAAAACGGTTTTTCATTATCAGTGCGGATCGGCTCCAGCAAAAAGCAGGAAACGCCGCTGAATTTGGTGCCGAACCAGTCGGTGAAAATTTGATCGCCCACGGCGGCACATTGCCGCAACGGCAACCCGATTCGCCGGGCCGCACGCCAAAAGCAGAGAGGTGACGGCTTGCAGGACAGCGAAATATGTCGCAGACCCAATGCCGCGGCAAAGGGCGCAACGCGACGATCGACCGCGTTGGATACCACGGTCAGCGCCACGCCGGCGCGCTTCATGGTTTCCAGCCATTCCGGAACGCCTTCCGCCAGCTCGGTGCTTCCGTAAGTCGTCAGCGTATTGTCCACGTCCAGCAACAAACCGCGAATACCGCGCTGCTCCAAAATTTCCGGAGTAATCTCGGTAACGCGCCGATAACACCACGTTTTTCCCATACCGTTCTCCCTTCGTGATAAACAAAAAACGGGCTTTCGCCCGTTTCGTTGTTATTTGAACTTTCTCTTACGAGCAGCCTCGGACTTCTTCTTGCGACGGACAGAAGGCTTCTCATAATGCTCGCGCTTACGTACCTCGGCGAGGACACCGGAGCGGGCACACGACTTCTTCCAACGGCGCAATGCGCTGTCCAGAGATTCGTTCTCTTTAACTTTGACCTCTGACATTCTTATTCCCTCCCTCCGCCTGATAGCAGGGGTTTTCGTTTCGTATATTCACAACGATACCCATTGATTATACACTGGTTTTTCGCCGCCGTCAAGTCCTTTATCGAAAATTTTCCGACGGGTTCCCGATTTTTATTTCAAGATCACCTCTACGCAATCGCCTGCACACCACAGCCGATCCACCGTTGCCGTGTGTGCAACGGCATCCCACGCGGCAACGACCGGTTGACCGTTGACCAACACCGTCGGCTCGGTCGGGGCGTACCACAGCATCGGCGTATACGCTGTTCCGGCACATTCCAGCGACGTGCGATCTTCGTGCGCTGTCACCCGGCATACCGGCAAATCAATCGCCGTCAGCAAGACCGGATACGACGGCCGACGATCGGTGCGACAAACCTGCAGCGTCTCGTCCACGTCGCAAATGACGTCAATCGGTAGCTGTAAGGTGCCTTTCACATGCTTTCCGGCACACTTCATCGCGGCAAACGCTCCGCTTCCGCTCACCGCCACCGCAATGCGATAATTTTTCATCGGCACGTTCCAAATGCGAACCGTGCCGCTGTCCTTGGCGGGCAGATAGCACAAACCGCCGCGATGCCGTATCACTCCCGCCACACCGGCGCGCAAGGCTTCCATCTGCGCCGTAGCGGAGAAGCTCTGCCAATCGCACACCTGATCCGGATGAATGGCAAATCGCGAAAAATTCGTCGTTTCCTCGGCAATTTTCCAGCGATCGGAGCGCTTCATCGTTTCGCCCATCACACGGTACACCTCGGCCATGTTCCCGGCAA
This sequence comes from uncultured Eubacteriales bacterium, assembly GCA_964390295.1. Taxonomy (GTDB): domain Bacteria; phylum Bacillota; class Clostridia; order Oscillospirales; family Acutalibacteraceae; genus RGIG3009. The sequence goes on from CAYMHR010000002.1 coordinate 5,138, forward strand.
CGCGTTGCAACTTCATTTCGTGTCCGTTGTGCTGGTTCATGTGCACAAACTTCCACCAACCGGTCGGAATCGGGCTGTCAATCGCCACCGCGCGGTGCCCAAAAGGATGATACAGCTCATGCGACTGATACCGTGCCAACTGCGGCACCATATCGCGCATCAGGTACATACCGTAGGGGTAGTCGTAGCCCAACGTCAGTGAGTTGTGATGAACCTCCACCGCCGCCGGCGACAAGTCGCGATTAGCACCGGCACGGAAATAGCCTGTGCTTTCGTTAAAAAACACCCGGCGGAAGCCTGCCTCAACCCCATCGATCACCGCGGTCGTCTGCTGTACCGTTTCCGTGTCGCCGCGACAAATCGCTTCGTTGCGGACAATGCGGCAGGCGCTGTACCACAGAGCATTGACGTCGGGCGACAGGAACAAGCCGGATAGCCCCATCTGTTCCGTTTTATCCACGCCGGTATTGCCCTTGCACAGTAGCAGTCCGTACTGCGGCTCGGTCAGGCGCAACGCAAAGCGGAAAATCTTCAACATTTCAGGATAGACGTCCGATTGATATTCCGGCGGCAAAAACGCCATCGCTTCGTTCCACTCGACAATCAAATGTAATGAGCTGATGGGGGTGTTTTCCATGGCCGGCAGTTGAAAAAGATAGTTCAGGCACCGGGCAACGTCGTCAAAACGACCGTTCCACGCAAAATCCCGAATGGGATAAATGGTGTCCCACAAGGAAAAAAATCCGTATTTTCCGGCAGAAGCACGCACGCCGATGCGCCCCCCCACCGTCGGGCCAACCATCAACGCATCCAAATAGGCCGCCGTGGCACGGCCGTATGCCTCGGAAAACGGCAACGCTTTGGTACAAACCGTGTTGGCAACATTCTCGCGCAACTGCCAGCTCTCCAAATGCTGCTTCCGCAGCTCGGCATAGCGCATCAGGCCGTCCTGCAACGCCGCGATTGCCTCATCCTCCGTTTCGGCAATCGCCATGCCCACGCGGATCGCCCGGCGATCACCCCACGCCATGCGTAATAACGTAACGTTGCGCGCTGTGTCCGGAACAATCGGCGCATCGGCGCCGACGGCCACCACGTACGTTTTTTCGCAGTACGGATACCGCGCCGTTCCCCGATACAGCAAAACGCCGCGTTTAGTATCGAAGGGCGTCTCCTCCCAGCGTACGTCCACCGTGCCGTTCAGCTCCGGCAAATCCACGTTCAGCTCCACGCCGGCTTCACGGTAATGATCGCCGCTCTGCGTTGATCCTTCGCCGCGATGTTGATCCTTATGAGTGCGAAGCGTTCCACGATACAAAAACTTTCGGCCGAGGTACAGCAGTAACTCCTCGCGTTCTTCCGAAGCGCAGGTGCACTCCCACAGCAACCGATTGTTCTCCATCAAAAGCTGATACGTTTGCTTGTCGTCGCCGCCCTCCAAATACGACAGCGTAAAGCGTTGCTCCGCCGTCGGGCGGTGCAAAATAGCGCGACCGCTCGTTTCGCGCGTGTAAAGCTGAATCCCGGCACCGTACTCTTGCCCCTCCTCGTCGCACGCCGCCGTTCGTGAAAAAATCGGCAGCATGTTTTCGTCCGGGTACACGGTATTCTTCCAATAATAGCAGTCCAGCAGATTCAAAAAGCAGACTCCGCCGTCGTTATCCACCACCGCAGACAACTCGTTGTTACAAAAATGGCGATATTCGTTAGCCTCTGCTTCCGGCATACGGAACATGGAATCACCTCGTTCATACGTTATGCGTTTATTATATCGAACTCACCGGGGCATTGCAACCGAGTTTTATAAAAAAGTCAAAATATGGTGAGAAAACAGCAAAAGCACCACCCGCAGGCAGTGCTTTTTGCTATATTACGGTTTTACGACCAGGTTTACCAGCTTGCGAGGCACGTACAGCTCTTTAACCAGCTGCTTACCCTCCAGCTCCGGTGCCACGCGCTCCTGCGCCTTGGCCATTGCCAACACCGTTGCCGCCTCATCGTTGACGTTGATCGTCATGCGGGCGCGGATTTTTCCGTTGACCTGAACCGCGATCTCCACGGTCTCCTCCACGCACTTCGCCGGATCGTATTCCGGCCACGGATGATACGCCAGTTGTTCGCTGTTGCCGAGCATTTCCCACAGTTCCTCCGTCATGTGCGGAGCAAACGGGTTCAACAACTGCACCAGCACGGCATATTCGGCGCGGTTGGCGCCGCCCGCCGCACTAAAGTCGTTCAGCAAAGCCATCATCGCGGCGATTGCCGTGTTAAACTTCAGGTTTTCGATATCCTCGCTGACCTTACGAATCGTCTTGTGGATCGACGTTTCCAGCTCCGGACGAATCGTATCACCGGGGAGCAAATTGTCCGACACCGCCCACACGCGCTCCAAAAAGCGCCGTGCACCGCGGATGCTGTCGCTCGACCAGGGCGCCGCCTTTTCAAAGTCACCAATAAACATTTCGTAAACGCGCAACGTATCGGCACCGAATTCGTTTACAATATCGTCGGGGTTGACCACGTTGCCGCGGGATTTGGACATCTTTTCGCCGTTTTCACCGAGAATCATGCCGTGACTGGTACGCTTGGCGTACGGTTCCGCCGTCGGCACCACGCCGATGTCATACAGGAATTTGTGCCAAAAGCGACTGTACAACAAGTGCAACGTGGTGTGCTCCATGCCGCCGTTATACCAGTTGACCGGCATCCAGTATTTCAGGGCTTCCGGTGAGGCCAGTGCCTTGTCGTTGTGCGGATCGCAATATCGCAGGAAATACCAGGACGAACCGGCCCACTGCGGCATGGTATCCGTTTCACGCTTGGCCGGCGCGCCGCAGTGAGGACAGGTCGTATTGACCCAATCCTCCATGGCCGCCAGCGGCGATTCCCCGTTATCGGTAGGCTCGTAGCTGTCCACCATGGGCAGGCGGATCGGCAACTGATCCTCCGGCACGGCCACCTGACCGCAATGCGGGCAGTGAACGATCGGGATCGGCTCACCCCAGTAGCGCTGACGCGAGAACACCCAGTCACGCAACTTGTAGTTCACCTTAGGCTCGCCAATTCCCTTTTCCTTCAAAAATTCGACGATCGACGTTTTTGCTTCCTCCACCGACATACCGTTTAAGAAGCCGGAATTGACCATCACGCCGGTAGCACAGTCGGTAAACGCTTCCTTTTCAACGTCGCCGCCCTGCACCACTTCGATAATCGGCAAATCAAATTTGCGCGCAAACTCCCAGTCACGGGTATCGTGCGCCGGAACCGCCATAATGGCACCGGTTCCGTAAGAGACCAGCACGTAATCCGATAAAAAGATCGGGATTTCGGTATCGTTCACCGGGTTCACGGCGCGAATTCCCTGCAGGCAAACGCCGGTTTTATCCTTGGCAACCTCGGTCCGTTCAAAATCCGATTTGCGTGCCGCCGTCTGCTGATAGGCGCGCACCTCATCGGCGTTGTTCAACAAGCCCTTTTCCAACCACGTCTGCACCAGCGGATGCTCCGGCGACATGACCATGTAGGTAGCGCCGAACAGCGTGTCGGGACGCGTGGTGTAAATTTCCACCGGATCGCCGGCCGTGGTTAGGAACGTGACCTGTGCACCGGTAGACCGGCCGATCCAGTTGATTTGCTGTGCGCGAACGCGATCGGGGTAATCCACCAAGTCCAAATCGTCGATCAAGCGTTGGGCATAGGCGGTAATCTTCAGCATCCACTGGCTCTTGACCTTATGAACGACCTCACCGCCGCAACGCTCGCACACGCCGCCCACGACTTCTTCGTTGGCCAGCACGCACTTACAGGAGGTGCACCAGTTCACAGCCATTTCCTTCTTGTAAGCCAAGCCCTTCTTAAACAACTGTAAAAATATCCACTGCGTCCACTTGTAATAATCCGGGTCGGTGGTATTGATCTCACGCGTCCAGTCGAAGGACAGGCCAAGCCCCTGCAACTGCGATTTGAAGCGAGCCACGTTGTTTTTCGTCACCACTTCGGGGTGGATGTGATTCTTGATGGCAAAGTTTTCGGTGGGCAGGCCAAACGCATCCCAACCCATGGGATACAACACGTTGTAGCCCTGCATCCTGCGCTTGCGCGACACCACGTCCAACGCGGTGTAGGAACGGGGATGGCCGACGTGCAAGCCTTGTCCCGACGGATACGGAAACTCTACCAACGCAAAATACGCCGGCTTGCTCTGATCGTCGGAAGCGGCAAAGGTGTTTTCCGTTTCCCATTTTGTCTGCCACTTCTTTTCGATGGCAGCCGAATCAAACTTTTTCATTGTTATGACCATTCCTTTCCGCTATGCCCCAAGGCAACTAAACCAATGGTTACTTTCTTCTTTATTTCTTCATGTAATAGGAGATCAAATACCCTTTTTTATCCGCTTTATAGGCATTCAGGTCAAAATCTGCCGGCAAGACACTCGCCCTGCTTCGGCACCGCATTTCATTCCTTCGCGTCCACCAAAAGCTCTGCCACGTTCACGACTTGGGCATCCTGCCACAGGCGTTCCAAATCATAAAACTCACGGGAGCTATCCAAAAACACATGCACGACGACGCTTCCGTAATCCAACACCGTCCACTGCGCCGTGCCGTAGCCCTCTGTCCGCCACGCGTGAACTCCGCTTTTCGACAGATCGGTTTCGATATAATCAATCAGCGCGCGCACCTGTGTGGTACTGCCGCCCGACGCAATCACAAACCGGTCCGTCAGCGACGTGACGCGGCTGACGTCCAATACGCGAATATCCCGCGCCTTGTGCTTATCCAGCGACGTCACGACGGCTTTCGTTAATTCTTGTACTGTCATGCTTGCTTTCTTACTCCTCGGACGACTTTGTCGACGGATCGGATGCCGGTTCGTTCAAACCGGTCTGCGTCACCGCAATTTCGGACAAAACCTGCTTGTACGTTTGCGATTCACCGTCCGTCGCCAATTCGGCAATTTGGATATCCGCTTCCGTTGCAGCGTTGTCGTACACGTGAAAATCACGGTTCAACACAGTAATCAGCTCGGCACGATGCACGCTGTAGTACGAAGCGGACTCATGCGTCGTCGCTTCGCCCGGCAACACCTGCGCTGTAATCTTGCTCGGCGTGATCGCCGACAGCTCACGAATCAAGGAAACCGTCGCCGTACGGTCGGTACTGAAAAACACCCGGCTACCGCCGTTCATGACATTGCCGATCGACTGAGTTGTCAGTTCTTCCTCGCTTTGGGCGGTCAAACGCTGAAACACAGCCAAAAACACCTTGCGCTGGCGAACCAGCCGCTGAACGTCGCCGTTCACGCCTTTGTCGCGTTTCAGGGCGTATTCCAATGCACCAGCACCGTCCAACGTGCGAACGCCATCCCGATACTCAATACCGCCCAACGTTTGCGCCTTTTCCAGTTCTACGTCCACGCCGCCGAGATTATCGATCAAATCCACAAAGGCGTCCTGCGAAAAATAGTAATATCCGTCCACCGGCAACGACAGCGCGTTAAAAATGGCACCGACGTTGTATTTGGAGGATCCCTCCAGCTCTTCGATCTGATGTCCGTTAGCACGACACGTCTCCACGTTGACGTCAAACACCTGTTTGCCTTCGGTTTTGCAGAAGGTAAGCGGCTTGGGATTGGCCCACACCTGGCCGGCTTTATCCACCAACCACTGCGTATCTTTTCCCAAATAGGTGTCCTGCGGGATTTCCAACACGTTTAATGTTTGCTTTTCCTTATCGTAACACACCAGCGACAAATGCTCGGTGGCATCGGTTTCGGGATTTTCGCCCAGCAAGCCAACCACGTAGTACGCCACCTTGCCCTGTAGCGCCTGCGGTGTTGTTACCAGCTGGTTGACGGTGGATTGTCGCTGGTCCTTTTCCTGCTGACGGTTATTGTAGTTCTTTACCAAAATGATCACAAACACGGTCAACAGCAGCAAAAACACCAGCACCGAGATCAAAAGAACGAGTCTGGCCTTTGCCTTTTTCTTTTTTTTGCCGCCCGACGTTTTCCTGGTTCGGGTATCCTTTGGCATATCATCCACCGTTCCTTTCGCAATAGTCTGCATAACAGTCCAGCGTGTCCGGATGTACGGGCAAGCCTTGGGCCTTCAGGTCGTCGATCGTATAGCGAAGCGCATAGCGCATAGCCTCCTGAATACTCCGTTCCGTCAGCTCGCGCATGACCTCCACGTCGGGATATTGCCGATCTGCCGAGGTAAAGTCCGCTAAATACAAAATAATCTCCGGCAGACTCATACCGGCGCGGCCGGTGGTGTGGTAGCGAATCGGCAACAAAATATCCGGATCATCGATCCCCAAAATGTGCTCCAAAAACACGGCACCGGCATGGGCGTGCCACAACTTGGGCGCGTTTTTTTCAACGTCATCTAACAGTATACCAAAGTCTTTGAAAATTTGCAACTGGGAATCCCCGTCGGTATCCTTCAAAATATCGTGAAGCAAACCAGCAGTACGTGCTTTTTTCGGATCGGCACCGTACTTTTCGGCCAAATGCTCCGCCTGCTCCGCCACCGCCAACGAATGGCGGTACCGCTTGGGAGTCAGCCGACCGCGCAAAATATCGCGGTATTGTTCCTCCACGTCGCGGTATTCTCGTTGAGCGGCATACAACTGATGCGCCTCAATATACGCCTCCACCTCCGGTGGTACCAGTCTCTCCAAGGGCTGATTTTCCCGTACCAACGCACGAATTTCCGTGGAAGAAATGCGCGGCGTATCCACGCTTTCGATCACGCACCGCGCCCCCTGCGCTTCCAGCGTGGCGGCATACGCGCGCAGTTTTTCGATCGAATCGTCATCACGCGGTACCGTACACAACGTTGCCAAGCGTGCAATATCCGCAAAGCGATACCAACTTGCCAGCGTCAAGAACATATCCGACCCAACCAGCAAAAACAATTCCGCGTTCGGATAGGCCGTATGCAGCTCCTCCAGCGTCAGCACCGTAAAGCTGGCACCGCGCCGATTGATCTCTCGCTCCGACACCGTCAGTTCGGGATACGGGGCACAGGCGATCCGGCACATTTCCAGCCGATCGACAGCCGACGCCATTTCCGTTTTTATCTTGTGAGGCGGCACAAACGTCGGCATCATCACCACCCGATCCAGCTTCAAACGCACCGCCTGCTCCCGTGCCAACACCAAGTGCCCGTTGTGGATCGGATCGAACGTACCGCCAAACAGGGCGATCCGCTGCCCTTTTTCGGCGCTCATCGGGCTGTACGCGGCAACACGATCTTCGGCTCGTCCTTCGACGGACGGTACAGCACGAAGGTGCGGCCGATCACCTGAACCACCGCGGCACCGGTTTCTGCCGCCAGTGCTTCCGCGGCTTCCCGTGCGGAGATCGGTGCCGTTTCCAACGTTTTACCTTTGATAAGCTCGCGCGCAGTCAGTGCATCCTCCGCTTGCTTAACAATGGTATCCGCCATGCCACCCTTGCCAACGTGGACAATCGGCTCCAGCGTGTTCGCCAATCCGCGCAAGTACGCGCGTTGTTTACTCGTCATACGTTTTCATCCTATTCTCTGTTGTAATAAAGCGCGAAACGCCCGCAACGCGTTTCCGCGATGACTGATGGCATCCTTTTCCGTTTCCGTCAGCTCTGCCGCCGTTTTCCCGGCACCGGGAACACCCGGCGCCACGATAAACAGCGGATCGTAGCCGAATCCGCCGGCTCCGCGCTCTTCGTTGCCAATCGTGCCGTACATACGTCCCTCCGCTGTCAGCGGTTCACTGCCGTCGGGGAACACACAGCATATCGCGCAAACGTAGTGCGCCCCACGCTGTTCCGGCGGCAAGCCATCCAGCTCCGCCAACAGCTTGCGGTTACGATCCCGATCGGTCGCCGCCGGGCCGCCGTAGCGCGCCGAATAAATGCCGGGGCCGCCGTTCAGTGCGTCCACCGCGATGCCGGAATCGTCGGCAATCGCCGGTAAGCCGGTAAACCGACACGCCGATTCCGCCTTCAAAAAGGCGTTTTCGGCAAAGGTGGTGCCGGTTTCCTCTACCTCCGGCAACTCCACGCCGAGATCGCGATCCGTCACGGCCTGAATTCCCAGCGGCTCCAAAATGCGCGAAAGCTCCTTCAGCTTCGCCGGGTTATGCGTAGCGATAACATAGCGCATTTTCGTCACTCTCCAAACAATCCGTCGGCAAACGCATCGGCATCAAACGGCTGAAGATCGTCAATTCCTTCACCGACGCCGACAAACTTGACCGGAACCTCAAGCTCTTCGCGGATGGTCAGCACCACGCCGCCACGGGCGGTGCCGTCCAGCTTGGTCAATACGATGCCGGTAATGCCGGCAACCTGGCGGAACTCACGCGCCTGATTCACCGCGTTTTGCCCGGTGGTAGCATCCACAACCAACAGTACCTCTACGTCGGCATCCGGCACTTCCCGGTCGATGACACGGCGGATTTTGTGCAGCTCGTCCATCAGGTTCTTTTTATTATGCAAGCGCCCGGCTGTGTCACAAATTACCACGTCGGCACCTCGCGCTTTCGCCGCCGACAGCGTATCGAACACGACCGCCGCCGGATCGGCGCCCTGACCGTGGCGAATGATCTCCACGTCGGCGCGCTCTGCCCAAACTTCCAGTTGCTCAATGGCGGCGGCACGGAAGGTATCCGCCGCTCCCAGCAAAACGCGTTTCCCGTCTGCTTTGAGCTGTGCCGCCAGCTTGCCGATCGTTGTCGTTTTTCCGACGCCGTTTACACCGATCACCAAAATCACGGACGGCGTGGTCGTCAGCGACAGCTCCTGACCGCCGCGCAACAGTTCAGCCACCGTTTCGCGCAATAATCCTCGGATTTCCGCCGGATCGGTGATACCGCGTTCCTTCACCAGCTCACGCAACCGATTGCATACCGTCTGTGCCGTATGCACACTCACGTCACCGGTAATTAAAATTTCCTCAAGCTCTTCAAACAAGCTCTCATCAATACGGGTAAACGAACGGAGCATACCGTTTACCGTGCCCATCAGCGATTCCCGCGTTTTCCGCAGACCTTCGCCGATCTTACTGAAAAGTCCCATAACAGTCTCCTTTCATCACGGTGCGTTTCCGGTAATACCCAGCTTGGCCTCCACCTCGCTGGCGCGCAGCTCCAACAGCTTGGAGGTGCCCTGTTCCTGCATAGTTACGCCGTACAAAACGTCCGCTTCCTCCATGGTACCGCGGCGGTGGGTAATTACAATAAACTGCGTCTTATCACACATGCGGCGCAAATATTGTGCATACCGATCCACGTTGACGTCATCCAGCGCCGCCTCAACCTCATCCAACATACAGAAGGGGGACGGCGTCACCTTGAGAATGGCAAACAACAACGCCGTAGCGACCAACGCCTTTTCGCCGCCGGACAACGCATCCATGTTCAAAATCACCTTGCCGGGCGGTTGTGCGTGCATTTCAATGCCGGAATTCAAAATATCGTTGGGGTCAGTCAGCACCAATTCCGCCTTACCGCCGCCAAACAAATCGCGAAACACTTCACCGAATTGGAGGTTGATCTGGCGGAAGCGTTCTACAAACAGATCGCGCATCTGTACCGTCAGGTCACCGATCAGCTTCAACAGCTCCTCGCGCGAGACCTCCACGTCCTGCACCTGGGTGTTTAAGAATTCATACCGCTCGCTAACCTCGCGATACTCTTCGATCGCATCTACGTTGACACTGCCCAATGCACGGATTTTATTTTTCAGCTCCGCCAAACGCCGCGTAGCCGCCGCCATATCTTCGATCGGCGTCGCCTGGCCTTCGGCTTCGTTACGAGTCAGCTCATACTCCTCGTACAAGCGGCGCAGAATGTCTTCCGTTTCCTTTTGCACGGCGGCACACTTTTCTTCCAGTCGTGCCACTTCCCGGCTGATCAGCTCGCGCTCCTCCAGCTTTCCGCGATTCTGCTGACGCAACGCCGTCTGACGCGCTTCGTCCTCCAGACGCTTTTGACGGAGCGCCTGTACGCGTTCTTCCGTAACGTGCGTTTGCTCACGAAGCTGTGTGGCACGCTCACGAAGCAATGCCTCCTGCGCGGTCAATTCCTCACTGCGCACCGCCAGCTCTGCCAAGGTCTCCTGCATCTGTCGGCGTGTGCCTTCTTGATCCTCCTGGCGCATCCGCAATTCGGCAATCGCCGTCTGAATTCCTTCGATCTCCTTGCGGAACCCAACGACCGCCAGTTTCTGCTCACTCATTTTCTCAGCAAGCTGTTCGCGCTCCGCCGTCAACTGTTGACGACCGCCGTCCAACGATGCCAGCTCCTGCTCCAGCTCGCTTTGCCGCTGCGCCACCGTTTGGGTTTGTGCTTCCGCTTCCACCATGCTGTGGCGACATTCTTCGGCACGCACGTTCAGGTCGCGAATTTCGTTCGTTTCCGCCTCTACGGCGGCAAGACATTCCGTCAACAAGCCCGCCACACGAGTCTGCTCACCCTCCAGTCGGATATTATCCTCCTGTGCCGTAGTTAGCTCGCCGCGAATACCGGACAACTCTGCCTGCACGGCGGAAACCTCTTGTTGCAGTGCCTTTAAGCCCCGTCGTGCCTCGGCTTCTTTCTCCTCCGCCTTTTTACACTGTTGCTTTAATTTATCAACCTCACTGCGGCGAGAAAGCAAGCCGGCCTCTTTCACGTGTGATCCACCGGACAACGAACCGCCGGCATTGACCACTTGGCCGTCCAAAGTGACCACGCGGAACTTATAGCCGTATTTTCGGGCGATAACCACCGCATAATCCAAATCTTCAGCAACCGCCACTCGTCCCAACAGATACCGGGCGATCTCCTCGTAATCCGAATCGGTATGCACCAGCTCGGCGGCGATACCGACAAAGCCCGGCTCGTCTGACAAGCCCTTTTCTTTCAGCAAGGTGCCGTGAATAGAGGCAATCGGCAAAAAGGTGGCGCGTCCGTTTTTGGTTTCCTTCAAATACGCGATACCGCGCTTGGCATCCTCCTCGCGTTCCACCACAACGTGCTGTGCGGCACCACCCAGCGCCGTTTCAACGGCCAGAGCGTATTCGCCGTCGGTATGAATCAGGCGCGAAACCGGGCCGCGCACGCCGCGCAATTCACCGCGCTGTGCCTGCTTTGCCACAACGCGAACGCTGTGAGAGAAGCCCTCCAGATTGCGCTCCATCTCCTCCAGCAAGCGGATACGGCGTTGCAGCTCCTGCACGTCCAACGTCAAGCGATCGGCTTCCTGCCGTGCCGTCTCCCACCGATTGGTGCGAGTCGTCAGACGCATTTCATAACCTCGCGCCGCGTTTTGCAGTTGATCGATCGTTTCCTTTTGCGCTTCCGTATCGTGTTGCAGTGCTTCCGTTTCCTTTTGCAATGCATCCCGGCGAGCAGTGTGCTCCGCCAGCGATGCCGTCAGTTGCGACAGCCGCAAGGTGATTTCGGCCAACGACGATTCACCCGTCACCGAGCGCACGCGAATATCCGCCAGCTCGGCAGCATACGCCGCCGCTTGACGGTTTAATTCCTCCATGCGTCCGGAAACCGCCTCGTTGCTTTGTAGCAGGGCCTCCCACTGTTCCGCCAAGGCCACCTGTTGTTGCTCGGCCTCGACAATCTGCGCCTGCTTCGCCGTAATTTCGGCTTCGCGCGCCGCCACCGCTTCTTCCAACTGCTGACGTCCGCGAATCACCTGCTCGCTTTCGTTGCGAATACGGGCAATGTTTTCCTCGTTGTGCTCCCAATCGTTGTGCACCAGATCCGCGTTACCGTCGCACCGAACGGCTTCTTCTTCGTTGTGGGCAATCTCCCCGCGCAAGGCTTCCATTTCCGCCGCCAAGGTACGCGCCGATTCTTCCAGCATACGCCGCCGCTTGACGGTTTAATTCCTCCATGCGTCCGGAAACCGCCTCGTTGCTTTGTAGCAGGGCCTCCCACTGTTCCGCCAAGGCCACCTGTTGTTGCTCGGCCTCGACAATCTGCGCCTGCTTCGCCGTAATTTCGGCTTCGCGCGCCGCCACCGCTTCTTCCAACTGCTGACGTCCGCGAATCACCTGCTCGCTTTCGTTGCGAATACGGGCAATGTTTTCCTCGTTGTGCTCCCAATCGTTGTGCACCAGATCCGCGTTACCGTCGCACCGAACGGCTTCTTCTTCGTTGTGGGCAATCTCCCCGCGCAAGGCTTCCATTTCCGCCGCCAAGGTACGCGCCGATTCTTCCAGCGTTTCCAGCTCGCGTTCGGTTTCGTCCATCGTCTCTCCAACGGCGTCGTACTGCGTACGCGCCAGCTCCAGCCGCGAATCCAGATCGCGCAGGGCTTCGCGAGATCGGTCGATGGTCTTGAGCCACACGCCAATCTCCAAGCCCTTCTTTTCCCCGGCGTATTCCAAATATTTTTTTGCCTTTTCCGATTGCGTTTTCAGCGGGCCGACGCGTTCCTCCAGCTCCTGCAAAATATCACGCAGGCGCAACAGGTTTTCTTCTGCCGATTTTAAGCGCCGTTCCGCTTCGTTTTTGCGATAGCGATATTTGGCAATACCGGCGGCTTCTTCAAAAATTTCACGTCGTTCCTCCGAGCGAGAGGACACAATCTCGTCGATGCGTCCTTGCCCAATAATGGAATACCCGTCCCGACCGAGACCGGTATCCATAAACAACAGCTGAATATCCTTCAACCGCACCGTGGCGTTATTCAGCAAATATTCACTTTCACCCGACCGATAATACCGGCGCGTTACCTTCACGTCGTCCGCGTCAAAATCCAACGTTCTCGCACGGTTGTCAATAATCAGCGACACCTCGGCAAAGCCAACCGCCTTGCGTTGAGCGGTACCGTTAAAAATAACGTCCTCCATTTTAGAGCCGCGCAGGGTTTTGCTGGACTGCTCGCCCAACACCCAGCGCACCGCATCGCTGATATTCGATTTGCCGCTTCCGTTTGGCCCGACCACCGCCGTGATGCCACCACCAAACGACAGAACCGTTTTATCGGGAAAGGACTTAAAGCCCTGAATTTCCAAAGATTTCAGAATCATACGTTACGTCTCCTGCCTGACTTTATCGGTCTGCTTATCCGTCATACCCCATCAGCTTCAGCGCTTCGCGCGCCGCCTGCTGTTCCGCCTCTTTCTTACTGCGTCCCCGACCGGCACCGATGACGTTGGAGTTGAGGCATACCTCCACCGCAAACTGCTTGTTGTGATCGGGACCGGATTCAGACACCAGCCGATAGGCCAGCTGTTCTTCGGGATTTTGCTGAACAATCTCCTGAAGCATCGTCTTATAATCCTTGAATTGCGGACGGCGCTGTTGCGACAGCTCCTCCTGAATATACGGCAAAATAAACGTTTCTGCCGGCGTCAGCCCTCCGTCCAAATAAATGGCGGCAATCACTGCTTCAAAGGCGTCCGCCAAAATGGACGGACGCTCTGCGCCGCCGTTTCGCAATTCGCCGTGTCCCAGCAACAGGCAATCGCCCAGCCCCAGCTTGCGCGCGTACGAGCTCAGTGCTTTTTCGCATACCAAGGAGGCGCGCAGTCTGGTTAATTCGCCCTCCTGCCCCGAACCGTGGCGGAACAGATAGCCGGCCGTAATGAAACCCAGCACAGAATCTCCCAAAAATTCCAAACGCTCGTTGCTTTTCAGTCCGCGATTGCTCTCGTTGGCATACGAGGAATGGGTCAGCGCGTTTTCCAACAGCATCGGCTCCTGAAACGTATAACCGATCCGCTCCATCATGATCCGTGTGCTTTCTTTCATCGTTATCACCCCATTCGGTCTTCAATAAACCCAACCAAATCTTCTACCGTTTCCAGCAAAGGAAGCTCCTCCGGCCATGCCGCCGGTACGTACGTTTCCCACAGCAAGGCGGCCACCTCATACCGTTCGTCGTCGGTAACGTTCAAGTCGTCCAAGGATGCCGTCATGGTAACGTCTTCGGGATCACAGCCGTACCGATCCGTCAGCAATCGTATCAGTTGTTGCAGCACCATCTGCAGGGGTCGCTCCTTTCTGTAACTGCGCCGTGATCTGCTCGATCACACCGGCCTTGGCAAATTCTTCCGCCACGCGGATTGCGTTTTGGATTGCCAATGCCTTGGAATTGCCGTGCGCCTTAATGATCGGCTTGGTTACACCGAGCAACGGCGCTCCACCGTATTCTGCGGTGGACATTTTCTTCTTCAAGCCGTTCAACTGCGGCTTAATCAACAACGCGCAAAGCTTCGTCAACACGCTGCTGTAAAAAACATTCTTGAGCATGGCCATCACCATATTGACGGAGCCTTCAATGCTCTTGAGTAGTACGTTGCCGGAAAATCCGTCAGCCACCACCACGTCGGCTACGCCGCCCGGCACGTCACGCGCCTCTACGTTGCCGATGAAGTTCAAACCACTATCCTTCAGCAGAGCATAGGTTTCGTGCTGTAATTCGCCACCCTTATGCTCCTCGGTACCGACGTTCAACAATCCCACCGTGGCAGGAACGCCCTCGTTGAACAAATGAGTCATGTACAAACTGCCCATTTGTGCAAACTGCAACAGCATTTCCGGACGGCAATCGGCATTGGCACCGGAATCCAACAGCATATACGGCTTGTTGCGACTTCCCGCCGGCATAATGGCCGCCAGTGCCGCACGCGAAACGCCTTTGATACGCTTTACGATAAAGGTGCCGCCCATCAGCAGAGCACCGGTGCTTCCTGCCGAAACGAACGCATCGCCGTCACCGCCAGCCAGCAACCGCAAGCCAACCGCCATGGTGCAATCCTTATGTTCACGCAAAATCGAACGTGGGGCATCGTTCATGCCGATCACGTCGGTCGCATGCACGATCTCCACGCCCTCCAGCGACTGACCCTGCTCGGATGCCAGCCGACGGAGTTCCTCTTCGTTGCCGACCAGCACCAGCTCCGTACCGTAGGCATCCCGCGCCTGTAAAGCGCCGCGAAGTACCTCTTGCGGTGCGTAATCACCACCGTAAGCATCTACGATTACTCGCATAGTACAACCTCCTTTAGTCTGTCCAACGCGCGGGCGGACAAAGCCGCATATCGCTCCCGCTTGTCACGAATCGGTGCGTCAAGCGGCGGCAATACGCCGAAATTTGCCCCCATAGGCTGAAAATCCTTGATAGATTCATCGCTGACGTGTCGTGCCAACGCGCCCATCATCGTCTCCGGCGGCAATCGATACGGTGCTTCGCCCTTGAGAGCGCGCACAGCGTTTTTGCCGGCTAACATCCCGGAAGCCGCCGATTCCATGTACCCTTCCACGCCGGTCATCTGCCCGGCGAAGAACAAATGCGATAGCCTTCGACAACGAAAATCCTGCGTCAATATCCGCGGCGAATCTAAAAAGGTGTTGCGATGCATAACGCCGTACCGAACGAACTCGGCGTTTTGCAGGCCGGGGATCATCGAAAAGACCCGTTTTTGCTCGGAAAACTTCAAATTGGTTTGAAAACCGACCAGATTGTACAGCGTTCCGGCAGAATTTTCGGTACGCAATTGTAGCACAGCCCAAGGACGGTGTCCGGTACGCGGATCACGCAAACCGACCGGCTTCATCGGGCCGAAACGGATCGCATCCGTGCCGCGCTTGGCCAGCACCTCGATCGGCATACAGCCCTCGTACACGTGCGGCTTGTCAAATTCGTGCAGTTGAGCCAGCTCCGCGGTAATCAGTGCCGCATGAAACGCATCGTATTCCTCTTTATTCATCGGGCAGTTGATATAGTCACCAACGCCGCTCTCATCGCGATCATACCGCGATGCGCGAAACGCCACCGACAAATCCACGCTGTCTGCCGTCACGATCGGTGCCGCCGCATCATAAAAGCTTAACCCGTCACCCAACTGCCGCACGATATCGGCGGCGAGTGCATCGGAGGTCAACGGCCCCGTGGCGACCACGGTGATACCGGTTTGGGGGAGCTCCGTTACCTCGCGGTGCTCCACGGTAATCAGCGGATGCTCCTGAATCCGTCGCGTAACTTCGGCGGAAAAGTGTTCTCGATCCACCGCCAACGCGCCGCCTGCCGGCACGGCACACGACCGCGCCACCGCTACGCACAGCGAACCCTGCCGCGCCATTTCCTCTTTTAGCAGACCGGCGGCGCTTTCCAAGCGGGCGGCCTTCAGCGAATTGGAGCACACCAGCTCCGCCAAATCGGCAGAATGATGCGCCGGCGTATATTTTTCCGGCTTCATTTCCACCAACGTTACCGGCACGCCGGAATTGGCAACGGCCCACGCCGCTTCACAGCCGGCCAGACCGCCACCAAGCACGGTAATTCTTTCACTCATCGGCTTTTCCTCGACCGGCCTGCTCATAGCCACAGCCTTCGCCAAGGCACACCACACCGGTGCCGCGCCCCTTTTTACGGAACAGCGTTTTTCCACATTGCGGACATTTTTGCGCCGTCGGCTCGTTCCAAGTCACAAAATCGCACTGCGGATAGTGATCGCATCCGTAGAATACCCGGCCGCGCTTGGACTTCTTAGCTACGACGGAACCGCCGCATTTGGGGCAAATGCCCGGCGTACGGTTGATCAGCGGCTTCGTGTTTTTACATTCCGGATACCCTGGACATGCCAGGAACTTGCCGAACCGACCGCTTTTAATCACCATTTGCCGACCACATTTATCGCACACCTCGTCGCTGGTTTCTTCCGGCACTGCAATTCGTTCACCGGATAACGACTCCTCGGCCTTGGTCAGCGTTTTCTCGAAACCCTGATAAAAGGCGTGCAGCATGTTCACCCAGTCACAATCGCCGGATTCCACTTCATCCAACCGACGCTCCATATTGGCTGTAAATTCGGTATCAACGATTTCCGGAAATTGCTCCTTCATCAGTTGGGTCGTCACCTCGCCCAACGCCGTAGGCTTGAGTGCTTTCCCTTCCCGTTCGATATATTCCCGCGTCAAAATCGTGCTGATCGTCGGCGCGTACGTAGAGGGACGACCAATCCCGTTTTCCTCCATCGCCTTGATCAGCGAAGCCTCATTATACCGCGCCGGAGGCTGGGTAAAGTGTTGTGCGCTCTGCAGGTCCTGCAGCAACAGTTCCTGACCCACGGTCAGCATCGGCAGGGCACCGTCCGTCTTGTCTTCTTCGTCGCGGCTTTCCGTGTACAACGTCGTGTATCCGTCGAAACGCACCCGATACCCCGATGCCTTAAACACGTACTTTCCTGCCGTGATCTCGGTTTGGCAGGTATCCTGCACACAGTTAGCCATTAAGCTGGCAATAAAGCGTTCCCACACCAGCTTGTATAAGCGATATTGGTCACTCGTCAGGAACGGCTTTGCCTTTTCCGGCACCAGAGACGGCACCGAAGGGCGGATGGCTTCGTGAGCATCCTGCGCACCCTTACGCGATTTGTAATACCGCGCCTTTTCAGGCAGATACCGCTCGCCGTAGCGCTGGCGAATATATTCGTTTCCTTCGCGACGGGCATCCTCCGAAATGCGCAACGAATCGGTGCGCATATACGTGATCAAGCCCATCGCGCCCAGTTCTCCCAATTCCACGCCTTCATACAGCTCCTGCGCCGCTTTCATCGTGCGCTTGGAGGTAAAGCCCAGCTTGCGGCTGGCTTCCTGTTGCATGGTGGACGTTACGAACGGCGGCGCCGGCGACACTTTTCTCACGCCGTTTTTAACCGCCGAGACCGTAAAAGTGGCCGGGCGAATTTCCGCCAGCACCGCTTCCGCCTGTTCCCGGCTTTCAATCTTGAGCTTTCCCTTACCGGCGCTGTACAAATGCGCCGTAAACGGGGCATCGGCGGAATCGGTCTTCAGCAAGGCATCAATCGTCCAATATTCTTCACTCACAAAGGCGCGTATCTCGTTTTCACGGTCAACCACCAAGCTGACCACCGCCGACTGCACACGTCCGGCGGACAGGCCCTTGCGGATTTTTTTCCACAAGAACGGGCTGATCTTATAGCCCACCAGGCGATCCAGAACACGGCGAGCCTGCTGTGCGTTCACCAGGTCCATATCCACCTTGCACGGTGATTTCATGCCCTGCAAAACACCGTTTTTGGTGATTTCGTTAAACGTTACGCGATTATTCTCGTTCAAATCCAGCTTTAACAGCTGTGCCAAATGCCACGAAATGGCTTCGCCCTCGCGGTCCGGGTCGGTTGCCAAAATAACGCCGTTGCTTTGCGCCGCCAACTCCTTAAGGTGACGGATCAGCGCCGATTTGCCCGCAATATCCACGTACCTCGGCTTAAAATCGTTGGCAACGTCCACGCCCAACAGACTTTTGGGAAGATCGCGGATGTGCCCCATCGAAGCAACAACCTCATAGCCGGACCCCAAATATTTTTGTACGGTTTTGGCTTTTGCAGGAGATTCTAAAATAACCAGCGTTGCCATTTTGTCACCTGTTACCCTTTCTTTTTCGTCAACCTTGCTTGACACGATACCGCTTGCCGGGATAACATTCCATGCACCCGAACAACTCCAGCTGTGTCAGTGAAGCAAACACCTCGCCGGGAGCCATCTTCAGCTTCGCGCAAATTTCTTCGGCAGACAGCGTCGCCGTTTTGGTTGCTTCATATATGCGACGAGCGGCATCGCTGACGCCCAGCGGACAGGCCACCGGGTCTCCCGTCGGCTTGTCATCGATCGGCGCGCTCGGTAAGCTCCGCGCCGAAGCGTCCGCCACTCGAAGCAACGGCGGCTCCGCGACCGGTTGTGTATAGTACGCCACCTGTGCACTGTTCGCCGCTTCTATCATTGTGCTATTAAAATACTGCGGATATTCCGACAAAACGTCGGAAGGATCGGTTACCAGCGTTGCGCCCTCGCGGATCAGCGCGTGTGACCCGGCACTGGTCTCATCCGTAGCGCGGCCGGGCACCACGAAAACGTCCTTTCCTTGATCGCGTGCCGCACGGGCGGCGATCAAGGCACCACTGGTATGCGGTGCCTCTACCACGCACACACCGCGCGCCAATCCACTGATCAAACGGTTGCGAACGTGAAAATTACCGCGATTTACTTCCGTTCCGGGAGCAAATTCCGTAATCACCGCACCGCCGTTTTCCAGCACGCGTTGGCGCAAATCGCCGTTTGCCGCCGGGTAGTTCACGTTCAGTCCGCACGCCTGCACAATAACCGTCGTTCCCTTGACAGACAAGGCTCCCTCGTGTGCCGCGCGATCAATTCCGCGAGCACCGCCGCTGATAATCGGGCAACCGACGGTAGCCAGACCGGCGGACAATGCCGCCGCAACGCGAGCACCGTAATCGGTACAGTCACGCGTGCCGACGACGGCAATCGCCGGCACTGCCGCTTCGCAAAAATCGGGAATCCGTCCCCTACCGTAAAGCACAAGGGGCGGAGAATACAGGTGGCGCAACGGTTCGGGATACAGCTCCGAAGAAAAGGTCAATATCCAGCCCAGCTCGGCACTGCGCTCCTGCCGCTCCATGGCCGCCTGTAAATCCTTGCGACACAGCGCCTCCAAAGCGTTGCCGCTGACACCGGCCCTTTTCAGTGCCGTGCGGTCGGCCTCATACACCTGCTCCACCGTTGAAAACGTCCTTAACAGTCGTGCTACGGCAGAACCGCCTGCACCGACAGCGCGCTGAAGCCATATCCAATACAGCGTTTCCTCACGCATGCTCCACGCCGTCCTTTCGCACCATCTCCCAAAAGACGATGCCTGCCGCCATGGAGGCGTTCAGCGATTCGGCACGCCCCGCCATGGGAATAGTAACGTGGCGAGCGCAAGCCGCAACCGTTTGAGGCTGTAGGCCGTTGCCTTCGTTGCCGATCACGGGGATTACGCCCTCACCCAGACCGCCATCCTGAATCGGTAAGGCATCGGCGTCCACCACGCAGGCAACCGCCGTCATGCCCTTGCGGCTCAGCTGCGGCAACGTTTGCGACAGCTCACCGGCGCGATACAACGGCAAGCGGAACGTACCACCCATCCCGGCGCGCAGCACCTTAGGGCTGTACGGATCACAGCAACCGTCCGACAGCAGCAACCCCGACAGACCGAACGCCTCCGCCGTGCGTATGATCGTACCCATATTGCCGGGGTCCTGCACACGCTCCAGCGCGGCAAAACGTCCGTGCCGCGGCAAGCTCTCCACCGAATCCGGTAAGGAGGGCTGCACCGCAATGCAAAAGATGCCCTGCGGCGTGTGCGTATCGGTCAAGCGACGCGACAGCTCCTCCGATATTTCATAGACCGAATCGGCGGCTTGGATAACGGTAGCCGTATAGTCCGGATACTGCGCGCGTGCGCGAGCAGTGAGAAACGCGATCGGCAAGCGAATACCGGTCTGCGCCGCATCCGCGCACAATCTCGCCCCTTCGACGACAAAGCGGCCGCTTTCGCGACGAAAGTGCGCTTCTTTCGACAGGCGACGATATTCTTTAATAAGCCGATTATCGCGGCTGGTAATCTCCAACGTCGACGCCTCCTTCGGTCCGTAAGAATGACAACAGCGCCCGCAGGCGATGCCGGCGGGCGCAAATCGAGCTTAATTTAAGGCAGCCTTGGCCTTTTCTGCCAGACCCGCAAACGCGGCGGCATCCGAAACTGCCAGCTCCGCCAGCATCTTGCGGTTGAGCGTGACGTTGGCCTTCTTCAAGCCGTTCATGAAGGTGGAATAGTTCATACCATTCGCCTTTGCCGCAGCCGAAATACGAGTGATCCACAGACGGCGGAAATCACGCTTGCGCTGCTTACGTCCGACGTAGGCATACTGACCAGACTTCATAACCGCCTGTTTCGCCGTGCGGAACAGCTTCGACTTGGCACCAAAATAACCCTTGGCGAGCTTTAATACCTTTTTTCTTCTTTTGCGCGTCATCATCGCGCCTTTAATACGAGCCATGTTTCAGTTCCTCCGTTTCTGAACTTTCGAATTATTTGTAGGGGATCAGGCGCTTGACCTGAGCCACATTCGTCACATCAGCGGTCGTGGTCTTGCGAAGATTGCGCTTCCGCTTGGTGGTTTTCTTGTTCAGAATGTGGGACTTGTAGGCGTGGGCGCGGACGACCTTTCCGGTCTTCGTCAGCTTAAAACGCTTTTTAGCGCCGCTGTGAGTCTTGATTTTGGGCATGACAATATCCTCCTTAATTTGTTTACCTTGTTATTTGGCAGCTTTGGGCGCCAGGAACATCAGCATGTTGCGGCCTTCCATTTTGGCAGGCTTTTCCACAACCGCCATTTCCTCGCACACCTCAGCAAAGCGCTTCATGGTGTCCATACCGATTTCCGGATGCCCCATTTCGCGGCCACGGAAGCGGATGGAAACCTTGACTTTGTTGCCGTCCTGCAAAAAACGCAACGCATGCTTCGCCTTGGTATTGAAATCCGCCACGTCGATATTGAGCGATAACCGAATTTCTTTGGTTTCGACCTGCCGTTGGTTTTTGCGCGCTTCCTTCTCTTTTTTGGCCTGCTCGAACCGATATTTGCCGTAATCCATGATGCGACAAACCGGCGGCACGGCGGCGGGAGCGATCTTGACCAGATCCAGACCTTTGTCCTCTGCCAAAGTCAATGCTTCCTGTGCGGACATAATACCCAGCTGTGCGCCGTCTTCACCGATGACGCGAATCTGGCTGTCACGAATCTGCTCGTTGATCTGCATTTCCTTGGTTGCTATGGGGAAACACCTCCACCTCAAACTGCATAAAAAACGCGGGCAGAATACTGCCCGCGCGATTTTACCACCGGTTTGGATGGACGTTATCGACCTGTCGAGAACAAAATCTGCAGGTGAGAGCGGGCGCTCTGCTTTGTTTTCTACCAGTATATTATACCGCGTTTTTGCAAAAAGTCAATATCCTTTTGCAAAAATTAAATGGAAATTTCGTGCGCGATACGGAACAGCTCTTTATCAAACGGCTTTTTCATCCGCAGGGCTTCCTCGATATCGTAATCCGTCAGGCGATCGCTCTGGATCGTAACCACGCGATTACTCTTGCCGGAAAGCAACAACTCGACGGCATAATTGCCCATTTGACTGGCGAGAACGCGGTCGCGCACCGTGGGATTGCCGCCGCGCTGAACGTGACCGAGAATGGTTGCGCGCGCTTCGACGCCGGTTTCCTTCTCAATGCGATCCGCCAGCTCCACCACGTGGCCGATGCCTTCCGCCACGATGATGATGAAATGCTTTTTGCCGGTAGCCGACGTTTTTTTCATGCGTGCTAAAATGTCCTGGTCAAAGTCGTACGGCATTTCCGGAACCAAAATACTGGTAGCGCCCACGGCAATACCGACGTTCAGTGCCAAATAACCGGCATGACGTCCCATGACCTCGACAACACTGCAACGATCGTGCGATTGCGAGGTGTCGCGCAGCTTGTCGATCATTTCCATACAGGTATTCAAGGCCGTGTCGTAACCAATCGTTTGCTCACAGCAGGCGATGTCGTTATCGATGGTGCAGGGCAAACCGATGCACGGAACACCGTGCCGGGTGAGGTCCTGCGCACCGCGGAACGAACCGTCGCCGCCGGCGACGACCAAGCCCTCGATACCGTATTGCTTGCAGGTGTTTACCGCCTTCTGCATACCTTCTTCGGTGCAAAACTCAGGGCTACGTGCCGTGTACAGCGCCGTGCCGCCGCGATGGATGATGTCCGAAACACTGCGAAGATTCATCGGAACCAAATCGCCGTGAATCAAGCCGTTGTAGCCGCGATATACGCCATATACTTCCACGCCCTTGCCCAGCGCCGTACGCACCACGGCACGTACAGCGGCGTTCATGCCCGGAGCGTCACCGCCGCTGGTTAAGACAGCGATCTTTTTAATAGCCATAATAGAATGTCTCCTTTTTCTCTTGGGTCAATAACACATTATATACGCCGTTTCCAAAAATAGCAAGTAAAAACGACGGATTTTCAAAATTTATACACGTTTCAGCACATTTTGGCCACGTTTTCACGTCCCAGAACGCGCTCCAGCTCACCGATCAACACCGGATGCGGCGATACCCAAAGGCTTTGCGGCGTTCGCATCAGCTTGCCGGTATCTGCCACGCGCACGTACACCGGCGTTTCGCCTTCCAGCACCTTCAACACCCGGCAAACGCGCTTCCATTCGAGGCTTTCCAAAGAAGGAATCTTTAGATACAGACCCGGATTGGCAATCGGCTTCGATACGGTTTCCGACGGCACCGGTGAAGGCGGCACTTCCGGCGGAATGGCATCGACATCCGGTGCCGGTGACACGGTAGAAACCAGCACCTTGGGCGCTTCATCCTCACGCACGTTTAGTCGCCCTTGAACAAGCACCATCTCGCCGGTTCGCCACAACGACCGATGTGCCTCCAACACCTTGGCGAACACCACCAGCTCCAGAGAACCGTACAAGTCCTCCAGCGTAACATACGCCATCTGCGCTCCGTTGCGGGTGGTTTTCGTTTGCACGCTTCCCAGCATACCGAGCAGTCGCACGGTTTGCCCGTCGGTATACTCACCGCCGTCGGCGGAAAGCTCTTCGGCAAAGCAATCGATAATCCGATCACTGCGATCGGTATGCAACCGATGATACAGCGCTTCATATGGCTTAAGCGGATGCCCTGTTAAATACAGACCCGATACTTCTTTTTCCATGGCCAGAAGCTCCGCGTAGGGTAGCTCCGGCACGTTCGGCAACGGCGGCTCGTCGCTCCCCGACAGCTCGCCCTGATCAAAAAAGCCGAGCTGACCGTCCAAATTGTGCCGTTCCGATTCCTCCAGCCGATTCAGCACCAGTGCCGCCGACTCCAGCATTTGCCGACGATTGGCCCCCAGCCCGTCCAACGCACCGCAACGAATGAGACTGTCCAGCGCGCGGCGATTGAATTCCCGATGGCGAATCATGCGACGGCAAAACGAATAAAATCCGGTAAAAGGGCCTTCCTCTTCCCGATCACGTACCAGCTCACGGATCAGCGCACTTCCTAAATTTTTGACCGCCAGCAGGCCGAAACGCACGTGGTCCCCCACCACCGTGAACGCCGCCACGCTTTCGTTGACCGACGGCGGCAACACGCGAATCCGCAACCGCTCACATTCCCCGATATAGGTGGCGATCTTGCCGTTGTCCAACACGCTGGTCAACAACGCCGCCATATACTGGCGCGGATACTTGGCCTTCAAAAAAGCTGTTTGATACGCCACCATGGCATACGCGGCGGCATGAGACTTGTTAAACGCATACGACGCAAAGGACGCCATTTCTTCAAAAATCGCTTCTCCGACCGCCTGCGGTACACCGCGACGAATACAGCCCTCCACCAGAACGGTGCCGTTCTCGTCCGTCAGACCGTGCAGAAAGATTTCTCGCTCCCGTTGCATAACGTCGTGCTTTTTTTTGGACATGGCACGGCGCACAAGATCGGCACGTCCCAGCGAATAGCCGCCCAGATCGCGGAAAATCTGCATGACCTGTTCCTGATACACAATGCACCCGTAGGTCACGTCCAAAATCGGTTTGAGCAACGGATGCCGATACGTCACCCGTTCCGGATGATGCCGATTTTCGATATACCGCGGAATGGACTCCATCGGTCCGGGACGAAACAGAGAAATAACCGCGATCAGGTCTTCGAAATGATCCGGCTTCAGTTGGGTCAACACGCGCTTCATGCCGGCGGATTCAAACTGAAACACACCGTCGCTGTTCCCCTGGGAGAGCATCCGATACACCGCCGGCTCGTCCAGCGGCACGGTGTGAATATCGAACGTCGGCTCCGCCGTTTCACGGATCATGCGACAGGCGTCGTCGATGATCGTCAAGTTGCGCAGGCCCAAAAAATCCATTTTGAGAAGTCCCAGTTCTTCCAGAGCCGTCATGGTATACTGCGTTGCGACCGACTCGCCGTTGAGACACAGCGGCACGTACTCCGAAACCGGATCGGCGGTAATCACCACACCGGCGGCGTGGGTAGAAGCGTGCCGCGGCATTCCTTCCACCTTTTTGGCCATATCGACCAGTCGCTTAACCTGCTCGTCGGTATCGTACAGTTCCTTCAAGCCGCGCGACTGTGCCAGCGCCTTGTCCAGCGTCATATTCAGCTCCCACGGCACGCGCTTTGCCACGGTATCGCCGATCGAATACGGCAACCCCAGCGCACGCGCAACGTCGCGAATCGCGGCGCGCGCCGCCAACGTGCCGAAGGTAACGATCTGTGCCACGTGATCGGCACCGTACTTTCGAATGACGTAATCGATAACCAACTGCCGCTTTTCGTTGCAAAAATCAATATCAAAATCCGGCATACTGACCCGCTCCGGGTTCAGAAACCGCTCGAACAACAACTGGTATCGGATTGGATCGATGCCGGTAATTCCGATGCAGTACGCACACAGGCTACCGGCGCCGGAGCCACGTCCGGGACCCACCGGAATGTCATGATTCCACGCATATTGTACAAAATCGTTCACGATGAGGTAATAATCCACGTAGCCCATGCGCTGAACGGTTTCCATTTCATATTCCAATCGTTGCACGATCGCCGGGTCGGGGTCGTTGCCATAGCGACGATGCACGCCCTCGTAGCAAAGCCGGCGGAAGTAGGCAACGCTGTCACCGCCGGGCGCATCAAAATGCGGAAGCTTGGTGTGCCCAAATTCCAGCTCAACACAGCACCGCTCGGCAATGCGTGCCGCGCTGTCAACCGCTTCGGGGCACTCCGGAAACAGCGCTCGCATTTCGTCTTCCGACTTAATATAAAATTCATTCGTTTCAAACGCCATCGGATTCGGCTCATCCACCGTGGTGTTCGTTTGAATACAAAGCAGTACCTTTTGCACCTCGGCATCGTCACGCGTCAAATAGTGAGCGTCGTTGGTGCACGTCAGCGGCACCCCCGTCTCACGCGATAAACGGATTAAGCCGCGGTTGACCTCCCGTTGTTCGGCAATCCCATGATCCTGCAATTCCAAAAAGAAACAGTCGCTTCCGAACAAGTCGCGATATTCCAACACCAGACGCCGCGCCTTATCCATGTCTCCCTGCCGAAGCGCCGCCGGGATTTCGCCCGCCAGGCACGCCGACAAGGCGATCAATCCTTCGTGATATTGGGAAAGCAGTTCCCGATCCACGCGTGGCTTCCCATAAAAGCCGTCCGTCCACGCCGCCGAAACCAAGCGCACCAAATTGGCGTAGCCGGTTTCATTCTCGCACAACAACACCAAGTGATGGTTTTCGTTGTCGATGCCGTGCTGACGATCGTGCCGTGTGCGCGGCGCGACGTACACCTCGCAACCGAGGATCGGTTTGATTCCCGCTTTTTTTGCCGCCTTATAAAACTCCACCAGACCGTACATGACGCCGTGATCCGTCACGGCAATCGCCGTTTGCCCCAATTCCTTGGCGCGCGCAATCAGCCCGTTCAGACGACAGGCGCCGTCCAACAGGCTATATTCGCTATGAACGTGCAGGTGCGCAAACGCCACGACCGACACCTCCCGTCATTACAGTTTTTCAGCAATCTCCAAAATGCGACGGAACCGATGGTTTACCCCCGACCGACTGATCGGCGGTTCCAGCAGTTCCCCAAGCTCGCGCAACGAAAGGTCGGGGTTTTCCAGCCGCAAGCGGCACAGCTCGCGCAGTTCCTCCGGCAAAGACTCCAGCCCCGCATGCCGTTCAATCTTTTTTACCGCCTCACTCTGAACCAATGCCGCCGCTACGGTTTTGTCCAAATTGGCCGTTTCACAGTTGGCGGCGCGGTTGACCTTGTTGCGAATACTTTTTACAATTTTAACGTTCATCAATTCCAGCGATGCGTTCGTCGCTCCCATCAAAGTGAGGCAATCCTCGATCTGCTCGCTTTCCTTAAAATAAACCACGTAATTTCCCTTGCGACGCACCGTGCGTGCATGAAATCCCAGCTCGCCCAACAGGGCCGTCAGATCGCGGCTGAGATTAAGATACGGCACGCTGAATTCCAGATGATAGTCAATTTGCGGATTGGTGATCGCACCACACGCCAAAAACGCCCCCCTCAAAAAAGCGGCGGGGCAAGCATCGCACTCCAGCACCGCTCGATTCAGGCGCCTTGTGACCTCCAAACCGTCGTGACCAAACCGCTCCAGCACGCGCCGTCTGGCTTCGGGCGGCACCGACACGACATACATTCCCGGCTTACCTTCTGCAGGCTCGGTGCATTGCGGAACGACGCCGCATATCGTTTTCAGTAGGGCAGCGTAGCGCTTCGCCGCCGCCTCGTGCTCGGTTTGCCAGGAAACGCCCAACAGCGAAAACGATCTGCCAAGCTCCGCCATGCCGTACGTCTGCGCGACGTCACAGCACGGCGATTCGTTTGACAGCGCCGCCAATTCATTTTTTATTTCCGATGAAAACGACATACCGTCCTCCTTATGGCGTAAACCCGGTCATCGTCCAACCAGTCGCACCTCACGCTCCAGCGATACACCGAAGGCTTCCTTCACACGCTGCGTCACCTCGTCGCTCAAGCGCAACACGTCGGCGCAGGTCGCGCCGCCGCGGTTGATGAGAAATCCGGCGTGCTTTTCACTGACCTGTGCGCCGCCAACCGTCAGCCCCTTCAAACCGCACTGTTCGATCAATGCTCCGGCAAAATACCCCTCCGGTCGCTTGAAAAAGCTACCGGCACTGGGGTATTCCAGCGGTTGCTTTTCGCGCCGCCGTTTCATATATTCCGCCATCGCCGCGCGGATCACCGCCGGATCGGCAGGCATCAGCGCCAGCGTCACCGACAGCACGATCGCCCCGTTCTCCATAAATACGCTGTGGCGATAGCCGAAGCACAATTCGTCCCCGGACAATGCCGCCAACCGCCCGTCCGGCAACAGTGCCGTTACGTTGCGGACGACATCCGCCAGCTGACCACCGTAGGCACCGGCGTTCATATACGTACCGCCGCCGACGGTACCGGGAATCCCGTAGGCAAACTCCAAGCCGCTCAGCCCGGCCTCCGCCACCGCCATGCACAGCTTTGCCAACGAAACGCCGGCGCGAACCGTGACCTCGTTGCCGCGAATAACCCAGCCGGGCAAGCCGGGCGCCAGACGCAACGTGACGCCCTCCACGCCTTCATCACGAACCAGCAGGTTGGAGCCGTTGCCAAGAACCAGCAGAGGCGTCTCCGTCTCGCGGCACAGACGCACCGTCTGCGCCACCTGTTCATCGGTTTGCGCCGTCACCAGTAGCTCGGCGGCACCACCGATTCGGAACGTTACGTGCTCGGACAACGGTTCCTGCTCTTGCACCTCGCAGCCAAGCCGCCGCAAGCAAGTCGCCAGTTCCGCTCGGTTCATGGTCATCCTCCTCCGTCTCCGTCTCGCGGCACAGACGCACCGTCTGCGCCACCTGTTCATCGGTTTGCGCCGTCACCAGTAGCTCGGCGGCACCACCGATTCGGAACGTTACGTGCTCGGACAACGGTTCCTGCTCTTGCACCTCGCAGCCAAGCCGCCGCAAGCAAGTCGCCAGTTCCGCTCGGTTCATGGTCATCCTCCTCCGTTTACGCGTTGAGATAGGCCGCGCCGATAATACCGGCATCGTTTCCCAGCACTGCCGCCACAATCTCCGTCTGCCGTTTGCAGAATTTACTGTAACGCTCCAGCGTCACCTTCTCGCGCAACGGCACCAGCAACGTGTCGCCTTCGCGGCTGACACCACCGCCGATGCAAATGACGTCGGGCTGGAAAATATTAACGACGTTAATCACGCCGCAAGCCAAATATTCGATATACTGATCCACCACGGCGGCGCCCACGGTGTCGCCGGCACGCATTGCGTCGAAGGCGGTCAGTCCGTTGACGTTTTCCAGCTTACCGCCGGCCAGCTTCCACATCAAGCTACGTGGATGGGTTTCCATGGCACGCCGCGTTTGCCGCACCAGTGCCGTTGCCGAAGCGTAGGTTTCCCAGCAACCGCTACGGCCGCAGGTGCACGGCTCGCCGTTCATTTGGATCACCGTATGTCCCAGCTCGGCGCCGGCATAGTTACAGCCCTCGTAAATTTTGTGGTCGATCACCACACCACCGCCGACGCCGGTGCCCAGCGTAATACACACACAGCTGTTCGCGCCTTTGGCGGCTCCGGCCAGCGCTTCGCCGAGCGCGGCGGCGTTGGCATCGTTACCAATGTATACGGGCAACTGCAACAATTCATTCATTCGCGCCGCCACCGGCACGTTTTCAAAGCGCAAATTGTTGGCATACTCCACAATGCCCGTCTGCGTGTTGCAGGTGCCGGGACAACCGATCCCAACGCCGGACACTTCGGACCACGGAATATCCGCTTTCTGCACCGCTTCGCGGCACAGACGCGCCATATCCTGCATAATCTCCTCAGCAGAGCGTTCCGCCGCGTGCGTTTTGCCGGATACCTTTGATAAAATCCGATAGGTATCGTCTACCACGCCCGCCACAATGTTGGTACCACCGAGGTCCACACCGATCCTTACCATCACGATTTCCTCCCAGGTTATAAAGTCAAGCTTTTACTTTGTAAAAAGGCTTCCAGCCGTTCCCGACTGCTGTTAACGATCAATTCCTTGGGAAACGCCACTCGCTCCAGCAACGCCACGGCGTTGTCGAGCCGTCCCACGTCCGCCAGATAATGCGCATCCGAGTTCACCACCACGCGCACGCCGTGCTTAGCACACAGTCGGGCAACGGTTTCGCAATTCTCCAGTGATTTTTGCCGCACGCAAAAAGTTCCTTCGTTAATCTCCACGACCTTACCGTACTTGGCAAACGCGGCAATCACCGTTTCGCAATCAAACGCATACTGCGGTGAACCGCAGTGGCCGATGATATCCACCAGCGGGTTTTCCGCGACACGTAGCCACGCCTCTGTGATCTCCTCGCAACTACCGTACGGCATAACCCCATCGTGCATGGAGGCAATCACCACGTCCAGTGCCTCCAGCGCGCCGTTCGGCAAATCCAGCGCACCGTCAAAGCCGCAAACGTTGGCTTCGGCACCGTTCAAATGCCGGATACCGGCAATATGTTCCGGAAGCCGCGACATGTTGGTAAAATGCCACAAGTGGTTGCCGTCACCGATCCGCGGGCCATGGTCGGTGGTCGCCATCGCCAACAGCCCCCGTGCCGCCGCCGCGGTTGCGTTTTCCGTCAACGTGCTGTACGCGTGCGGAGATGCCAGCGTATGCGTATGCAAGTCGGCAACCGGCTGAAAATAATTGCTCATGTCCTGACTCCTTTAATAATACACCTGCGGATCATGGTGCTCGTTTTTCGGAATATCGTCCACCATGCCGAGATTTTGCATCAACTCGTGCGCCGCGTTATAGCCCATCTTCTTTTGGCGATTGTTCATCGCGGCAACCTCGATGATCATGGCCAGATTACGTCCCGGCTTCACCGGGATCGTCAGCATCGGCACCGTGATACCGAGAATGTCCATGTACTCGCTTTCCAAGCCCATGCGATCGTATACCTTGTTATTATCCCACGGTTCCATTTGAACCACCATATCGATCTTTTCCGTCATTTTCACAGCACCCATACCGAAGATGCGCCGCACGTTCACAATGCCGATGCCGCGCAGCTCGATGTAGTGCCGAATATTTTCCGGCGCCGAGCCAACCAGCGACTTGGACGACACCCGGCGAATTTCCACCGCATCGTCCGCGATCAAGCGGTGGCCCCGCTTGACCAGCTCGATTGCCGTTTCGCTTTTGCCGATTCCGCTGTCACCCACCAGCAAAACGCCTTCGCCGGATACCTCCACCAGTACACCGTGCCGCGTGACGCGCGGTGCCAGCTGTACGTTCAAAAAAGCAATCAGCGCCGCCATAAAGGCGGAGGTGGTATCTGCCGAGCGGAGCAACGGTACCTGATATTTTTGGCACGCCGCCACAAATTCCGGCAGCACCTCCAAGCCGCGCGTCACCACCAGCAACGACGACGTGTGCGCCAGCAACGCGTCCACGTTGGCGGCGCGTACCTCCGGCGACAAGCCCTCCAAATATCCGTATTCGCCCTTGCCGATAATTTGAATACGCGAGCTGTCAAAATATTCAAAGTAGCCGGTCAGTCCCAAGCCGGGGCGGTTGACTTCCGCGCTGGTGATTTGTCGCGCTTCACCGTCTTGCGGCAAATAAATAGTCTCCAGCGACAATTCCTGAATGATTTTTTCCAACGAAACGGAATAGGTTTGCGCCATCCCAATTCACCTTCCTACAACATCCTGTGTACTCTTTATAGTATATCGTATTTTTTGCTCGGAGAAAAGTCTTTTTTGAAAATTTCTGTCGGTTATCACGATGAAAGTTTGCCGAGCAACGGCAACGCATCCTTGTTTTGCAAAAACTCTTGACTATTTTGCAAAAAAAGGACTATGATAAATATGCCAAACTAACTAAATATGTGTGAAATAGGTGTGTGCTTATGAATTAACTATATCCTTTTGAGCAAAACTACACTGTTGAATTTGATAAAATGCAAATTCCGCCCGTGTGGTTGGCTCTTTCGCATCCATTTCACAAGGTTAGTTTGGCGACTATCGGAGTTTGCGTTTTTGTGCGCCTACTTCGATAGGCGCATTTTTTATTTTTTAGGAGGAAGAAAAATGAAGAACACACTCAAATCCGTAGTAGCACTTTTCCTGGTTGCTGTGATGGCGTTGTCGTTCACTGCGTGTACCGAATCCGACCTGGGAGGCGACCAATCCGACACCCAGACCAACAATCAAGTAAGCGTGAGCGTGGAACCGACCGAAAAGGAAAACGATACTTGGAAAATGACCTATAAAAACTGCAAGGTCATGGACGATCTGGATTCCCTTACAACGGAGCTTGAAGAAGGCAAACAGTTTTTGGCGATTTTCTTTCAAATCGAGAACGTCTCACAAGAATCTCAAATTTTCAACATCGTGTATGAGAGCTTTTACGTTGACGGAGTAAAAACCACCCAATCTCTCCACGGCTTTGCCATTGATGATGCATATCAATTAACTTCCGTTACCGTTGAACCCGGCAAAAAGGCCAACGGCTATTTCCTGCTCCAGGTGAAACCGGATTGGCAAGAGGTGGAAATCGTTTACAACGATGCCATACTGAGCACAGACAAAGACGAAGCTTTTACGTTCAAGGTGACAAAGAATGAAGCGTAAGACGATTCTTTGCAAAACGTGCGGAGCCGAAATTTCAAAAAACGCCAAACGCTGCCCACATTGCGGAGAACCCACGCCCAATGAGGTTGTCAGCCAAGTCGTTTCAGCAATTCTTCTCGTTCCGCTCTTTGTTATCATCGTTTTACTTGTTATCGGCTTTTATTCCGGCTGGTTTCATCTAACGTCGCTCTTGTAAGCGATTGTAAAACCGTACACTCCAAAAGGCAGTCAAGGAAAATCCTTGACTGCCTTTTGCATTGGAATCTCCTTGCAAAATGCATCAATGTGTGCTACACTGTAGCTATAGCATACAACCTCGTCTGTTGCGGCTTGTCGTGTATTGCTTCGGAAAGGGGGGGCGATCGTGAGCGGTTTTTCCGTAGGCCTTTTTAACGATTCTTTTCCGCCGGTCATTGACGGCGTGGCACAGGTGGTAAAAAACTATGCCGAAAACCTAAACGGCAAAAATTGCCGCGCCACCGTCGTTACCCCCAACTATCGCGGCGTGGAAGACCACTACCCCTTTGACGTCGTACGGTATCCGTCGCTTTCAATGGGAGCACGCATCGGTTATCGCGTCGGGGTCCCCTTTGCCCCCGAAACCATCCGCGACCTTCGTGCGCGCCGCTTCGACATCATGCACGTACACGCGCCGTTTGCCTCCTCGGTGCTGGTAAAAACCATCAACCACCGCCCCAAAGTCCCCACGGTGCTCACCTATCACACTCGCTTTGATTTGGACTTGAAAAAACGTGTCTCCAACGCCGCCATGCGTAAGGTCGCCATGCGTTTCGTGCTGGATAACGTAAAATCCGCCGACGAAGTCTGGGTCGTCAGCAAGGCCTCCGGCCATTTTTTGGAGGATATCGGCTATTACGGTCCGTGGCTCGTCATGGAAAACGGCACCGACTTTGTGCGCGGCGTGGCATCGGCAGACCGCGTAGCCGCTTTGCGTGAAAAATACAAGCTAACCGACGATGCACCCACCCTGCTTTTCGTCGGCCGTATGATGTGGTATAAAAACCTGCGTCTTATCTTGGACACCTGCGCCGTTTTGAAGCAACAGGGCATGCCCTTCCGCATGCTGTTCGTGGGTGACGGATACGACCTGCCTGCCCTGCGGCAATATGCGCGCGAAACAGGACTTCAGGACTCCGTAACGTTCGTCGGCCCCATCCGCGACCGTGAATATTTGCGTGTGTTTTACAGTGCCGCCGATTTGTTTTTCTTCCCCTCCACCTACGACACCTGCGGCATCGTCGTGAAAGAAGCCGCCGCCTGCAACTGTCCTTCGTTGCTGATCGGAGGAAGCGCCGCTGCTGAAGGTGTGGTACACCGGCAATCCGGCTTTTTGGTCGAGGAATCCCCACTTGCCTGCGCACAAATCGTCATCGACGCCTATGCCGACCGTTCCGGATTGCGGCAAATCGGCTTGAACGCCGCCAACACTCTGTACCTTTCCTGGAACGATGCGGTCGCTCGCGCCTATGCCCGGTACCGTGAAATTCTCAGTCGCTAATCGCGCCGTCGCGCGGATAATCCGCAAAAAATTTTGGCAAACCCCTTGACAACCACCCCAAAGTGCGATAATATAAAGAGCAACGTCATTTGGGCCCGTAGCTCAGCTGGGAGAGCGCACGGTTCGCATCCGTGAGGTTCGAGGGTTCGATCCCCTTCGGGTCCACCATAAAAAAGAGTCCTTTGTCCACCGGACAAAGGACTCTTTTTTGAAATACATTCGTCTTGCGGCACGAAAAACCGGGAACCGAAGCGTTGACATCGGTTCCCAGTTTTTGTTGAATTTACCCCTGATACGTGGTAACCTCCACACTGTTGATCGTGATCGTTACCACCGGTTTATCGTTACTGTCGGTAACCACGCCGGCAATGGCTTGAACCACGTCCATGCCCTCAAAGACTTGCCCAAACACGGTGTGACCGCCCGTACGGCGGTAGGCACCGTCAAGATGAATGTTGCCACCGTACTTTTGATACAGCTCCCACGCTTCGTCCGGGATCCATTCGTAAACGTATTGGTCGGTAATAATATCCTCCCAACCGCCGGGATAGTAGGCATCCACGGTTTCCTGACCATAGGAGTCTACCATTTTTTCATACAAATCCTTGGCCACCTGCTGGCGATACTCCGGCGAATAGGTTTCGCGGTCTCCAAAGCCCTCGGCACTGCACTGGTTAATGAAAAACTGGCTTCCATTGGTATTCACGCCGCTGTTTGCCATAGAAACCGCGCCGGTCAGGTTGAGCAGCTTGGAGTCAAATTCATCTTCAAAGTCCTTGCCCCAGATGCTTTCACCGCCGGTACCGTCGCCGTTGGGATCGCCGCTTTGGATCATGAAATCTTCCACAACGCGGTGAAAAGTCAATCCGTTATAGTACCCGTTTTTGGCATGGGTCACAAAGTTTTGCACCGCCTTCGGGGCCGATTCGGGGAACAGACGAATCGAAATGTCGCCCTTGCTGGTGTGCAAAATCACGATCTGCTCTCCCGCCTCCGGCTTTTCCAGCTGGAAGCCGAGCTTTTCATCCGGGTAGGCCGTGCCGATCCCGTTGCCCACCGTCGCCGTTGCGTCGCCTTGCGAAGCGTCTCCGTCGGTTGCTGTGGAAGATGCGGCTGTTGTCGTAGTTTGGGAAGCGGTTGTCGTCGTGCCGGCAGAAGTGGTGGTGTTTTTTTGCTCGGTAACCGCCGACGAGCTGGAGTCCTGTCCGCACGCCGCGGAACACAGACACAGCACTGCGACAGCGATAACCGCCACGTACTTACGCCATGTCATACGCCATACTCCTTTATTTCAATCGTTTGGATCACAACATCCTCGCACGGACGATCCTGCGCCGCTGTTTTTACCGCCGCAATATCATCTACCACGTCCATGCCGTCGTATACCTGACCGAACACAGTGTGATGATAATCCAAATGGGGTGTGCCGCCTTGCGCACGGTAGGCTTCTTCAGCTTCTTCGGGAAAATACGAGCGCAACTCTGCCATTTGTGCCAACAAGCCGGGCGACACGCGCTTGGCCTGCACGATAAAGAATTGGCTTCCGTTGGTGCCGGGGCCGGCATTCGCCATAGACAGTGCGCCGCGCAGGTTATGCAGTTCGGGCGAAAATTCGTCCGCAAACGGCACGCCCCAAATGCTTTCACCACCACAACCGGTTCCGGTCGGATCGCCACCCTGGATCATAAAATCGTTGATAACGCGATGGAAAATCAGCCCATCGTAATACCCGTTTTTGGCATGGGTTACAAAATTTTCCACCGTCTTCGGGGCCTGTTCGGGAAACAGCCGTACCGCAATATCGCCGTGATTGGTGTGGAAAATTGCCACAACTTCTCCCTGCTGCGGAAGTGCCAGTTGTTCCATAATAAACTCCTTCATTTTCAAGCGGCAGTGCCGCCGTTTTCTTTTATTATACGGCTTTTACGCCGTTTTGTCAAGGCGACCCACCGTCAACAGCCAAACGCCGCCCAACACCAGCAGTGCCGCCGACACCGCCACCGAGCCGGAAAAGACCTGCACGCTGACCGACTCCAGATGTCCGCCGACAGGTTGTTCCCACGGAATATACCGCAATAAAAGCTGTGTAAACATCGCTGTAAGCGCCCCTTGAACCAGCCGCGCGGCGAAGAAGCCGCCGTCAACCATCGAGAGATCGTGTAACGCGGAAGCCAACTGACAATGCACCGACAATCCGCCGAAGCCAATCGCAAACGCCGCCAACAGCACCGCGTTTTCCGACAGCGACGAAGCGGCGGCACAGCCACCGCTCACCTCCAGCACACAGGCCAGCACAGCCGAGCAGAGCTTTTCTCCCGTAACGCTGTCCCGTCCCAGCCACGCGAGGATGCCGGAAACGTCAATCCACGCCAGTACGGCAGCAAACAGCACCACGAAGCCGCACGTGTACAGCAACGTTTCACAAGCCGCCGTCACCGACTCAACCAGCGCCGTCGTCGGTGGTGCCGCTTTCGACGGACGTCCAACGAAAACGCCTGTGTAACGGCGACTGCCGCGTGGGGCAGTCGCCGCCCCGATCAGCAACGAGGTCAGCAGTTGAGCGGCAAACAGTATCCAACCCAACCGCACGCTGCCAAACAGCCCTGCTCCCACAGCACTGACAACAAAGCCAGGCCCGCCGTTCACACAAAAATGTAGCATCCGCCGACCGCTTGCCCGATCCAATTGACCAGAACGCACCAGCTCGCCCACGACGACACCTCCGGCCGGATAACCCCCCACCGCCCCCATGACGATGCCTGACGCACAACAGCCGGGCAATCCAAAGACACACCGCGTCAGCCGCTCGGTGCACCTGCCGATCGCCGTTGACGCGCCGGAATGCGTCAAAAAGCCGCCCAAAACCAGGAACGGAAACAACGACGGGATTAGCGTTGCGGAGCAAATCGACAAGCCGCGACTGATCCCTCCGGCAACCGCCTGCGGTCGCCAAAGAACGGCCACCCCCACCAGCAAAACCGCTATTGTTAAAAGTCCGCTTTTCATCCGTCGCCCAAGCCGCATTTTCACAACGCACCCCTCCGATGCTTTATTTTATGGGATGGCATCGCCGCATTATTCCCGCCGTGCCAACATAGGATACTGCGAGGAGGGAGTGCCGTGAAAACGTCCGACCGTCGCGCGGCTCTGTCGCGCCGTTGGGAGCGTTCCTTACAATTACCGGACGGCTCGTTGGCCGTCTTGCCCCGCATAGAGTTGTCCGGGAATCGCCGCCTGCTGTTGGAAGGGTGCCGCGGTGTTGCAGAATACGACGAAGGCTGTATTTGCTTGCAAACCGGGCTGGGAATAGTCCGCCTGACAGGTGACGCCCTATGTCTGCACCGCCTCAACCCGGATTGTGCCGTAATTACCGGTCGGTTCGTGTCGCTGGAATTTTTAGGGTAGCCTCGGAGGTGTGTCATGCAACTATCCAATCACTTGCGTGCATCCGTTCTTTTTTGCTGTGAAGGCGGATACCCGGCGCGGTTTCTGAATGCCGCCGCCCAGGACGGAATCGCGCTTTGGGACATTCGTTTTCAACAAAACCGCCTCACGTGTCGCGCTTTTGCCGCCGACTACGTTCGCTTGCGCCGTGCCGCGCGGCACGGCCAAGTTCGCATGCGTCTGCAACAGCGGCGCGGACTGCCTTTTCATCTGCGCCGCTTTCGCCGGCGATCGGGGCTGGTCGCCGGTGCCGTGCTGTTTGCCCTTCTGCTTTCGTTTTTGTCGTCGCGCACGTGGGTCATACGCATTGTTGGGAATCACACCGTTTCCGACGACGAAATTCTTTCCGTACTCAAGCCGCTTGGCATTGCTGAGGGCAGCGTTTTCTCCGAGGTAGAGCTGAATCACTTACAGCTGACCGCTTTGCAACAGCTACCGAACATGACTTGGCTCACCGTCAACCGGTCGGGCAGCATCGTCACGGTGGAGCTGCAGGAAACCACGCCACAGGAGCCGATCTCCGACACGGCCCCTGCCAATTTGGTTGCCGCTCGCGACGGCGTCGTCGTACAAATCACCGCCGTCTGCGGACAGCCCGTCGTTCAGGCGGGCGATGCGGTGAGGCAGGGCGATCTGCTCATCAGCGGTGTCATGAACAGCTCCACGGGACCACAGCTCAAGCACGCCGACGGTCACGTGCTCGCGCGTACCACACACACGATCTCCATCACCGTTCCTTTGCACGAAACCATCACTCGACAGGCCAAAGCCGAACCCGACCGTCTTTCGCTGATGCTGTTTGGCATCCGCATACCTCTTTACACCGATACCGCACCCGACGGCTCCGCTCACGCCACGACACGGCAAGCGCGTTGGACGGTCAACGACGTACCGCTCCCCGTCGGGCTGTGTGTGACAAGCTATGGCACCGACGTAACCGAGTATCTGACCCGCACGGAACAGGAAGCTGAACTGCTGGCAAAGCGACGCTTGGCCGAAGCAGAGGCCGACCTGCAAGAGACGCTTGCCATTGAGGAACGCACCCTGCAACGCGAGATAACGGCCGACGGAGTCACCCTGACTGCCGTGTACGTCGGCACACAGGAGCTGTCGGTTTCCGTTCCCATCGAATAGAGCGGCGGATTTTCTACAAAATTTTGTTGATATCGCTAGTGACAACGCTGTTTTTTTGTGGTATACTAACATAAAACCCAAAAAAGAGAGATGGCGACGTGGAACAGCTCATCAACGTAGATCGTATGGAACAGGCCGTGGCGTTGTTCGGCAATTTTGATGAAAATATCCGGCTTGTAGAGCAACAGTATCACGTCAGCGTGCTCAATCGCAACAGCGAGATCAAGGTCAGCGGTGAACCGGAGGACGTGATGCGCGCCACGCGCGTTCTCAATGGGTTACTTCAACTCATCAGCCGCGGCGAACAGCTAAACGAACAAAACGTGCGCTACGTCATGATGCTGGTGAACCAGGGTGCCGAGCAAAAGCTACCCGCGCTTTCGGGTGACAGCATTTGCATCACCTCCAAAGGGCGCCCCGTTAAGCCGAAAACACTGGGGCAAAAGGCATACGTGGAGGCAATTCGCCGTAACACCGTGACGTTGGGAATCGGCCCTGCCGGCACCGGTAAAACCTATTTGGCCGTTGCCATGGCAGTGGAAGCCTTCCGTTCCAAGCAGGTCAACCGCATTATTCTTACCCGGCCGGCAGTCGAAGCCGGCGAGAAGCTGGGCTTTCTTCCCGGCGATCTTCAATCGAAGGTTGACCCCTATTTGCGTCCGCTGTACGACGCTTTATTCGATATGCTGGGAACGGAAACGTACCAAAAATACATGGAGCGCGGTAACATCGAGGTAGCTCCGCTCGCCTATATGCGCGGCCGCACCCTGGACGACAGCTTCGTCATTTTGGATGAAGCGCAAAACACCACTCCCGAGCAAATGAAAATGTTTTTAACCCGTCTCGGCTTTAACTCAAAAATGGTTGTAACCGGTGATATCACTCAAATCGACTTGCCGGACGGCAAGAAAAGCGGTCTGCGCGAGGTCATGCGGATTTTGAAGGACGTGGAGGATATTGCCATCTGCTCCTTTGATCAAAAGGACGTCGTTCGCCACCAGTTGGTACAACGGATCATACAGGCGTATGAAGTCTATGAAAAAAATAAACGTGAAGGGAAGCAAGTAAAACATGCTGACAAAAATCCGGGTCGACATTGAAAATCGACAAAAAACCGTGAAAATCCCCACCGGTCTGCGTATGCTGATTCGCCGTTGTTGCCATGCCGTCCTGGATTTAGAAAACGTGGACGGCTCCGCGCTGGTGGACGTTACGCTGGTGGATAACGAGCAAATTCACCAAATCAACCTGGAGCAACGCGGCATTGACGCTTCCACCGACGTGCTGTCCTTTCCGCTGGGCGAAAACGGAGAGTTCGACGTCAATCCCGAAACCGGCGATAAGCTGATCGGCAACATCGTACTTTCCTTGGAGCAGGCACAAAAGCAAGCCGCCGATTTCGGCCATTCGTTTAACCGCGAGGTCGGTTATCTCACCGTTCACTCCATGTTCCACCTGCTGGGCTACGACCACGTCAACGGCGGTCTGGAAGCGGTTCACATGCGCGAAAAAGAGGAAACCGTTATGAACCAGATCGGGTTGTCCCGTATCAACAGCTACGTATTGGATAATTGATCCCAAAGGAGTTATTATGTCGGATACAAAATCGGCGTTTATCGCTATCGTCGGAATCCCTAACGTGGGCAAATCCTCCTTGCTGAACGCCTTGGTCGGACGCAAGGTCGCCATCGTTTCGGACAAGCCGCAAACCACACGCAACCGCATCATGGGCGTATATACCGACGACACCCTGCAATTCGTCTTTTTGGACACGCCCGGCTCGCATCGGCCTCGCACGCGGCTGGGGGATTTCATGATCAAGTCCATCGGAGAAGCAGTCTCCGGCGTCGACGTCGGCATTTTGGTCGTCGAGCCGACCGCCGTGATCCGCGATACCGAACGTGAACTGCTGGAACGCTTCCGTTCTCAAAAAATACCGGTACTGCTGGTATTAAACAAGATCGACACCGTCGAGGACAAATCGAAGCTCTTAACCTGCATCGACGCTTGGCGGCAGGTCTATCCGTTTGAGTCGATTTTACCCCTTTCGGCGCTGACCGGCGAGGGCGTTTCCCTGTTGATCGACGAACTGGCACGTTACGCACTGCCCAGCCCGCATTTTTTCCCTGCCGACACCACCAGCGACCAACCCGACCGTATCCTTGCCGCCGAGCTGCTTCGTGAACAAATGCTGCTCCAGCTTCGCGATGAAATTCCGCACGGTGTAGCGGTTCTGGTAGAGCAATTTGAAGAACGCGACGGCGCCAACGGCGGTACCGTGCTGGAAATCGCCGCCGATATTTTCTGCGAACGCGAAAGTCACAAGGGGATCGTCATCGGCAAGCGCGGTACCACGCTGAAAAGCATCGCTTCTGCTGCGCGTCAAGAAATGGAAACCTTGTTTGACGCTCACGTTGACCTGCAATGCTGGGTCAAAGTCAAAAAGGATTGGCGCAATCGTCAAGGTCTGCTCAACACGTTTGGCTATCGCTCATAATTTTCCAGGTATGAACGGCCGGCTTCGGTTCAAATTAATCATAGAATTTGAACGGAGGCATCGCCATGGAACAGGATAAACTGTGGGCAACTTTTCAAAAAACCGGAAAGATTACCGATTATCTGCGCTATTGCGGGATCGATCTATACGAAAACGGCACCAACAGCGTTGCCAAGCAGGAGGAGCTCCATGAAGCTGACCACCGACGCACTGATCGTGCGGGAGAACAACAACATCGGTGAAGCGGATCGCTTCGTTACCGCGCTAACGCGCGATTGCGGCCTGATCCGTGCCTCCGTGCGCGGTGCGCGTCAAATGAAAAACCGCAACGGCTCGGCTACCCAGCTTCTTTGCTATTCCCGACTGACCCTGTATAAAGGCCGGGAAAAGTATATCGTAGACGATGCCGAACCGATTAAAGTGTTTTTTGAGGTGCGAGAGCAGCTGGACAAACTGGCTCTCGCACAATATTTTTGCGAGCTGGCCGGCGTGCTGGCGCCGCAGGAGGAGCCTGCCGAAGAAGCGCTTCGCCTGTTGCTCAACGCCCTGCATTATCTGGCGGAAGGCTCGCGCTCTCCAAAACTCATTAAGGCCGTTGCTGAATTGCGCCTGCTGTGTCAGGCGGGCTATACGCCGGCGGTGGCGGCTTGTTCGACCTGCGGTACTTCGGCCGACCACGGCTGGTTTTCCCCGCTAAACGGCATACTGCTGTGTGATCCCTGCCATGGCGTTTCCGAAGCCCTGCCCGTTTCCGCCACCACCTTGGCGGCGTTGCGCCACGTTGTTTACGCCCCGTTTGAGCGCTGCTTTGCTTTTTCGTTGCCGGAAAACGAGGCCGCCGCCCTTGGCAATTTGGCAGAACGTTTTTTGCTGGCACAGTTGGGACGCAGCTTTAATACCCTGGAATTTTACCATAGTCTTACATAAGGAGACACCTGCATGAATAAGCATTACCGCTCTTTAGAGCTGGATAAAATACTGGAATTGTTAGCCGGTCAAGCGATCTGCTCCGATACGGCGGAGGCCGCGCGTGCCTTGCGCCCTTCTACCCATCTTTCCGAAGTCCGACGACTTTTGGACGAAACGGATGCCGCCGCCACGTTAATGGCGAAATTCGGAGCTCCCTCCTTTGGCGGTGCCGTCAATGTCACCAACACCTTGCGCCGAGCACAAGCAGGCGCGATGCTGACGCCGGGCGAGCTATTACGCGTTGCCGATACTCTGCGTGCGATCCGCTCGCTGGTCGAGTGGAGACAGCACGGCGAAGGCGTTACCACCTGCTTGGACGAACGGTTTTCTCTGCTGTCGGCCAACAAATATCTGGAGGATTGCATTCGTACCGCCATCGTTTCGGAAGAGGAAATCAGCGATCACGCTTCTTCCACGCTGTCGGATATTCGGCGCCGTATGCGCGCCGCGACCGTGCGCGTGCGGGAACAGCTGGATAAGCTCATCCATTCCCCCAACGCGCAAAAGCTACTGCAGGACCCGGTTATCACCATTCGCGACGGCCGCTTTGTGGTTCCCGTTAAGGCGGAGCACCGCAGCGACGTGCCGGGCTTGGTTCACGACACCTCTGCCTCCGGAGCTACGGTTTTCATCGAGCCGATCGGTGTCGTGGAAGCCAACAACGAGCTGAAGCTATGGGAATCTCGCGAGGCGGCGGAAATCGAACACATTCTGCAAGAGCTTTCCGCCGAGGCGGGCTCCTTTGCCGACACGATTCTTCAAGATTATGCCGTTCTCATCGAGTTGGATTTGATCTTTGCCAAAGCACGGCTTGCCTATAGCATGAAAGCAATCCGCCCCGCTCTGACCGAGGACGGTTGTATTCGCTTGCGGCGTGCACGGCATCCGCTGATCGCCGCCGATCGTGTCGTTCCCATCGACGTGGAACTGGGAACGCAGTTTGACACGTTGGTTATCACCGGCCCCAATACCGGCGGCAAAACCGTTACGTTAAAAACGTTGGGACTGCTCACACTGATGGTTCAGTGCGGATTGCTTCCTCCCGTCAGCGACGGAAGCTCTTTTTCCGTGTTTCGCACGGTATTGGCAGATATCGGTGACGAACAATCGATCGAGCAGTCGTTATCCACCTTTTCTGCCCACACGACAAACATTATCCGCATCCTGAACGAAGCCGACGATCACAGCTTGGTTCTTCTGGACGAATTGGGAGCCGGCACCGATCCGGTGGAAGGCGCAGCTTTGGCAACCGCCACGCTGGAACAGCTTCGAGCACAGGGCGCACGGATCGCCGCCACAACGCATTATGCCGAGCTAAAAGCGTATGCCCTGCAAACCGCCGGCGTGGAAAACGGCAGTTGTGAATTTGACGTTGCTACACTCCGCCCCACTTACCGTTTGCTGGTTGGCGTGCCCGGTCGCTCCAATGCGTTTGCCATTTCCGAACGACTCGGTATGTCCCCTGCCGTTGTCGAGCATGCGCGATCCTTGGTCAACAACGACAACCGTCGGTTGGAAGAACTCGTCGTTACACTTGAGGAAAAGCGACAAGCTCTGGAAGCCAGCCTGACTGAAGCCAAACGCGCTTCCGTAGCTGCCGAAGAAGCCAAAGCGGCGGCGGAGCGTCGCCTACATGAACTGGACGAGCTACGTGACAAAGAACTGGAGGAAGCGCGCAGTCAAGCAAAATATTTGGTGGAGCGTGCCCGACGCGATGCCGAAGCTCTGGTGGAGGAGCTAAACGCCTTGCGCCGCCAAAAAGACACCGCTGATTTTTCAAAGCGAGCGGCAACGGCCAGCGCACAGCTTCGCAATCGCCTTAA
Source organism: uncultured Eubacteriales bacterium (assembly GCA_964390295.1). Lineage (GTDB taxonomy): Bacteria > Bacillota > Clostridia > Oscillospirales > Acutalibacteraceae > RGIG3009. Next base: position 48,625 of record CAYMHR010000002.1, read on the forward strand.
CAAGCTGGAGGATGATATCGATCCCGTCACACGGCATCGTCACGATGACTACACCCTCCCACGGCCGTTGCAGGTGGGCGACGAAGTCCTCCTGACCGATCTTAACAAACCGGCGGTGGTCGTAGCCATTAATCCCGGCAACGACACGATTGAAGTGCAAGCCGGCATTATCCGCACCCGTGTTAAGTCGGACGCCGTGCGACTGCTGGATAAAAGCGCCCGTCCCACGGCGCGTCAAACCATCGGACGGCGACTTCCCGACAGCTTGTCCCGCTCCTCACGCTCAGCGCGCACCGAGCTGGATTTGCGTGGCCTGACCACGGAGGAAGCCCTTATGGAAGTAGATAAATTTTTGGACGACGCACGCCTTTCCGGGCTGGAACGCATCACCATCATTCACGGCAAGGGAACCGGTGCCTTGCGTGCCGCCGTACAAACACACCTTCGCTCCTGCCCCGGCGTGGCCTCCTTTCGGCTCGGCGCCTACGGCGAGGGCGAATCCGGCGTAACCGTCGTAACAATGAAATGAAACGGGGTATTGCTATGCTACGCATTGTTTTTTGTGACGTGGACGGGACGTTGTTGCCTTCCGGCACTTCCACGCCGACCCCGGAAACGTTGGAGGCACTTCGTCGTCTGACGGATCGTGGGATCACGGTTGTCATTGCCAGCGGCCGTCCGTACTCCCAGCTTCGCGCACTGTTTGGTGCCTTGTCGCACCGCTTGCTGTTTATCTGTCTGGATGGGGCATTGACCCGTCGCCACGACTTCATTCTCCACAAGCGTCCCTTGCCCAAAAAAGTGGCACACGCGTTACTGGAACGGTTCCCGAATGCGGTCGTACACGGGCGCGAAACCACCTACGCGTTGGGAGAGACTCCCGTGACCGGCGGTCGTTTCGTCTCTACGCCAAACGAAATTGGCGAAGATTATCTCAAGCTGGAGCTATATGCTTCCTCTGCGCCGGAGCCAAGTCCTTACTATCGCGTTGCCTACCGAACGGACGGCTTAACCGAATTGGTCGCTCCCTGTGCCGATAAAGGCACTGCCGCTTCCACGTTGTTGCAAAAGCTCGGCATTTCACCCGATCAAGCCGTTGCTTTTGGCGACGGTGAAAACGACGTGTCTCTTTTAAGCACCGTAGGGCATCCCTATCGGATGCGCGGTACGTTGCCGGAGCTGTCCGTTCCCGAAACCGACAGCGTAATCGACACCCTGCACGAACTGTTTCAGATATAACGACAGCGGAGCCGACTCTGTGATCGGCTCCGCTGACTTTTATTCTCCCAATAGATACAGACGACAAATACCAAAGAAATCCCGAACCCAATAGCTGCCGAGCAGGTCCCATCGCGTAGCGGCCGACACCGCTCCAACGTTGGAAACACCCACGCGCTGTGCCAACTGCTGTGAGCGATATTGGTGAAACTCCTGCGTAGCAACGGCAACCGATTCGTTCCATTCCTTTTCTTCGATCACACGTTTGGAAAACAAAAAGTTTTCATACGTGCTGGTTGACTGTTCCTCCACGGCAATGCGATCTTCCGCAATACCGTGCTCAATCAAATAGGCACGCATCACGGAAGCCTCGGTACACGACTCATCTTGCCCTTGTCCTCCGCTGACAACGCACCGCGAAGCCGGGTGCTCCTGCAAATACTGAATCGCCGCATTCATTCGCACCCGGAGGGATAAGCTCGGTCGGTCTCCGCGCACTGCGGCACCCGGCACGATCACCGTAGCACCGTCAGCCGGTTCCCGGTAGGAGGCACAAACCATACGCACGCTCACAACGGTAAAGAGCAGTATCAATCCCGTGCTCACAATCGCAACGGCACAGAGAACAACGCGCCCCATCGAAAGTTGCCACAGGCGGCACACTCCGGCAGATACCTCCGGAAAGCGGAGCGAAACGCAGGTTCCCAGGAATCCAACGACCATCAGCGCGATCGAACCTACGTTGCACACACCGGAAAACAGCGGAAGAACCCCCCACGTTAAAAGCAATGCGCCGAACACCGCGCCAAGCACGCGAAATATCATGCTGTTCCTCCTTAAAGCGCAAAACGCCCACCGATTTGGTGGGCGTTTTGTAAAACCAATCAGATTTTGCGGACGCGAATGACGCCTTCCACAGCGCGAATCTTTTCAATCGTCGCTTCCGAGACGTCCTCGGTCAAATCCAAAACGGTATAGGCATAGTCTTTTTTGGAGCGGTTAGTCATCGTATCGATGTTAAGACCGTTCTCCGAGATCAGCGTGCTGATCTGCGCCAGCATGGTGGGAACGTTGCGATGCAACACGCACACACGCACAGCGGTAGACTTGGCAGTCTCCATGTTCGGATAATTGACCGAATTGCGAATAATACCCTGCTCCAAATAAGCCTTCAGCTCATCCGCCGCCATCATAGCACAGTTGTCTTCGCTTTCCGGGGTAGAGGCACCCAAGTGCGGAATCGCCACCACGTTTTCCACGTTCAGCATCTCATCCGACGGAAAATCGACAACGTAAGCGGCAACCTTACCTTCCGCAAGCGCCGCGATCATCGCTTCGCCGTTGACAAGCTCGCCACGAGCAAAGTTCAAAATCCGAACGCCGTCCTTCATGGAAGCAATGCTCTTAGCGTCGATGGTGTTTTTGGTATCGGGGGTCAGCGGTAAGTGCAGCGTAATATAATCACACTCGGCAAACAACTGATCCAACGTAGCGGCATGATGAACCGAGCGCGACAGTTTCCACGCGGCATCGACCGACAAATACGGATCGTAACCATACACTTCCATGCCCAGCGCCTGCGCCGCGTTGGCAACCAGCACACCAATGGCACCCAAACCGATAACGCCCAGCTTTTTTCCCAGAATTTCCGGGCCGGCAAACTGGCTCTTGCCTTTTTCGACCAACTTGCCCACTTCAGCGCCCTGGCCCTTCAGCGTGCGCGCCCATTCAATGGCGGGCACCACTTTGCGGGAGGCCAACAACAAGCCGGCGATAACCAGCTCCTTCACGGCATTGGCATTGGCACCGGGCGTATTAAACACGACGATGCCTTCTTCGCTGCAACGGTCCAGCGGGATATTGTTCACACCGGCACCGGCACGCGCTACCGCAAGCAACGAAGCCGGGAATTCCGTTTCGTGCAACGAAGCCGAACGAACCAAAATGCCTTCCGGATTTTCCACCGCGTCGCCTACCGTATATCCGGCACCCAAACGATCGGTGCCGCAGGCGGCGATCTTATTCATCGTTAAAATATTCACGTTACACTCTCCTTACGCGTTGGCCGCTTCAAACGCCTTCATAAATTCGACCAGCTTTTCAACGCCTTCCACCGGCATGGCGTTGTAAATGGAAGCGCGCATACCACCGACCGAGCGGTGACCCTTCAGATTAACGAAACCGGCCGCAGCCGCTTCCTTCACGAACTTGGCATCCAGCTCTTCATTGCCGGTCACGAACGGAATGTTCATCAGCGAGCGATCCTGCTTTTCCACCGTGCCGCGGAACAGCTTGGAGGAATCCAGGAAGTCATACAGCAGGGCGGCTTTCTTTTCGTTGATAGCCTTCATGTTTTCCAAACCGCCGATTTCGTCGCGCAGCCACTCCAGCACCAGCTTGCAGATGTAAATGGAATAGCAGGGCGGCGTGTTGTACATCGAACCGTTGTCGGCGTGGATGCTGTACTTGAACATCGTCGGCGTGCTCTCCTGTGCCTCACCGATCAAATCCTCACGAACGATCACCACAGTCAGGCCGGCCGGACCCATGTTCTTTTGTGCACCGGCATACAGCAGACCGAAGCGGGAAACGTCGATCGGCTCGGACAAAATGCAGGACGACACGTCCGCCACCAGCGGCACGCTGCCCGTTTCCGGCAACGTGGTATACTTGGTACCGTAGATGGTGTTGTTCATGCAAATGTGGAAATAATCCGCATCGGCGGTAAAATCCGCTTCGTTCCACGCCGGAATATAAGAGAACGTCTTATCCTTGGAGCTGGCAATCACCTTGGTCTCACCGTAGCGAGATGCCTCCTGATAGGCTTTGTTCGCCCACTGGCCGGTGATGATAAAATCTGCCTTGCCGCTCTTGGTCATCAGGTTCAACGGGATCATCGCGAATTGAGACGATGCGCCACCCTGCAAAAACAGCACCTTATAGTTATCGGGAATGTTCATCACTTCACGCAGGAGTGCTTCACATTCCTTAATGATTGCATCGTAGGTTTTCGATCGATGGGACATCTCCATCACGGATTGACCGGAGCCCTGATAATCCATCATTTCTTCTGCCGCACGACGCAACACGCTTTCCGGCAGCACCGAGGGGCCCGCGGAAAAATTGTACACTCTTGCCATGGTTGATTCCTCCTGTATACGATAAAATTATGCTTACTGATTATTTTACTCCTTTTCTTTTCAATAGTCAACCGCTTTTCACGAATTCCGCAATTTTCATCACCGTGTCTTGCATATTTTTTTCAGAGCCGCTATAATGAAAGTATACCACACCGAAAGGATGATTCACTATGACCATCGCGGACGTTCAATCCATTCTAAACGCCAAGCTGCACTGCGGCTCCTCGCTGGAGGCCGACGTTCACAACGCCTGTGGCAGCGACATGATGAGCGACGTGCTCGCCTTTGTTAAAGAACAGTCAGTACTGCTGACCGGCCTTGTCAACACGCAAGTCGTTCGCACCGCGGAAATGATGGACATGGTATGCATCGTTTTTGTTCGCGGCAAGGAGCCAACCCCCGAAATGATCACCTTGGCAGAGGAGCGCGGCATGGTGCTGATGACCACGCCACTGCGGATGTTTACCGCCTGCGGTCTGCTGTACCAAAGCGGGCTGACCGGCGGCGACGTTTAACGCCCGCGAAAGGCTGGTGAAACGCTTTGAGCATCAACTTGCATTATGAAGTCCCCGGCGACGACTTTACCCGCGCCGGAGAGGCCTCCGGTGCTGTTAAGGGAAAGCTGAAGCAGCTCGGCTTCCCGGCAGACGTCATCCGTCGCATCGCCATCGCCATGTATGAGGGCGAGATCAACATGGTCATCCACGCCGGCGGCGGCACTGCCGACGTGGCCGTAGAACCCGACTGCGTTCGCATCACGCTGACCGACCACGGCCCCGGCATCCCCAATTTGGAGCTTGCCATGCAGGAGGGCTGGTCTACCGCCACCGAAACCGTCCGCAATCTCGGCTTCGGTGCCGGCATGGGACTGCCCAACATCAAGAAATACTCCGATTCTCTGGATATCGACACCGCTCCCGGCAAGGGAACCGTTATGCGGATCACGGTATTCGTGAATCACACGTAAGGAGGCCGCTTCATGGAACGCTTTGTGCACTCCGTAACGCTGGATAAAGACAAATGCGTGGGCTGTACCAACTGCATCAAGCATTGCCCCACACAGGCGATTCGTGTGCGCGACGGCAAGGCGACGATCATTACCGCCCGTTGCATCGACTGCGGCGAGTGTATCCGCGTGTGCCCTCACCGCGCCAAAAAAGCACGCCACGATTCCCTGTCCCAGCTTGCCGATTTTTCGTATACCGTTGCCCTGCCGGCACCGTCGCTGTACGGGCAGTTTCGCAACCTCGACGACGTTGACGTCATCCTCTCCGGCTTGCTGGAGTTGGGCTTTACCGAGGTGTTCGAGGTCTCCCGCGGTGCTGAAATCGTCTCCGACGTCACACGCCAGTTGTTGGCGGACGGAAAGCTGAAAAAACCCGTCATCAGCTCGGCATGCCCCGCCGTCGTGCGACTCATTCAGGTGCGCTTTCCCGAACTGTGCGACCACGTTCTGCCGATCAAATCTCCCATGGAAGTCTCGGCGGCACTGGCGCGTCAGCGCGTGATGGCGCGCACCGGGTTGGCCGCCGATCAAATCGGCATCTTTTTTCTGTCACCCTGTCCTGCCAAATACACCGACGCGCACGCGCCTCTCGGCATGCCGCGCTCCCAGGTGGATGGGGTGCTGGCAATCAGCGATATTTACCCGGCCCTGTTAAACAAAATGAACAAGCTGGAACACGTAGAACCGCTGTCACACTCCGGCTTGATCGGTGTCAGCTGGTCGTTTATCGGTGGCGAAGCCGCCGGAACGCTCAACGAAAACCACCTTTCCGCCGACGGCATCCAAAACGTCATCCGCGTACTGGAGGACCTGGAGGACGAGCGCTTCACCGACCTGGATTTTATCGAGCTGAACGCCTGCGCCGGCGGTTGTGTCGGTGGCGTGTTCACCACCGAAAACGGCTACGTCGCGCGCGCACGCATCAAGCACCTTCGCAAATACATGCCCGTCTCCTGCAATCGCGCCGACGAAGCCGGCGAGCTGTCATCGCTCTATTGGTCACAGCCATTGGTGGAAAATCCGGCGCTTCGGCTGGCGGAAAATGTGTTTGACGCGATGCGTCTGATGCAACGGGCCGACGCCATTGCCGAAACGCTTCCCAAGCTGGATTGCGGCTCCTGCGGTGCCCCCTCCTGTCATGCGCTGGCGGAGGACGTCGCGCTGGGGCTCGCCAACGAGGACGACTGCATTTTCCGTATGCGTCAGCGCCTACACGATGAAACCGGAGGTGAACACCATGACCGTTCGTGACCTGATCGCTCCGCTGGAGCTGGAAGTGCTGTGCGAAGGCAAGCTCGACCGCCCCGTTGCCGGCGGCTACTGCGGTGACCTGTTAAGCTGGGTTATGGGCCGCGCCCCGTCGGGCCACGCCTGGTTCAGCGTCATGGGCAACGTCAACGCCATCGCCGTGTGCGTGCTGGCCGACCTGCCCTGTCTTATTCTATGCGAAAACGCCGCCTGTGATGAAGCTGCGCTGACGCGCGCCGCCACCGAGGGGGTTTCCGTGCTCCGCAGTCGCCGCGACGCCTACACGTTGGCCGTCGCGCTGTCCCGTCTGCTGTAATCCGCGCGAAAGGAGAGATTCCGTGAGGCTGTACTACGATCTTCATCTGCACTCCTGTCTCTCTCCCTGCGGCGACGACGATATGACCCCTCACGACCTGGTGCAAATGGCGGCCCTGCTGGGGCTGAACGCCATCGCCCTGACCGACCACAACACCTGCGGCAACTGCCCGGCGGCAGCCGAAGTCGCCCGTGAGCTGGGCTTGCTGTTTTTGCCCGGCATGGAGCTGTGCACCGCCGAAGAAGCGCACGTGGTCTGCTTGTTTCCCTCGGTGGAGCAGGCGCTCGTCTTTGAATCGATCGTTCGCCCCACTCTGCCGCCGGTTTCCAATCGTCCCGATATTTTTGGAGAACAGGTGATTCGTAACGCCGCCGACGAACCGATCGGCACACATCCGACGTTGCTCACCATCGCCTCCGGCATCAGCGTGGATCAGGTGGCCGGACTGGCGCGTGCCCACGGCGGCACCGCATTTCCGGCGCACGTCGATCGTCCCTCCTACAGCGTCATCGCCTCACTCGGCACGGTGCCGGAAGTCGGCTTTACTTCCGCCGAGATCAGCGCTTCCGGCGATCCGGTGGCGTTGTGCCAACGGCACCCAGTGCTGAACGGACTTCCGCTGTTGCTCAATTCCGACGCGCATCGGCTGGAGGATATTGCCGAGCCGCGCGCCTGGCTGGAGCTGTCGGAAGCGACTCCTGCCGCCCTGATTGCGGCATTGAACGGCACGTATCCCTGCGGCTGGTCCCGTGGCTGAACACCGCACAGCCGTGCGTTCTCAACTCGCCCTCTCAGTCACCTGCGGTGACAGCTCTCCCAGAGGGAGAGCCAAGGGGGTGCCATGACCGCAACCATTTTGTTCCACGCACCAGCCTATTCTCGGCTCCCCCTCTGGGGGAGCTGGCGGCGTAGCCGCCTGAGAGGGCATCGTGCAACGGAAAGCATCGACTTCGCGCGAATCAGTCACAATTCAGCGCCACGCACTGGCTTGTTCTCGGCTCTCCCTCTGGGAGAGCTGGCGGCGTAGCCGTCTGAGAGGGTAAAACTATGACCATACCAAAGAATAACCATCAACTAGGGACTGCCCGAAAGCTCCGCAAAGCGATGACGCCCCACGAACGCAAGCTCTGGTATCTGTTTCTCCGCAAATATCCGGTGAAAATTTACAAACAGCGAATCATCGGCAACTACGTCGTGGATTTTTACTGTGCCTCTGCCGGACTGGTCATTGAGCTGGACGGGTCACAGCATTATGACTCGCCGGGATTGACCCACGATTCTGCACGCACGGCTTTTCTGAAATCGCTTGGGCTGGAGGTTCTGCGGTTTTCCAATCGGGAGATTGACAGCGACTTTCAAAGCGTATGCGAACAAATTGATCTTACCATTCGCGATCGAGGCCCTCTCAGTCACCTGCGGTGACAGCTCTCCCAGAGGGAGAGCCAAGGGGGTGCCATGACCGCAACCATTTTGTTCCACGCACCAGCCTATTCTCGGCTCCCCCTCTGGGGGAGCTGGCGGCGTAGCCGCCTGAGAGGGCATCGTGCAACGGAAAGCATCGACTTCGCGCGAATCAGTCACAATTCAGCGCCACGCACCGACTCATTCTCGGCTCCCCCTCTGGGGGAGCTGGCGGCGTAGCCGCCTGAGAGGGCATCGTGCAACGGAAAGCATCGACTTCGCGCGAATCAGTCACAATTCAGCGCCACGCAC
>CAYMHR010000002.1:57365-98723 GCA_964390295.1 uncultured Eubacteriales bacterium
GCCACGCACTGGCTTGTTCTCGGCTCTCCCTCTGGGAGAGCTGGCGGCGTAGCCGCCTGAGAGGGCGTCACAACCAAAAACCGCCCGGCTTCTATTCTGAAGCCGGGCGGTTTTACTTTTGCTTTATTCCTCTGTCAGGGAGACGTTGCGGTAGAGCGTTTCACCCTTGTTCACACTGCTGAAATGGTCCATGCGGCGCAGGGTCCACTCCATGCGCGTCGGGGTTTCCGCCACGTCGCCGGTGGTAAAGTGAAACTCCTGCACGCGCCAGTCGTAGGTGCCGTGCGGAAGCTCGGTGGTGGCAATGCCCACCGTCCCCTCAGGCACGCGGTTGACGTGCAGCTCCGGGTAGCCCGGCTCCTCGTTCTTGTACTCGAAGCGGAAGCAATACGCCGTGTGCGGCTTCAACCGCACGTTAGCAACCACGTCGTAGCGTCCGGTCTCCGATTCCACGATCGGCTTGCCGTACTCCCAAAACTCAATGCCATAGCTTCCGTCGCGCCCGACCTTCACCGTCACGGTGGAATCCATGGCGATCGGTGCTTCCATAGCGATTCTCCTTTCTCGCAGTCCCTTTGATCCGAAAAGCGGCAAAGTGCCCCGACGGATCTTCCGCCGGGGCGCCTGTGTTAGCCGTTAAATTGAAAGGTTTTCGCTATCGTCACTGTTGTCTTCCACAGTGGGTTCGCTCTGGATAACAGAAATGGCGATCGCCGCGTCAACGGTCAAGTTCATAACCTCCAAAAGGGGCTTTTGATAGTTTTTTATATCCAATTCCTCCTTCCGAATTACATACGCGCCTGCACGGCGTCGACACTGTCAGTCAGCGTGCTTTCGGTGTACTCGGTCGTGGTCATTCCGGTATTAAGGTCCATCAGCTGGATATAGCCGCGTGCCACGTACTCGCGAGCTTCGAAGGTCGCCTGATCCAGGCTCGCGCCCTTCTTCATAACGACGGTGAAGTCGATATAGCTCTTCGTGTAGTCGAGAACCACCATCTCTTCGTGTTCTGTATAGGAGTCCACACGCCACTTGGCATTATCAAAGGTCAGCTCTTCGCCAGTGGGCAGAGCGTCCACACGGGTCAGAATCGAACCGAAGCCGACTACGGCGTAGTTCGTGCCGTTGTACCGCACGGTGATGTGCTCATCTTCCGCGTTGAACGTGCCCTTCTTCAACTGCAGACGGGTCAGGAAGCGGATGCCGTCCACTTCGCTGTCGGCGTTATAGTGCAGGGAGGTACCCATGGTATCCATGTAGTAGGTATCCTGCGTGTCATCGCTCCACGGAATCAGCGTGGCCGCTACGTGCGCCGCGTTGTCGCCCATGATGAACTGATAGCGACGGCCGTCGCCGGAGCCGAAGTTATCGGCGGTGTAGCCGTTGACAACGTCCTTGTTCAGGATGGCAACGTCGCCGTCCTTCGTATTGGCAACCAGCGACTTCAGCACGGTGGGCTGTGCGCCGTGGTCAGTAACCTTCACGTCCACGACAGTACCGGCCGGAACATTCTTCAGGTAGGTGTGCCAGGTGGCACCGCTGTCGATGGAAACCTCGGTCAGATAACCGCCGCTGATGGTGGCGTTCAGCGAATGACCGCTATCCACGCGCTTCAGCGTGACGTTATCGATATAGCAGTACGCATCGCTGTTGGTGTTACCTCCGACGACGAAGTAGAAGGTGTTGCTGTTCATCTTCGTCATGGAGTTGGTGAAGAACGTCACCGTCTTGGTCGTCCACTCGGCGGAGTTCGACACGTTCACGTCGTAGAACTTCGAATCGCCAGCGCGCTGGTTTTTCGCGTCGTCCTGACCGATCCAGAACTTGAAGTTGGTATTGGAATCGATCCAGGTCTGGTTCATCTTGTAATCGAAGGTGAACTCGTACATGGCGTAGCTTTCCAGAAGCGGGAAGCCGCTGGTCAGGTCGAACGAACCGGCCTGGTTACCGGACAGTGCCAGCACGTTGTTGTCTTCGCAACCGGGCTCGGCAACAACTGAGGTAACAAATTGACCATTGGTGTTGAACTTCTGGTCGCCGTACGCAAAGCTCAGGTCGGGCAGGATGCTGTCGCCGTCCTCGATCAGGCGCAGGCTGAGGTTATCCACGTAGATCGCGCCGTCCGTCGCGAGCGATCTCACGTGGAAGTACAGGTTGTAAGCGGAGTTCATGGACGGGGCATCGCCGGTGGTCAACCACACGTACTGCCGGGTCCATTCGGTGGACAATGTCTCCATATAACCGCCGCCGTACATGGTCACGTCGGGGCAGTTACCGCCGACGAGGCCGATCTGAACGTAGTCGGTGCCGCTGGTAGAGCGGGCAACGTAGGAGAACAGATACGTCGAATTGGGACGCATGGCGTAGTCGTTCTTGTAGATATACTTGGCTTCCTTGTCGTCGAGCTTCAGACCGACGCTGCCGTTCACACCGTAGCCGGAGGCAATCTCAAAGCCGGTGCCGGAGGTGTTGTTCGCCTTGTAGAACGAGATGCCGTGATTGGCAGCTTCCATGTCGCCGTTCGGGAACTGCTCCACGGGCCATGCGACTTCAATATCGCAGGTCGCGGTGAAGGCGCCGGAGGTCGCCGTAATGGTGACGGTGCCGCCCTTCTTGGCAGTGACCAGACCGGTGCCGGAAACGGTTGCCACGCTGGTGTCGGAGGACGACCAGGTGACCGCGTTTACCAGATAGGAGCTGACGGGAGCTTCGGTCGCCGTCAGTTGCAGGGTCTCACCGATCGACAGCTCTGCCGCGGTCTTGTTCAGCGTAATGCCGGTCGCGTTATCGATGTGCTCCCACGACACGCTGTCGATATAGAGGTCGGCATCGGTAGGCGTCCACAGACCGATCATATAGTTGTAGTTGACGTTGAACTTGTTGATATCCACAACGTAGGTCGTGGTGGTCCAGCCGTCGGCACCGGTGGTGCTGGTGGTCTGGAGCATCGTAGCGTGAGCAGAGGCGTTCACCAACGCATACGAGCCACCCTTATGACGGATGGTGTAGCGGTGAAGCTGGGCTCTATCCCACGTGCCGAGATCGGGCACGGGGAAGTATACCGCCGTTTTGGAATCGACTTTCGGCACCTTCAGCACGTTGTTCTCTGCATCGTCGGGATCGGCAACCACGGTAGCTCCGTAATTCGGAATCAGCTCGTTGCGGAAGCCTGCCCAGAAGAAATACTGTGCCGTGTCACCGTTGAAGTCTTCGGTGATCTTAAAGTTTTCGGGCATTTTCACAATGCGGACGTTGTCGATATAAATATCGTGTGCCACGTCAGCGCTGCCGTTGGCATAGGCCTTGAAGGAGAACGAGTAATCGCCATTGATCGTAAAGTCCTTGTCGGTGGCAACAGTCGTGTAGATGCGCTGCCATTCACCATACGTCTCGCCGGTGGTGTCCCTGCTCGTGGTAAAGTTGTGTATGGACACGTTCTGGGTGTTATCGATCTGGAAACGGAGCTGATCGCCCTTCACATCGAAGGAGATCAAATACGTTTGACCGGCTTCCCAGCCGAGTTTGTCCATGCCCTTCCAGTACCAGTAACTATTGAACGGCGTACCGGCAGCGATTTTCAGCATCGTGTTGCCGCTTGCATCGGTATAAGAACCGGGCATATCTTTCCACGTGCCGGTGTTGCCGTTGGCAATATCACCGTCAGCCAGCATGTTGTCGTCCACGGTAATAGCGCAGGTGGCCGACAGACCGGCTACGGAAGCGGTGATGGTCGCCTTGCCTTCGGCTTTGGCGGTGACAACACCGTTCTTGACCGTGGCAACGGCCGTATTGCTGCTGGTCCACGCAATGCTCTCATTGGAGGAGAACAGTGGCAGTACGGAAGCGGTGAGCGTCACGGTCTCGCTCGTCTTCAGCTTCTTCGCGGTGACGTCCAGCGTCATCGATTCCGGCGCCACTTCCACTAACTTGACATCGTCAATATAGGTGGCTTTGGTATTGTCGGCATAGCCATTATTCGTCTTGGCGAAGTTGAGGATATAGTTCAGGTTCAGACTGGTCGTTTCGGACTTCACGTAGAAGTCCAGCGAGCAGTTCTGCCACGTGTCTGTGTTGTCACCCCACGTGATCCAGGTGCCGCCGACCGGCGTTCTGTTGACGCCGTTGATCGCAGTGGCCATACCGCCACCCATGATATAGCTGGCGATCTTGCCGCCGTAAATGCGGAAGGTCAGACGATACGCCGTATCGGTTTTCAAGCTCATGTTGTTGTTACCGGTTTCGGCGTTGTGCAGGTTGTAGAACTGGAACCAAATGTCGCTGGTGGTATAGTCACCTTTATCTACCTTTTCCTGCGTGGGGATCATAGCGACCTTGTTCGTGCCACCGGCAGGGTCGTTCACGATCGTAGAATTGGTTTTAATGCCGTTCATGCCGGAGTTTGAGGGGAGGTCCTCCTCAAAATCACCGATGCCATTGAACAGGTCGACGGGGGTAGTGGTCGCATCGTCGGCGCTTACCGGCAGGACAAGGCCGGGAATCGCCAGGCACACGACCAGCGCGAGGGACAGGAGAAGTGCCAGAGATTTCTTGAACTTCACCATGCGTGAAGCCCCCTTTCATAAAATGCGGATGTGCCCCGTGGGGCGGCCGCCACCCGGCGGCAGAGCACTACCCTCTGTGCTCAAGCTCATTTGTCGGCGGTGCCGTACACACCGCGTGGTTACAGACCCTCTCAGTCACCTGCGGTGACAGCTCTCCCAGAGGGAGAGCCAAGGGATTGCGGTTTGGGTGACAACTCTCCCAGAGGGAGAGCCGAGACCGAGCCGGTACACGATGCCGGAGACGCGAAAACCGACAAAAAACGCTTTCACATTAAAGAGGGGTATACCCCCCGCCGGGATTACGCCCAGCGGGGGGATAATACGCTGTGTGATGAGAGATTAGGCAGTCAACGCGGTGTTGATGATCTTCTCCGCCATCTTCTTGTAGCCCTTCAAAACCACGGTGGGTTTCTGGCCGTTCTGAGCAACCGCGATGGAGATGCTGGTGGAGATTCCACCCAGCGAACCGGCGGAAGTCTTGAAGCCGTCCATGGGGCCGATGAGGTTATCACTATCCAAGAGGCTGCAAGAGAGCTTCTTCAGATCAGACGGCATGTTGGGGTGATACGCCTGGTTGTGGTTGTTGACGGAGTCGTGCTTGGCAAATGCCAGAGCGCACAGGACGCCTTCCTTCGTAGCACCGGCACCGGCACCGTAGCCCATCCAGTCCCAAATGACGGTGGGGCCGTTGGAGCCGTAGGTCGGCAGCGGCACGAAGCCGAGGTTGTTCATGCTCTTGTCAAAGGCGGAAGCATTCGGGATGCTGGAGGAGAACGTCCAGTAAGCACCCATGGTGGACAGCAGGGAAACGGTGGTGCCGTTTTCGAACTGGTCTCGGCCGGCGTCGTACTGATCCTTCATGTTGGCAACCTTGTGCTCGCCGTAGCAGAACTTCTGCAACATTTCAAACGCTTCGTACAGCTTGGAGTCGGACAGGTTTTCCACCAGACGGCCGTCGCTGGTCAGCTTCGCCAGGTTGGTGTCGAAGGAGCAGATGAACTGCGCCTCGTAATACGGTGCGATTGCGTTGATGCCGTACTTGTTGTTATCCACATCCTGGATGGCATACAGCATATCGTACAGGGTCTGCCAATCCCACTTGCCCGCTTTGTACAGAGCCAGCGGATCCTTGGCACCGGTGTAACCGGCCTTGCTGAATTCCTTCTTGTTGTACCAGATACCGGTAACGGTCTGCAGGTAGTTACCGCCGACGCAATACACGTGGCCGTTCAGCGACAGAGCTTGCGCCAGTGACTTGGAATAACCGCCTTCCGTGACAGATTTGCTGGTCCACAAGTCCGCCGTAGTGATGTAATCATCCAGCGGCTGCATGAGGTTGGCCGTGATCTGCGACGGATAGTCGAAGCTATAGAAGAATACGATGTCGTACGGTTTGCCAGCCGCCAGAGCGGACGCCAGCGAGTTGACGTAGTTGGCCGTAGGAACGGCATCGATGCTCAGCTTGACGTTGTACCGCTTTTCGAAATCCTTATGCCAGCCGTCGTGCTGCTCATCCCAGGAAGAACCGTAGTAAGCAAAACGATAGGTCTTGCCACCGAAGTTCAGGCCCTTTTCCACCGGCGTGGTGCCACTCTTGATGTTGATGGCGCCCATATTGGCCGCCTGGCCACTCTTCTTCGTCGTGGTGGTGGTCTTCAGCGTCTTCTTGGTTTTGACTGTGGTGGTTGCTACCGGCTTACCCTGCGCGTCGGTTGCCACGGTGGTGGTGACCGGCTTGCCGTCGGCGTTCGTCACCGTAGTCGCGTTAGCGCCAGATTCCGCACCGCCATCGTCATCGCCCGTGTCGGGATCGACAACGCCGTCGTCATCACCGGCAGGTTCGACTGTGGTGGTCGTCGTATCGGCGGCGGTAGTGGTAGCGGCGGTGTCATCGTTCTTATCGCCCTTGCCGCAAGCAGCGAGCGGAAGAACCATGAGCAGAGCCAGCACCAGAGCCAAACTGCGCTTCAGTTTCATACTATTACCCCTTTTTTAAAATTTTGTGCGATCCGGCTACGTACGCCGGACGCTTTGCGGCGGCGGCAATGACATGCACCGCCGCTTACTCGCATTACAATTATAACAAAGGCTTTACAAATTTGCAATAGTTTTTGGCAAAATTCACGACAAAAATTTTTGACTTTTTTTGTAACTTTTTCCTACACAATATCTTGTGGTGGCCGGGGAAAATAACGCAAATTGTTGGGCAGGGGGACGCGAAACACCCCGCGCTAGCGGTGAGGTAGAGGCCGTCCTGCCTCCCTCTGTGAGGGGGGTGGATTTTGACGAAGCCAAAAGACGGAGGGGGAGAAAGAAGAGCAGACTACCCCTCAGCCGGCTAACGCCGACAGCTCCCCTGACAAGGGGAGCCAAGAAAGACTGTACAAGTCATCGGTTTTCTACCGACAACCCTCCCGACGCGGACAAGCCGCGCCACCCTCTCACTGCGGCTCGGTCACTGCGCGGTTCTGACAGTCCCCCGGACTGTCATTCATTGCCGCGCAGACCTTACACAGGGAGGGCACCGCTGGCGCGGAGCATCGAGCCTAAATTCTGCACTACTTTGATGCGTGGTAGAAATGGGGCGAAGTGCGTGCACCGCAGGTGCGACCTCTCAGTCACGCTGACGCGTGCCAGCTCCCCTGACCAGGGGAGCCAAGTGTGGGTCTGTACAAACTTCAAGCGTTGGCCGCGTAGCGGTGGTGCGTGCACCGCAGGGGCCTCGCCTCCCCTTCGTTAAGGGGAGGTTAACTGAGTCCCCTCGGTGAGGGGGCTTTTTTAACCCCTTGCGCAAGGAGGTTTGTGCAGATTTTGGCGGCGTACAATCGGCGCGAAAAAAACCCGTGCAGATAACTGCACGGGTTTGGGTTCGTATTTTCAGCGATCAGCCGACGATACCGGTGCGTTCGATACTTTCTACAAAATACCGTTGCAGGAAGAGATACAGCACCATGGGGACGATGATGATGAGCAAGCCGGCCGCGCCCAAAATACCACGGGAGTTCAGCGCTTCGCCCGTTGCGCCACCGTCGGAAATGTCAGTGAGCAGGGAGCTGGACACGGATTTCAGCATGGGGACCAGGGCCTTCATTTCACGCGAGGTGTACAGCATATCGGAATAGTAGTAGTCGTTCCAGTGCCATACGAAGGAGAACAGCGTCACGGTGATGAACGCCGAGCTGGAGCTGGGGACGATGATGCTGATGAAGGTGCGGAACGGGTTACAGCCATCTACCCACGCGGCTTCCTCCAAATCCTTGGGTAAGCCGAGGAAGAACTGACGGAAGATGAAAACGTACAGACCGTTTTTCAAGCCGCAGGCGAAGAACGCCGGCAGGATGATGACCCACGGGGTATCAAGCAGGGAAATGCCGGTGCCCAGGAAGTCGATGTACTGTAGGTACTGCGTGACCAACAGGGTTTGCGGAGGAACGATGATGGTGAGAACCACCAGCGCGAAAACGAGTCCCTTTTCCGCGAACTTGTAGCGAGCCATGCCGTAACCGACCAGTGAGCAGGAAACGAGCGATGCCAGCGTACCGCCGACGGCGTGGATGAGGCTGATTTTGCCCGCGTTCCAGAAGTTGATCTTTTCGATGGCGTACTGGACGTTGTTCCACGTCAATTTCAGGGGCACCCACACCACGTTGGGGTTGGTCAGCGAATCCGGATCGGAAAATGCCTGCAACAGCAGATAGAAGATCGGAAACAGGAACAAATAGCAGAGACCCAACAGGAAGCAGAAACGCAAAATACTGACGCCGCCGCTACGAGCCTTCTTTTTGGCTACGATGGGGTTAAACTTACGAATTTTTGTATCCATGCTGACACCCCCCTTACGATTTTACGTTGACTCTGCGGAAGCAGAACGCCACGATGCCGAGCACCACGGCGATGACCGCGAAGTACGCCCAGCTCATCGCCGCCGACCAGTCGAAGTGCGCCGCCACGTATTCGGCGTGAGCCTTTGTCATAACGGCGTTGCTGGTGGACATACTGCTTTCGATGATGGTGTAGAAAATGTTAAGCATGATCATGGGACTAATCATCGGTATGGTAATCTTCCAGAAGTTTTCCCAGCCCGTAGCACCTTCGATCGAAGAGGCTTCGTACAACGAGGGGGAAATGCTCTGCAACGCGGCGAGGAAGATGATCATTTGCACGCCGGAATCCCACAGCACGCCGAACAGGTTGGAATAGACGGTGTTGATGAGGTTGGTAATGGAGCTGCCCAAGCCCAGATTGACCAGCACGTCTTGAATGGCGTTGGTGTCGATCATGGAGCCGTTGGAGACCATGTTACCGCTCATAACACTCTTGGAAACGGTGTCGCCCTGTACGATTTCCATGACGATACCGCCGGCCAGCACGACGGGCAGGAAGCACACGCCGCGCACGAAGGTTCTGCCGTGGAATTTGGACTTCAAAATCACGGCGATGAACAAGCTGGCCACAATGATGACGGGAACCTTCCACGCCAACTGGGTCAACGAGGCGACCAGTTGAGTGGCGTAGGTTGAGTCTACGCGGAAGGCGTGGTAAAAGTTTTCCCAGCCGACGAACTTCATGTCCAAGCTACCCATTTGAACCGTAACGTCGCTAAAGCAGAAGCAAATGGAGAGGATGAACTGATAGGCGAAGAAGATGCAGAAGCCGACGTAGAACGGCGCACAGAAGAGGCGGCCGGTCATTGCCTGACGCTGGGTAAGCGACAGACCCGATCTGCGGATGGGCTTCGGAATATCCGTCGTTGCTTTTTTGAATGCCATTACAGCTCATCTCCTTCCCCATCATCGATAACTACGGATTCGTCCGGGACGACGGTAACGTCACCGTCATCGGGCATGACGTCCGGTTCCGGCTGCTCCAGACTCCACCGATCGGTGTCGTAAACGAAGCTGCCCGCCTTGACGGTAACACCGTCGATTTCAACGTCGTAGTCGTTATAGTTTACCACGACCTGCACGCCATTGGCATAACCGGTGAGGTAAACCATGTCGTCCAGCTTGCCGTGCTGGGTGATCTCTTGATCGTGCACCTTTTCCAGCAGAGGCATATACTCTTTATAATAGCCCAGAGCCTGCGTCATCCACAGCTTGTAGCTGGAACCGTAGAGATGATCGTAATCGGTATCGAACAAGGCCGAAGAATCTTCGTAAACGCCGACGTACAGCAGCTCGCTACCGGTTTCCACGCCGGCCAGGTAAGTGACCTCCGGGTTGCCGGACTGCGGGATGGATTCCGTGGTGTAGGAAATCCAGCCGTGCAGGACCGCCTGATAGAACGGAACGTCCTCGTTGAACAGGTCGTAGCCGCTGGAGTGCGTGGGCACTTCGGTAATCAGGTCGGCGTAAGGCAACACGTAGGCGTTGCCGCCGCTGAAGCTCATTTTGGTCTTGCCGACGTACTGCTTCAGCACATTTTCCACGGTAGCCGGGAAGTGGTAACGATATTGCTCGTTGTCCTCGTAATAGTTGGAGTAGCAATAATCACCGAGATTGCCCAGGCTGACGGCGGCAAATTTTTCTTCGATCAAAGAATCCATGTAGCGGTCTGCCGCCCACTGAATCTTTTCCGGGGTAAGAACGACCGTTACGTCGGAATTCAGCTCGTACACGTACGTAGAAAGCATGTACTTTTGCTGGTAAGAGACCTTACCGAACACGGTGCGGATACCGCTGCTGCGAGCCGACACGCCGTTGCCGCTCTTTTGGAAGGTGAGCAGATCAACGTCGGGATAGAAGGTGATGCCACTCGTGGCAGTAAAGCTCTGTAAGGCATCCAAGCCGTCGCTACCGCCGAGCTTGCTGATGGGCGAAACCTTTTTGGGGAGCTTTTTGTTTTCCATGCCGTTGTTGCTCCAGCCAAGGTAACGCAGGGTGAGCTTATCGGCACCGCCGCTCTTCAGCTCGCCCAAAATGGATTGACACTGATCATACGTGGTCAGCGAAACCGTTTCGGTATACGGAATGATTCCCAGGAACGTTGCTGATTGCTCGAAGGCGCCGACGGCATCCACGTGGAAGGTCGGGTCGGTGTTCTTTTGCGTCAGGCTCTTTTCCGTTTTCAAATACTCGCGGTACGCCGTGGCGATGCCGATGTAATTGGCATCGTTGCCGGACAGTGTGCCGTAGCACACGCGGTACACGTCACCCTTATTAAAGTGGGGCTCGGCAACCAGGTTAACGTCACGCTTGTTGAACAGGTTCAACTGCTTTTGCAGGACGCTGTAGTGGAAAATACTGCTGGCGCCGTTGTAGCCGAACTTTTTGTTGCCGGACATGGCGGTGATCGAGGCAGAGCCGTCACCCTCGGTGATGATACCGTACAGGGCGGAATTGCCCTTGACGATGCCGAACACCGGCAGGCGGATGTCCTCGGTGGAAGTGACCTTCTTGCTTTCCACAATCGCCATATCGTCGCCGTAAACCATGGATTCGTACTGGCGATAGCCCAGGTCGTAGTAAGCGTTGTTATTGAAGTTGATCAGAGCGCCGCAACCATCGGGGACGAACACGTAGCCGTCCTCTTTCCAGTCGCCGGAGCCAAACGCCGGCAACAGGTTGACGGTAATCAGCACGTGTTCGTTGCCGTCGTCGATTTCATCCGCCAGAATGGTGGCGTAGAATTTGCCACCCTCCAGTGTATACGTAACGGGAACTTTAATGCCGACCGCCGGGAAGGCGTAGGTAACCTTCAAGCCGTTGTCCAGCTTTTCAACCTTGATATTCTCCAGTCCCAAATCGATACAGTCGAACTTGGAGGTTCGCTCTTCGGTAAAGGACTTGGTTGCCATTTCCTCACGGCTGATGCTTTCGATAACGATCTGCGAGCGCACGCTCTGGTTGGAGGCGCCGATCGTCGGATCGTCGGCATCGATTTCCTGGTCAGCGGTGCTGAACCAGCGCACAACCTTGCCGTCTACGGTTTCCTGCAGATAGAACAGGCCCGTTCCGCCGGCGGCGTCGTAATACATGGACAGACCGTTTTCGTCGCCGCAGAGCTTTTCGTAAGCGTCATACGGATCGTCGTCGGACGGCTCGCCATCCACGACGTCGCCATCCACACTGTCGACGGGTTCGTCATCGGTAGCGACGTCATCCGTCGCACCGATCGTATCGTCGTCGGTCAACTCGTCACCTACTTCGGCAAGAACGCCGACATTCATCATCAGCACTAACGCCACCGAGAGGATCATGCAGATAATGAACCGAAGCTGTTTGTTGTTCATTGATAATCTCTCCTCTCTAAATTAGCGGCTGATAAGCTCGGTAATGATGGACTGGAAGAAGCTGATGGTCTGCTGCATCAAGCTTAAGAACATGACGATCAGGAACACGATCGCAGCCATACCGAGCACCGTAGCGACGATCGAGAACACGGACTGGGTCATGGTATATTCGTGGATCGCCGCCAAGCCGCTGAGCAACAACAGCGCCGACCACAGGATGCCAACCACCAGGATGATGCTCAT
This sequence comes from uncultured Eubacteriales bacterium, assembly GCA_964390295.1. Classification (GTDB taxonomy): domain Bacteria; phylum Bacillota; class Clostridia; order Oscillospirales; family Acutalibacteraceae; genus RGIG3009. The sequence goes on from CAYMHR010000002.1 coordinate 69,402, forward strand.
GATGGCGCCCTCCGACGTGGCAAGGAAGTTGGAGGCGATCACGTTGATCAGCATGGCGAAGATGAGCGGCAAGAGGCTGTACGCGGTAACGCAGGCAATTTCCTTGAGGTTGCCGTTGCCGTTAAACAACGTACACACCGCCCAGTTGGCGATGACAAACAGAATTGCGATGCCAATGGTTTTCAGAACCATGATCGGCAAGCTGTAATCCGAGGTCCGGTTTTCATTGAAAATAAAGCCGGTGGCGAAGAATTGCAGCGTAAAGGTAAAGAACAAGATGACCAACAAAATGCTGACTACACGCCACGAACCAATCTTACGCGGCTTTAACTGCTGGAAGCCGTCCGCCGGATGGAACAGCGTATACAGCGGGAAGGTGTATTTGGATTCCAGCTTGCTATAGGCGCTGGCGCTCCGCTCTTTTGCCTTCTTGCTACGCACGCGCTTAATCACCTGTGCGGCAATCAGCAATGCGATAATCACGCCGACAACCGGCAGGAACCATTGTTTGATCAGGTCGTTGCGATATTCCTGATAGGAATCGGAATACGACTCGCGATCACCTGCCAGCTTGAAGTACTCCATAGCCTTGCTGTACTCACCCATCATGTCGTACACGTGACCGATGCCGTAGTACGCGTAAGCGTTGTTGGAGTTGGCCTCCAGCAGGGAGTTCCAAATTTTCAGCGAGCCTTCGTAATCCTCGTCTTCCAGACGGGTCAGCGCTTCACGGTACTGCTTACCGTACGCCGTCGGCTCGAAGATTTGAATGAGGCACTTGTTGGCATCCACAACCAGCACGGCATCTCCGATCGATTCGACAGCCACCGGCTTGTCGAAGGTACCGACCTGATCGCCGTAGGCCCCGAACACCGCTACCAACGTGCCGCGTTCGGTGTACTGGAAGACTTTACCGCGGTTGGTATCCAACATGTTGATAAAGCCGTTTTCATCCACGTCCAGGTCGATGAAGTTCGTAACCTTGGTTTCACTCTTACCCAAGCGGTCCCATTCCAGGTCACCGAAAACGATTTCGGAATCGAGAATGTTTTTGCCTAAGTAGTTCAGCTTACGAATGACACCCTCCGGAACCACGGTGGTTTCCGCCACCGTGGTGCAGGTGTACAGGAAGCCTTCGTCATCGACGTCGAAGCTGGCAATATTGATCGGCGTGGAGGTTTGCATACCTTCCAACTGCTCCTGCGTCAGGAACGGACGAAGCATGTACTTCATAACAACTTCGCTGGTCTTTTCCACTTCGTTTCCGCCAAAGAAGCGTTGGAATTCGCCCTTGGAGTTGAACACGTAAGCGCCCATGTTGTTGCTGTGGGCGATCGCATACAGGTTGTTACGGTTGTCCACGATGACCTTGCAGACGTCGAAGGGCAAATCCGCATCCTGGTGAGTTTCCGAAGCGTCGGGAACGATCTCGTAATCCAAAGTCGCCTTGTGCTGGTCGGTTTCGGACATACGGTATACCGCGACCCGACCGCCCTTGGTATCGGCAACGTAGATACGGCCGTCGTTGCCGACCGTGACGCCTTCAGCCTCCTGAATGTCGGAGCTTTTAATGATCGGCTTGGTGGTATCGCTCGGCGTTACCATAACCGGATCACCGTACGGATCAAAAACTTCTTCACCCGTGATCGGATGAACCAGTTGAATGTCCTCAGCGAGGTTACCTTCTTCATCCATCAGAAGCTCGTACTCCTGCACCATGATCGGGTCGCCGTTTTCATCGCTCAGCACGACCTCGACCAGCTCAAAAGTCTCCATATCCATATAGGAATAAGAGACGGTGGTCATGGAAGGCTCCTCAAAGTAAACGACATTGTTGTAAGTAAAGTCCTCGTTCAGCACGATGAGGCGACAAACGTCGTCGTCACCACTGAGCGAATTTAAGCTGTCCAGCATATAGATCAGCTTGTGATCCTGATCGTAAAAAATATCGGTGGGATACTGGAAGCTACCGAGATCCACGTCGGTCTGTCCCGCCTTGTGTGCCTGCTCTGTCAAGCTGGCACCGGTAATACGCCCTGCAGGGACGTACGCGGCGGGTGCGGAAATGGATTCCTCATAGTTGTTGTAGTCATACGTCGTATAGGCAACGTTGTTACCGGGCAACGCCCCGACCGACACAGACAGCGTGCATACCAGCAGCAATACCGCTACCAGAATCGCGCCTAACGTTTTTTTCGGCATAAGCCAAACACGCACCTTTCTGCAAACTAACGTTGTTGCGTTATTTCAAACCGGAGTGGGACATCGTTTCGGTAATGGAGCTTTGCGAGATCAGGAACACGATGATCGGCAAAAGCATCATGATGACCGCCACTGCGGAGCCTGCACCGGCACGTGCGATACCGCCCGCCGCAATCGAAGACAAAACGGACGGCAACTGCTTCAGCTCTTCGCTGTAAATGTACGTCCCGTTTGTCGAGTTCCAGAAATTCTGGAAGGAGAAGATGATCAAGGTCATCCAACCGGCACGGACACTGGGCGTTACGATGCGGAAGAAAATGGTAAATTCACTGGCACCGTCGATTCGTGCGGCTTCCAGAGTGGAATCCGGGATCGCGGTTACCATGAACTGACGCATCAGGAAGACGCCCATGGTACCGGCCATAGCGGGCAGCAGAACCGCCCAATAGGTATCCACCATGCCCAGACCGGCAATGATGAGGTAACGCGGCATCTCGGTAACGCTTCCGTTAAACAACATGGCGATGATGATGGCGCTGGAGATAAACTCACGACCGGGGAAGCGGCCCTTCGCCAGCGGATACGCCGCCAGAGTGGAGATAAACACCGAGATGAACGTACCGACCACGGCGATCAGCAAGCTGTTGAACAGGTAACGGCTAAAGGGGACCCACAGGTTACCCGCCAGCTTTAAGACCATCTTAAAGTTTTCAATCGTCGGGTTTTGCACAAAGAACTTCGGCGGATACGCATAAATTTCTTCGATGGGCTTAAATGCCTGAATCACCGAGTAGATAACCGGCAACAGCATAAACAGCGACATCAGCGTAACGAACAGGCCGATGGCAATCGTGCCGCCTTTGGAACGGGATAGAATGACGCGGTGCGTTTTCAACCGTTTGAGATTGACCGGCTTGTCTTTTTTGGCAAATTTCAATGTCATTTCTATCCCTCCTTACGCAGAAATCTTCGACAGCAGCTTGTTAATCAGCTTCCAGCTCAAGAACATCAGCAGGAACAGTACAACGGCGGCCGCTGAAGCGTAACCCATTTCGTAACGAACGTTGGATAGAATGACGCGGTGCGTTTTCAACCGTTTGAGATTGACCGGCTTGTCTTTTTTGGCAAATTTCAATGTCATTTCTATCCCTCCTTACGCAGAAATCTTCGACAGCAGCTTGTTAATCAGCTTCCAGCTCAAGAACATCAGCAGGAACAGTACAACGGCGGCCGCTGAAGCGTAACCCATTTCGTAACGAACGTTGGCGTGGTCCTGAATATGTAGAACCAACGTGTGCGTCGAATAGTTGGTACTGGGGTTACCGGTAATCGTCGGAGCGATGGAGAATGCGGACGAAATGGACTGCACCGCACCGAACAGCAGGAATTCCTTCATCTGCGGGAAGGTAACGTAGTAGAGCTCCTGCCAGCGGTTACGCAAACCGTCGATCGCCGCCGCTTCGAAGAAGGAGTGATCCAGCGATTGCAAACCGGAAACGAACGACAGGAAGCCGGTACCGAAGCTACCCCAGATGGCGACAATGATCGCCACCGTCATGGTATAAGTGGAGTCGGTCAGCCATTGAATCGGATCGGAGATAATACCGAGCTTCAGGAGTAGGTCATTTAAGAAGCCCTTGGAGTCGGTGGAGAAGATGTACGTCCAAATCGTGGCGGCACCGCCGCACAGTGCCGGCGTATACATAAAGAAGGTATACAGCACGCGCAGGCGATAGCCCAGTTCGTTGATCAGCCACGCCACCACGAAGCTCAAAATGTAGCCGACGGGGCCGACGATCAACGCCATGATCAGCGTATTTTTCAGCGAGATCATGTAGACGTCGTCTTCAAAAAGCAAGCGAATGTAGTTTTCCACGCCGGTGAAGCTGGGAAACTGCACCATGTTGAAGTTGGTAAAGCTCAATACGATAGCCGCCAAAATCGGCAGGATTGTAAAGGCGATAAAGGCAATCAGGAACGGGGACAACATTGCGTAGTGCGCCATGTAGCTCTGCCGTGCCTGTGCATTCAGGCTGGACGATTTCTTTTTAGCACTCATCACGAATCCCCTCCTTTTAATACTTCAAGCCAAACTCTTTGCGCTTACGGGTGATTTCCGCGTTGATGTCACGGTTGTAATTCGACAACGTGCGACGCGGCTCAAGGTTATCATCCAACGTAGAACGCAGAGCGTTGGTCAACGAACGAGCCAACAGATAGTCGCCAGGGACGGAGTAGACGTTATCGGTCCACACGCGCTGGGCATCCAAAATGCGAAGCTCTTCATCCGTCCAGCCCATGCTCTGGAAGGCTTTGATGGAGGCAGGCGTGTAACGCGCCGCAACGCCCATGGTGGCCTCCAGCTCTTGGCCGTAACGAATCTGTTGATCCGTTGCCGTCCACCAGCTCAAGAACTCAAACGCACTGTCTGCCACGCCGCGATCGATCGCCGAAGTCATCAGCATACAACCGGTTCCGCCGGAAGCAGACATGTGGTTGATAAGAATTTCACCGTTATCGTCATACACGGGAATCGGGTCGCCGTTGGCATCCAATGCCAGCTCACCGGAATCGGTCAGCTTCCAGGTGCCGCGCGCGACGATCTTTTCGCCGTCCTCATCCAAGACGTATTCACCGTTGGCATCCTTCTTATACTGAACCATACCCGGGATCGGAGCCATCGACCACAAGCCGCGCAATTCGGGAGCGGCCGCCATCAACTGGTTGTAGGTTGTGTAAGTGCTGAAGCCGATCGGCACGTCGCCGGTACGGAAGCGGTTATAGAAGTCGATACTGCGCTCCACGCCGTACTTGGAATAGAATTCCGACCACTCCTCGAAGGACTCGTAAGCCTCGATGGTGTCGAACAACGTCGCCGTACGATCTTCATTATAGTAAGTACTGCCGCGCTGGAACAGGAGACTCTGGAACACGTCGATGCTGCCGGAAACGCCCGGTGTGCCGGAAGAGGTCTCCACCATACCGGCGTTCAGGTTCTGGCCCTGCAGGGTACGGAGCATCTCGCGGAATTCATCCCAATCGTCGGGGACCTCCAGATCAAGCTCCTCCATAATGTCGGTGCGATAGAAGAGCATCGGCCACGTTTGCGTTTCGGGGATCGCGTAATAACCGTTTTCATAGAAGAAACGCTTCCATGCTGCTTCCGAGAAAACGCCCTCCGTCTTTTGACGGATGTTATAGCCTTCACCGTTCAAGTCAACCAGAGCGCCACGCATGGCCAGGTTGACAACTTCGTCGTAGCCAACCATCAGTGCCGCATCGGGGCCTTTGCCCGCCATCGTTGCCTGCAGCAGCGTGGAGCCGGTGGAAACCAGGCTCAAGCGAATGGAAATGCCACTCTGTGCGGTGAAGTCGGTAATCATGGAGTTGACGATCTGCATTTGGTCACGACCGGTGGAAACCCAGACTTCGACGGTGTCCTTGCCGCCCTCAACCTGATAGTCGGTGAAGAAGGAACCGAAGAACTTTTGGAGGCTGTACCAAATCGTCTCCCAGAAGCCCGCTTTACCGCTGGGAATTTCTTCCTGGTTGGCCGGGACAAAGTAGAAGCAGTCGATTTCCAACGGCTGCGAGCCGAAGGTAAGCAACAGCGAGCTCAAGCTCTCGATGCTATCCTTGAAGGAGCTCAGGTCGGCAGTGATCTCATACGACTTGCCGGAGTACAGCTCCATCTTGGCCGCCGCCTCCAACAACGTAGAAGTCTGCGAGCCGGATTTGCCGGTTACCTTTTTGATATCGTCGGCAATTTGAGTCAGACGATCTCTCTGCTCCAAAAACATGTTCTGCAAGCCGGGGATTTCGTCTTCCAAATAATAGTCCTGATACACGTCGGGCGAGGTGCCGGTGATCACGATGATTTTACGATAAATCTCGTTCAGCGACAGCACGGACTGCTGGACGTTACGCAACACGTCGCACAGCTCGCCGGCAGCAACGGTAAGCGTGATCCGGTCGCCCGGCTCCAGCCAGAGCAACTGCGGGTTTTCCTCGCCGCCGATTACAAAAACGTCCCAATCGGAATCATACTTAAAGGGAATGTTGACCGCTTCAGCGAACGGAATCTCGCCGTTGATCTTCAGGGTGCGGTAAGAGATCATGCCCTGGTTGCTGTCCTGACGGGCACGCATTGCCAGCTTGTACCAACCGGCCGTTTCCACGTTGACCGTCCACGTGATCGACTGACCGGTGGTTCCCCAGTTGGAGCCGCCGATCGTATTGATCAGCGTATGAGTCGGATGGTTCGGCGTGGTACCGGCGTTCTGGTGGTCGGTCTGGCCGTACAGGGTAGAGTCGGTCTTTTCGGTCGTCTTTTCCGCCTGCAGGGTTGCATACTTGCCGGTATCCTTGCTTTCGCCCTTTACTGCAGCCGTCTCTTTATAATAGGTAGAATACGAAGGCAAAGTCTCGGCGTTACTGAAAACGATCTTGTTGACCGCCATCGCCTCACGAACGCGAGTCAGGCGCAGGGTGTGTTCGCCTGCCTCCAAGTATACGTAATACGGATCGCTGTACATGCCAAGCTCGTTGACGAACGACGCTTCGATCCAGCGCTGAACCTCAACCTGCTGCGGACGCACGTGGTTACCCAGTGCATCCGTCGTGGGATCGCCGGCATCCTTCCACATTCTGGACAGAGAAAACGCCTTGGCCTCGGTATAGGGCGTTTCACCGTCAATCGACAAGTCCAGCGCGATGGCACGGCCGATCGTATTTTCCTCGCCGCCGTTCAGCGGATAATACGTGGTCGTGACGTTGTAGATGCCGGGCTCCGTCACCGTGAACGTCCACTGGAGGTACGTATTGGACGCGTCGAGCACAGCGCCCGACATGCCGTCCTTTTCAACCGTTGCCGCCTCGATGTTTTCGGCGGGATCCGTTGAATCGTAATCCAGATCACCGATTCCGTCCACCGTAATGCTTGCCGACGGTTTGGCCGCGTCCTTATACGCCTCGTAATACTCGATGTACGAAGGCGTACCGTCAAACGTTACCGTGTCAACGGCAGCGACACTGCCACCATTGCCGGTAGCGTCCGTATCGGCGTAGACCGGTACTGCCAGCAACATAATCGCCGCCAGCATGACAGACAAGACCCGCTTCATGTTTTTGCTGAATTTCATCTTCACACACCCTTATTTATTGTGTTGAACTTCAAGGCCTGCCGACTATGACACAAATAACCGGTCAAACGATCTCTCGCTGCCCGGAAGCGTCAAAGCCCTTACTAACATTATACTGATTTTTCAAAGATAATATAGTAAAAACGCCGCAATAAAATAGCACTTTTTCGTCAATTTCAAATTTTGACGATTATTTTTTAGAGGAAAAAGTGGCGTTTTAACGGAAACCACCGTTAAAACGCCACTGCAAACCGTTACGTTGCCGGTCACGCTTGCCACACGCGCACCCAGTCAACCTCCATCGGCCACTCCTTACAGCTGCCGAGAATCAGGAGCATATCCTCCTGCTCCATGTATTGATAGGCACCGACAAAATTGCCGGAAACGTTCGTCGGCTCGGGCAGTTTGTCAGCCGAATAGGTCACACGGGCAATGCACTGCTCGTCGTAATACCATTCCACAACGCCGGGAGTCCAGAGGCACCCGTAATTATGCCACCCCTCGGTCACGCACTCGTCGTGCCAGTTATTGGGGTTCTGGCAGTTGCAGACTTTTCCATCCTGACGCGTCCAGTCGTGGATCGTAGAAACGTGCGTACCGGTGTACTTGCCGCCGGCTTCGGGGTTGGTCATCGCCTCGAAGAAGTCCAGCTCGGCCCAGTGATCGTCGTTGCGGTCAGTGGTGTGCGCTTTGGAAAAGCTCCACCATGCCGGGAAACCGGAAACGTCGGCGTGATGCTTGTTCATGTCAAACCGGATGCGCGCTTCAAAATAGCCGAAGCGGAACGCCGCGCCGGTATCCCCCTTGGAGCTGTAGGTACCGATGGCCCAGTTGGCGCAGGATTCCTTCTGGGCGATCGTCGCCACCGAGTTTTGCACAGTAACGTCACCGGGAACCAGCGACGGCCATTTGAACGGGCGATCGATATACCAGTTGAAGCCCGGCTTACCGCTTCCGTCCCAATCGATGGTGGACGGATCGTCAAAATCGTCGTTAAATACCAGCTTGCGATAACCGGCCGCTTCTGCCGGCTGTGGAATTTGCTTTTCGCTCATTAGGATTCCTCCCTGTCGTTTACAGATTATATCCGCATTGTATCACATTGTCTGCGAAAAACAATGCCTTTTCGGACAAATACAGGTACAATCCGCCACTTTTTGAGTTACTTTTCCGCCTGCCACACACGCACCCAGTCCACTTCCAGCGGCCAATCCACGCCGGCACCGAGAATGACCAGCATTTCCTCCTGATCCAGGATGCTGAAGCAACCAACCTCCTGATTGGAGGAGGATTCTGGACTCGGCAAGCCGTCGGCGCTATAGGTCGTGCTGGTCACATAGCTATCCTCGATATACCACGTCACCGAGCCGGGTGTCCACAGACAACCGATCGTCTGCCAGTCGCCGTAAGGATCGATCAGGTATTTACTGATGTTTTTACCACTGCTCAAGTTTTTTTGCTTGCCGTCTACAACACGCGAATCGTGCATCGACGTGACCAACGTGTTTTTGAAGGAGCCGTCGTCTTCAAACGCCACCTCGTAAAAATCAATCTCGCCCCAGCGCCCGTTATCGCGCCCCGTCGTGTGGTTTTTGGAAAAGCTCCACACCGCCGGCTGACCGGCGACCGTCAAGTCGTCCGCCGTCATTTCCACGTTGATTCGCACGCGCGCTTCAAAATAAGCGTAAGTAAACGCCGCGCCGGTGTCGCCCTTGACACTGTAGGTGGCAATACCCCAGTTGGCGCAGGATTTTTGCGGTGCGATCGTCGCTACCGAGTTCTCGAGCACAACGTCGCCCTCCTGGAGCGGGTCCCAACCAAAGGGACGATCGATATACCATTTGTATCCGGCGTCGCCGGTGCCCTGCCAGTCGATGGTAGACGGATCGTCAAAGTCATCGTAAAATACCAGTGAGGTATACCCGGCAGCTTGTGCAACCTCCGGCACGTCGATCACCGGCTCCGGAGTCGCAGTCGGCGCGGTCGTGGTCGCAGTCGTGGTGCCGGTGTCCGGTGTGCCGGAACCGCAGCCTGCCAGCATCAGCGCCGTAGCCAGTGCCAGCGCGAGTAACCGTGTATACTTTTTCATTGTTCTTTCCTCCCGTGCTTCGATTTTTTATGATTGACAATAAAGCCCAAAACAATTTGTGCCAGTGACAGCACTACCGCGGCAAGAATCGGTACCCATCCCCCAGCGCTCTTCCGATCGAACAGCAACGTGCCGCCCCACAAGAACAGCGCCATGTCCACCACGAACATCGTTATGGCGAGAATAGCCGCAATGGTTCGGCGCCTGGCAGTCGTTCCCGGCCGATCGGGGATGACGTACAGCATCAGCTCGGCGTACATATCCATAATGAATTCAATCAAAATATCCATTTAAGTGCCCTCACGCAGACAATCAACCCTTCCGTTTGCGCGCGGAAAGAGGAGTCTCGTTTTTTAAGTAGGTTTCCCACACGTTCATGCGGTCCTCCTCGTCAACGCGACGCATCGCGCGAGCCGGAGCACCGGCTACAATGCTGTTCGGCGGAACGTCCCGCGTAACAACGGCGCCGGCCGCTACGATGCTGTTGGCACCGACCGTAACGCCGCCGCAAATAATGGCTCCGGAACAAATCCAGCATCCGTTCTCCAGGGTGATTGGCTCGGAATACTCCAAGTCGTGATAGCCGTCCGGATACTCCGCGTTCAAGCGTTCTTCTGCCAAAAGCGGATGATTCGGCGTTGCCAGCGTCACGTTGGCACCGATCCACACGCCGTCACCGAGCGTGATCGGAGACACGTCCAAAAACACGCAATTATAATTCACAAAACATTCTTTGCCGACGTGAATATTGACGCCGTATTCGCAATAAAAGGGGGCGAATACTCCCAGATTGTTGCCGCGTGCCGACGGGATCAGCCGCTCCAGCGCCTTCTGCTTGGCTTTGGCACGGCGGATGGAAATTCGATTAAACCGCTCACATCCGGCAAGACCGCGCAGGTGTTGCTTTTCAATGTCTTTGCTGGATGAATTATAGAGCTTTCCTGCCACCATGCGGTCCCACTCGTTAATCGGTTGTTGTTTCGTCTCCACGATTCTTCCCTCCATCGCTGTCATCGGTCGCTTTCATTGTAGCATACCGCACGACAGAGTGCAAGCGAAAAAGCAACGCTCGAAAAAACAAAATCTACACTTTTCAAAGCGGAAAGACAAAACCGGAGTTGAAGACGGTTGCCTTCAACTCCGGTTTTTGTAAACTGTTATAGAAACGCTAAATTACTTGAGCGCTTCGCTGACTGCCACGGCGCAAGCCACGGTGGCACCAACCATCGGGTTGTTACCCATACCGATCAGACCCATCATCTCCACGTGAGCCGGAACCGAGGACGAGCCGGCGAACTGTGCGTCGCCGTGCATACGACCCATGGTATCCGTCAAACCATAGGAAGCCGGGCCGGCCGCTACGTTATCGGGGTGCAGGGTACGACCCGTGCCGCCGCCGGAAGCCACCGAGAAGTACTTTTTGCCGTTCTCGATTGCCCATTTCTTGTACGTGCCGGCAACCGGGTGCTGGAAGCGGGTCGGGTTGGTGGAGTTGCCGGTAATGGAAACCTCAACCGCTTCATGCCGCATGATCGCCACGCCTTCGTTGACGTCGTTGGCACCGTAGCAACGCACCTTGGCGCGTTCGCCGTCGGAAAACGCCTTTTCACGCACGATCTTCAGCTCGCCGGTGAAATAATCATAATCCGTCTCCACGTAGGTGAAGCCGTTGATTCGGCTGATAATATACGCCGCGTCCTTGCCCAAGCCGTTCAGGATCACGCGGAGCGGAGTTTTGCGCGCCTTGTTTGCCGTGCGGGCAATACCGATGGCACCTTCCGCCGCCGCGAAAGATTCGTGACCGGCAAGGAACGCGAAGCACGCGGTATCCTCCGACAACAGCATTTTGCCCAAGTTGCCGTGGCCCAAGCCAACCTGACGCTGCTCGGCAACGGAGCCGGGCACACAGAAGGCCTGCAAGCCTTCACCGATCACAGCAGAGGCTTCCGCCGCGTCCTTAACGCCGCGCTTAAGCGCCAGCGCCACGCCCAGCGTATACGCCCACACTGCATTTTCAAACGCGATGGGCTGAACGCCCTTGACAATCGCATTCACGTCCACGCCCTTGCTCTCGCACAGAGCGCGGCAATCTTCCATAGAGCCGAGGCCGTTGGCCGCAAGGAACTCCTCGATCTTTGCAAGGCGTCTGTCCTTGCCTTCAAATTTCACATCGTTCGCCATTGTTGCCGCCTCCTCTTATTCTTCACGGGGGTCAATGTACTTTGCCGCCGAGTCAAAGCGACCGTACTGACCGATGTTCTTCTCATACGCTTCGTTGGGCTGCATGCCGTGACGGATGTCCTCCAGCATTTTGCCCAGACGCACGAACTGATAGCCGATAACCTCGCCGTCCTCATCCAGAGCGAGCTTGGTTACGTAGCCTTCCGCCATCTCCAGATAGCGAACGCCCTTTACCTTGGTGGAATACATGGTGCCAACCTGCGAACGCAGACCCTTGCCCAAATCCTCCAGACCGGCGCCGATTGACAGACCGTCCTCGGAGAAGGCGGACTGGGTACGGCCGTACACCAGTTGCAGGAAGATTTCGCGCATGGCGACGTTGATGGCATCGCACACCAGGTCGGTGTTCAGGCACTCCAGCAGCGTCTTGCCGGGCAGGATTTCTGCGGCCATAGCGGCGGAATGAGTCATGCCGGAGCAACCGATGGTTTCCACCAACGCTTCTTCGACAATACCTTCCTTAATGTTGAGCGTGAGCTTGCAGGTGCCCTGCTGCGGAGCGCACCAGCCGACACCGTGGGACAGACCGGAAATGTCCGCGATCTGCGAAGCCTTTACCCATTTTCCCTCCTCCGGAATGGGGGCAGGACCATGGTTCGGGCCTTTCTTCACGATGCACATTTGTTCTACTTCGTGGGAATAGTTCATATTCGTACTCCTTTCAGGTTTTTACCTTTTTATTATATCCCTCTTTTTACAGAAACGCAAGAGGATTGTCGGCCAAGCTTCCTTTTTTTTGACACAAACGGCGTTCAAAGAAAAGGAGAAAGCGGATCGGCTTTCTCCTTTAGGCTTATTCTTCGACCTTTTCCGCCTTTGCCGCCGGCTTGCGAAGCACCTGACGAGTTTGGTGCAGCTCGTTCACCTGCTTGGCAAGCGATTCTTCGGCACGCTTGAGCAAATCCTCGGCAAAATCCTGCGTTCCTTTCCGCATTTCGCGGCACTTCTGCTGCGTTTGTAGCAAAATCTCGTTTGCCTTCTGTTGTGCCTGTTTTACCAGTTCCTCCTGCATCACCAGTACGCGAGCGCGCTCCTCGGCAGCACGAACGATACTTTCGGCTTCTTTTTTGGCATCGGCAATGATGTCGGCACGATCCGCAACAATGGATTTTGCCTGGCGGATCTCGCTGGGCATATTGCCGCGAATGTCATCCAGCATATCGCGCAGACGGTCTGCTTCAATCAAGCATTTTCCGCCGGACAGCGGCATACCCCACGCTTTGTCGATCATCTCGTCAATTTGATCCAGTATGTTTTCAATGGTCATGCTCATTCAGTCCTTCCGTATTTTTGTAAAATATCTTTAACAATACACGCCGGTACAAACTCGCGGATTTCTCCGCCGAGTTGAGCGATCTGCTTGACCAGGCTGGAGGAAAGATACATATATTCGGTACTGGTGGTAAAAAACACCGTTTCCGCCGCCGGATTCAACTTGCGATTGGTGAGTGCCATTTGAAATTCATATTCAAAATCCGACATGGCACGCAAGCCCTTCACGATGGCAATGGCCTGTTTTTCGCGCGCATACTCGGCAAGCAGACCGTCGTACGCGTCCACTTCGACGTTCGGCAACCCCGCCGTGGCGCGGCGAAGAAGCTCTACGCGTTCCTGCGCGCTGAACAGCGGTGATTTGTTTTGATTGGCCATCGTTACCACAATCACGCGGTCAAACATGGCCGCCGCACGCGATATAATTTGCAAATGTCCGTTGGTGACCGGGTCAAAGCTTCCCGGACAGATCGCCAGCTTCATTGCACACCTTCCTTACTGCGGTACAATCGAACCGCGACACGCCCGTAACGGTACGTCCGTTCCAGCCGAAAGCTCCCCACCGTTTCCGGCAGATCCGCATCCCGGTCGCTTTCGCACAGCACAGCGCCACCGGAGGGCACGCGCCCGGACAACGCCTCCAGGCAAGGAAGCAACAATCCGGATTCGTATGGCGGATCTAAAAACACCAAATCGAAGTGGTCGGCGCTTTGCCGTAAAAAGCCCAGCGCATCCCGGCACAGCACCGTAACGCGATCAGTCAGCTTGGTTGCCGCTACGTTGTGACGCACGACCTGAATCGCTTCGCGGCTACTGTCCACAAAAATGCAGGAAGCCGCACCGCGGCTGACCGCTTCCAGCCCCATTTGGCCGGAGCCGGCAAACAAGTCCAACACCCTGCGCCCTTCGATTTCAAAGCTGATGGCAGAAAAGATGCCTTCCTTGACACGCTCCACCGTGGGACGGGTATCCATGCCGGCAAGCGTTTCCAGACGGCAGCCCTTCGCCGTTCCTGTAATCACTCTCATATACGCTTATTATCCCATTTTTTCACGCGCTTGTCAATCTTTTTCTGTGAGCGCACACACCGCCTGCTTCAGCGCCTCAACTCGATCGGTCTTTTCCCAGACCACGTCGAGGTCCTCACGACCAACGTGTCCGTACGCCGCCAGCGCACGGTATTGCGGCCGCCGAAGCTGCAACGTCTCGATAATTGCCGCCGGGCGGAAGTCAAACGTCGCCGCTACCGCTCGGGACAACACGTCGTCCGACACCGCTCCGGTGCCGTGCGTATTCACGTAGATGGATACCGGGTGCGCTACACCGATGGCGTACGCCACCTGCACCTCGCACCGTGCGGCAAGACCGGCGGCCACCACGTTTTTGGCGGCATATCGCGCCATGTAGCTGGCAGAACGGTCCACCTTGGTGGGGTCCTTGCCGGAAAATGCGCCGCCGCCGTGACCGGCGTACCCGCCGTAGGTGTCCACGATGATCTTACGTCCGGTCAGACCGCTATCGCCCTGCGGTCCGCCCACCACGAAGCGTCCGGTGGGATTGACAAAAATTTTGGTGTCGTCGTCCAGCAGCTCGGCCGGAACGATTGGACGGATCAATTTTTCGGTGATGTCGCGACGAATGGTTTCCAGCGAAACGTCCGCATCGTGCTGTGTGGAAACGACCACCGTCTCCACCCGAACCGGCGTATCTCCCTCGTATTCCACCGTTACCTGCGTTTTTCCGTCGGGGCGCAGATAGGGCAACGTCCCGCTTTTGCGCAACCGCGTCAGCTCGGCCGCCAGACGATGCGCCAGCGCAATGGGCAGGGGCATCAGCTCCAGCGTTTCGTTGCAAGCATAACCGAACATCAAGCCTTGGTCGCCGGCGCCGATTCGATCGTACGCGTCGGCATCGGACTCGCCGCGCGACTCCAGCGCCGCATTAACGCCCATCGCAATGTCCGGCGACTGCTTGTCCAGCATGGTCATGACGGCACAGGTGCGTCCATCGAAGCCGGCGTCGGCGCCTTCATAGCCGATTTCGCAAACGACGTTTCTCACCACCGCCGGAATATCCACCGAAGCGGTCGTCGTGATTTCGCCCATCACCATCACCACGCCGGTGGTCGTGACGGTTTCACACGCCACGTGCGCTTCTGCGTCCTGCGCTAAAATCGCATCCAACACGGCATCTGAAATTTGGTCGCACATTTTATCCGGATGACCTTCCGTAACGGATTCCGACGTAAAATAATGTCTTGCCATAAAAACTTCCTCCTTTTTGTAAAAACGCCCCGGCAGGCAAGCCGGGGCGCTATCTCACCTCATCTGCCGGCAAAAACCGCAGGAGTTGGCACCTTGCACTTCGCAGGTTGCCGGGCTTCACAGGGCCTGTTCCCTCCACCACTCTTGATAAGGACCTATTCACTTGTTGCATAAGCGTTGAATAGTATACCGCATCCCCGGCCGTTTGTCAACTGAAAATTACGGCAACAGCGTAATGCGGTGCGTTGCGCGATAAGCGCTTCCTGCCGCAATAGCACGGATTCCCTCTTTTTCCGGAAGCTCGCCGTGAAAATCCACCCAAGTGGCAAATCCACACCACGGCTCGATACACACGTACGGTGCGCCCGGCTTGCTCCAGATCAACAGCGATTCGGCATCCGGATAGGCCACCCGAACGCCGCGACCCGTCGTGCGGTTCCGCAGTTCCACCGATTTGGAACGCAAATTGCGGAACACCAGCGCGTCCGGAACAAAATAGTCGTCCTTCAGCGACAGCACACCGTTCGGTGCCGGCACGGCGAAGGTTTCGTGGCGAATCCCATCATCGACGATGTGTGAGTTCAACGGCTCCTCCGTTTCAAAAATCACGTCGTACGCCGACAAGCCTTCGGGGCAGGCATACGCCTCGTGCGAACCGACCGAAGCGTACATCGTTTCGTCTCCGACGTTATCGATGGTATACGTCACCTCGATCGTGTCCTCACACAACGTGTAATGCACCCGAAATTCGAATGAAAACGGGTACTGTGCACGCGTCGCCTCGCTGTCGCGCAAAAGGAACACCGCCTCGGTATCGGTAGCCGTTTCCACCTCGAACTCCGATCTGCGTGCAAACCCGTGCATTCCCAGTTCATACGATTTTCCGTTTAACCGATAAACGTTGTTCGGCAATCGGCCACAGATCGGAAACAGCACCGGCGCGCGCCCCGACCACCATGCCGGATCACCATGCCACAAATATTCGGTACCGTCAGCGGCAGTAACCGTCTGCATTTCCGCCCCTAACGTGGCGATCGTTACCGTCATACTTTGGTTTTTCAGTGTAATCATTTCGTTTCCTCCCCATCGTCATCCTTGCCTTGTCACACGACACTCGTTTTGTTCAGTATATCACACCCCTCGCTTCGGTGCAACGGATTTTTGTAAAAAAGCCGACCCGAACGCAACGACGTTCGGGTCGGCGCTTTTATGCCTTTTCTTTGGACTTGCACAACAATCCGCACAGTAGCGCCAGCGTGACGGCGAAAGCAATGCCACCGGCCGTCCCCGTTAATCCGCCGGTGATGATCCCCAGCACGCCCTGCTCGGCAACTCCCCGTTCAACGCCTTTGGCCAGCGCATAGCCGAAGCCGGTCAGCGGCAGGCTGGCACCGCCGCCGGCAAAGCGAATTAGCGGCTCGTACACCCCAACAGCCGTCAGCGCCACTCCAAGAGTAACGTACAACACCAAAATCCTCGCCGGCGTCAGCTTGGTCAGGTCAATCAGCAGTTGTCCGACCACACAGATCGCCCCACCGACGGCAAACGCCTTAAGCACCATCCACCAATCCATTCGGGCTCACTCCCCTCGCGATATAGCGTTAGGATTTCCCGCAGACGTGCGCTTATTCCTGCTTTTCGGCTTTTTTCTTCGGCAAACCGGTGGCAATCTGCGGAAACTCATTGTCGGAGTCCTGCGTCGGCTGAATTTCGTACGTGCCGTATTTGTGCACCAGCTCCTGCGCCGTTTCCGGTTGCCCGTAAATAATCTGCTTTTCCGTCTCCGTCGGTCGCTGTGCCTCTCCGCGATGCTCGGACATACTCTCACCTCCGAAGATAGTATGCCCAAAAAGAAAGCAGAGCCATCGCTCTGCTTTCTGCTTCTCTTATTTGGTTTCCGCGGCGTGATCCTGCAGCAATGCACGAATGTCTTTCAAAACGTCCATTTCCGTTTCTGCCGGAGGCTCTTCCGCAGTGACGTTTTTCGGCGCTTCCGCCTCTTTTTTTTGCATCAGGTCTCGCGTTTTGGTCTGCAACGCCAACAGCACCTTGAGCGCTACGAAAATGCATAACGCAATGATCAGAAAATCGACGATCGTCTGGATGAGATCGCCATAGAGCAGAGCGTTTTCCGCCTCCAGCACCGTGCCGTCTGCCGCCAGCTTTGCCGGCGTGATGACGCACTTCCAATCCGACAGGTTCGTTCCGCCGGTCAGCATCCCGATAAACGGCATAATAATATCGTTCACCAGCGCGTTGACGATTTCCTTAAACGCGCCACCAACCACCACGGCAACCGCCATGTCGATTACATTTCCTTGAGCAATAAACGCCTTAAATTCCTGAAAGAACTTTTTCACAGAGTCCACACCTCTCACCATTTAACGCGCCAACGGCTACGGTGATCGACAGTTTCGTCGCCGGCGCTCGTCGGTGTCCGCAGTTGCGAATCTCGAACGCGCTTTTGCAATTCCTGATAATAGAGCTCCTCGTTCAGCGGCAGCTCCACGGGACGTCCCAGCCAATCCGACAAATACGCCGCGTTGGCAAGGGTGATTTCATTCAGACCTTCCCGACCGTCTGCATACAGCGGTTCGTCGTACAGGATCGCCCGTGCAAACGCGTTCAGCACCGTGGCATGCGGAAAATCATCGTCCTCGAAGTGGAACGTAGTAACCGTCGTTCCCACCTCACCGGAGGCCGAAGCGGTATACGTAAACTCGTCAATCGACGTTTCAAACTCCGTCACCGTCAGCGTTTCTTTCTCGGCAACCAGCCGTGCCCGGTCCAGCAGAATTTCCAACCGATTCGTTCCGTGCGGATCACCGGTGCCGGTAACGAACACGCCGGTCGCGCCGTTGTCGTATTCGGCCACGATCGTCGCGTCATCCTCCACTTCGATCCGGTGCCACTGGCCATACAACAGCTTGGCGCTGACAACCTGGGGCATACCGCACAGCCATTGCCACAAGTCCAGTTGGTGCGGACACTGGTTCATCAGCACGCCGCCGCCCTCGCCCTTCCACGAGGCACGCCAATCGCCGGAATCGTAGTATGCCTGTGAGCGATACCAACAGGTGACAATCCAGTTGACGCGACGAAGCTGACCGTATTCTCCGCTGTCCAAAATCTCCTTGAGTCGAATAAACAACGGATGTGTACGCCAGTTCCACATGATAGCAAATTTTTTGCCGGCACGGTCGGCTACCGCGTTCATTTCACGCACCTGTTTGGCATACACGCCGGCCGGCTTTTCGGTCAGCACGTGCAGGCCGTGTTCAAAAGCGTAAATCGCGATCGACGGGTGCTGATAATGCGGCACCGCAATCAGCACCGCTTCCACGGCGCCGCTGTCGATCAGCGCTTCGGCGCTGTCAAAGTGCACCACGCTTTCCGGAAGCTCTTGCCGTGCCCATGCCAACCGTTCCGGCTTGATATCCGCCACAGCCACCAGTTCTACGTCGGGACAATGCCCTTCTTCGATGTTTTTGCAATGGGCACTGCCCATATTGCCAAGACCGATAATCCCCAGCTTGACCTTTTTCATTGCGAACACCCCTTGCCGCTATTTATCCCACAAGCGCCCGGAACGACGTCACGCCGGCATCAAACGCCGCTTGCGGCGTTGAATAGCCTTGCTCTCCCACCTGGCTCTTTTCACCTTCGCGCTCCAGCGCACCCAGACCGGTAAATTCAAACAGATGAGGCTCCATCGTCACTTCTCTGCCGCCGAGCAGGCGGTATTCGGCAAGCAACCGCGACAAATTCCCGTCACCCAAGCCGGCAGGAACGATCGTGCCGTCCTTGCGCGAATCCTTGATGTGCATATAT
Source organism: uncultured Eubacteriales bacterium (assembly GCA_964390295.1). Classification (GTDB taxonomy): domain Bacteria; phylum Bacillota; class Clostridia; order Oscillospirales; family Acutalibacteraceae; genus RGIG3009. The sequence continues at coordinate 88,442 of CAYMHR010000002.1, forward strand.
TTCACATACGGCTTGAGCATTTCCCACGCTTCCAAAGTATCCTGCCCACACTGAACGAAGTTGGCCGGATCAAACACTGCGCGTAGCAACGGGACCGCTTCTAAAATTTCCAAACAACGGGCGGCGGTATCGCCGTAAATGCCCTTTTCGTTCTCATGGCACAAAAGCACGCCGCTACCGATTGCCAAATTGGTCAGTGCGCCCAAGCGGTCGATAACCTCGTTTTTATAAATGGCCGGGTCCTTGTCCTTCGGCATATAGAAGGAAAACATCCGCAGATTTTCCGCACCCAAAATATGGGCGATCTCCAGCTGATGCTTGAACGCTTCCTTGTGTGCCTCAAAGTCGCCGATTTCAATATCGATTTTCCCAACAGGCGAGCCGATCGACCAGGTGATCAACCCGGCGTCGTCCAACCGCTGGCGCAGTTCTTTTGCCTTTTCGCAGGAAATGTCCGCGACGTTTTCACCGTCCACGTTACGAATCTCCAGCCCGGCAAGATCGTTGCGAAGCATCGCGTCGATCTGCCCTTCAAAGCTGGGGTCCGCCTCGTCGGCAAACGCAAAAATCCGCAAATCCGTCATATCCTCACACTCCCGAATAAGCGGAAAAACCGCCGTCTACCGGCACGGTAATACCGGTAACGAAGCCGGATTTACCGTCGTCCAACAGCCAATCCACCGTGCCGAGAAGCTCCTCCGCTTCACCGAAACGGCCCATCGGGGTAGAACGCAAAATCTTTTCGGTGCGCGCCGTGGGATTGCCCTCGGCATCGAACAACAGCGCCCGGTTTTGGTTGGTAACGAAGAAGCCGGGGGCGATCGCGTTGACGCGGATGCCCTCCTTGGCAAAGTGAACCGCCAACCACGAAGTGAAGTTGGTCACCGCCGCTTTGGCTGCCGAGTATGCCGGAATTTTGGTCAGCGGGCGGTAGGCATTCATAGAGGAAACGTTCAGCACGCAACAGCCGGAACGACCCAGCATATCCGGCATGAACACCTGACTGGGCAACAGCACGCCCTTCAGGTTGAGATCAAAAACAAAGTCGAAGCCCTTTTCGTCGATGTTGAAAAAGGTAAGAAACTCCGTGGCCGATTCGTCGCCGTCCACGTATTCCTCGTGCGCCGTGGTACATTTCGGATTGTTGCCGCCGGCGCCGTTGATCAAAATATCGCACTTGCCGAAATCCGACAGCACGCGAGCGTGAACCTCCTCGATGCACGCCTTATCCAGCACGTTGCAAGCATACGCCTTAGCCGCACCACCCTCGTCGGTGATCCGCTTCGCTACCGCCTGTGCCGCCTGCTCGTTCAAGTCCAGCAACGCCACCGCGTGACCCTGTTTTGCCAAATGAAGGGCGAACCCCGAACACAGCACGCCACCGGCGCCGGTAATTACAATCGTTTTTTTCATTGCTTATTCTCCTTTTCCAGCGCTTCAAACAGACCCACGATATAGGTGGCTCCGAGCGCGCGATCGAACAGACCGTATCCATAACGGCCGGTTTCGCCCCAGATCATACGGCCGTGATCGGGACGAACGTAACCGTCCCAGCCCTTCTTGACCAGTGCCTTGGCAACACCGTACATGTCGATGGAGCCGCAAGCGGTGGGATGACCGACTTCCTCAAACTGACGCTCGCCGGTACGCTTGATATTCCGCAAATGCAGGAAGTGAATCCGATCGGCAAAGCTGTCCACCATATCGACCAAATCGTTTTCCGGATTTGCCCCGAACGACCCGGTGCACAACGTTAATCCGTTGTTGGTTTCCGGTACAATATCAAAAAAGCGTTGCAGATTTTGCTTGTTGGTAATAATGCGCGGCAAGCCGAACATACCCCACGGCGGATCGTCCGGATGAATAGCCATGTTCACACCGGCTTCCTTGGCGACCGGAATGACCGCCTTCAGGAACGTCTCCAGGTTTTCCCACAGCTTTTCCTCGCCCAAATCCGCATAGGCCTTAAGCAAGTCCTTCATCTGGTCTTTGGTATAGCTGGCATCCCATCCCGGTAACGACAAGTCGCCCTTCAGCGGATCCATGGCCAGCACCGTTTGCTCGTCGTAGGCCAGCGCGTTGGCACCGTCTGCCTGTGCGTGCTCCAGCTCGCTACGCAACCAGTCGAACACCGGCATAAAGTTGTAACAGATGCACTTCACACCGGCTTCTCCCAGCCGACGCACGTTTTCACAATAGTTCTCGATCAAACGAGGAGCGTTGGCGTTGCCCAGTTTAATGTCCTCATGCACCGGAACGCTTTCCACCACTTCGAACGCCAATCCATTGTCGTTGGCTTTTTTCTTCATGGCGGCAATGCTTTCGCGGCTCCACACCTCACCTACCGGGGTGTCGTAGATGGCAGAAACGATACCCGTCATCTGCGGAATTTGTCGGATATGGGACAGAGTAACGGGATCGTCGTCTCCATACCAGCGAAACGTTAATTTCATATGCTTATCCTCCTATCAACGCTTGAATATTCTCACAGCAAACCCGCCGAGCTACGATCTCCGCCGCGGCCGGGTTAAACTCACCGCTTTCACACCACTCTGCCAGCCGGTTGCACAGGATCCGGCGAAAATAATCGTGGCGTGCATACGAAAGGAAACTGCGGCTGTCCGTCAACATTCCCAAGAACGATCCCAAATGCCCCAGCTCCGCGATCACCTGAAGCTGTTGCTCGATGCCCCGCTTATGATCGCAGAACCACCATGCCGTACCGCAACGAACGCCGCGAAAGCTACCGGCAATGGTTTGAAGCTGATCGGCTATGCCGGGGTGCAACGTGTACAGAATCGTTTGCGGCAGCCCACCTTCCCGTTCGATCGCATCCAGCATACGAATCACGTCGGAGCCCTTCAACGGATCACCGATGCAATCGCCGCCGCAGTCCGGACCGAGCTGTTCAAACAGCGCGCTGTTGGCGTTGCGGTATACCGCCAAATGCCACTGCATCACCAAACCGCGGTTTCGATATTCCTTGCCCAAAAACAGATACAGATTGCCAAGAAAGCCGCGGTATTCCTCATCACCGATCGGCTCACCGGCCAACGCCTTGCGATAAGTCACGTCCGCTTCCTCGTCAGAGGCAACGTGGGACGGGAACTCCGGGATCCCAATATCGGTAAACTTGCAGCCGTTGGCGCAAAAATGCTCCAGCCGCCGCCGAAGCGCCTGCTTCAGCGAGGTGGCGTCCGTCACAGCCACGCCGCTGACCGCCGACAGCTTTTCCACATAAGCGGCATAGCCATCGCGTCGGATCAACAACACGTTGTCGGTGCGGAACGACGGCGCCACCACGGTTTCAAACGACGTGTCTTCGCGGATACGGCGATGATGCTCCAGCGAATCGATCACGTCGTCGGTCGTGGCAAGGTACGTCACGCCCGCCTTGCGGATCATACGGCGCGGCGACAGGCGCTCGGCGCGAATCACCTCGTTGGCCCGCTCCCAGATTTCCCCGGCGTTGTCGCCGGAGAGATACTCGTCAATACCAAAGTACAACGACAGCTCCATGTGCGCCCAATGGTACAGCGGACTTCCAGCTGCCAGCGACAGGGCCTCGGCAAATTTTTGGAATTTTTCCCGATACGGTGCCTCGCCCGTAATATACCGCTCGTCCACTCCGGCGGCGCGCATCAGCCGCCACTTGTAGTGATCGCCGCCCAGCCACAGCTCACCGATCGAAGAAAACGGTGCATCCTCCTCGATCTCCTTCGGTGACAGGTGGCAGTGATAGTCCACAATCGGCAAGGTCGCCACGGCATTGTACAGCGCTTCGGCTGTTGGTGAACGTAATAAGTAGTTTTTGTCCATGCTCAGCCCTCCTTACCTTTCATTATATTGGGTTTATTTGCGTATTTCTATTGCAATTTTCTCCAATTATATTGCAAATTCGCTCTTTTCAAGGAAAAGGGTCACCGCTGATCAACCGACTGTGCTTCGCTTTGTCCTGTTCCGGCGAATTCCCAAACTTTGCCTTATAGGCGCGATAAAAGGAGGAATACTCCGAAAAACCGCACCGCTCGTACACGTCGGTAGGGCGCTCGCCGGAACGAATCAACGTTTTGGCCTGAAGAAGGCGCTTGGTCGTGATGTATTGCCACACCGACGTGCCGGTCGCATATTTGAACAGACGGTTGAGCTGTGCGCGACTTAAAAAGCACGCTTCACAGATTTGCGCCACCGACAAATCGTCGTACATGTGCGCGTTGATATATTCCAGCACGTCCGAGATTTTGGCGGAAAACTGGGTCTCGTTTCGATCGCGTTCGGCAAACGGCAACAGCGTTTCCGCTAAAAACGAACGCACCTTGGAGGCAATAAACACCGCGGCATCGTCACCCAGGCGTTCCACAACCTGCTTGAAGTCACCGTGAAAAGGCCAGCCCTCGCCGGTAAAGTCGGTTGCTTCGTAGCGATTACCGCGCCCCAGCTCACGCCCGTAAAACGGGCGCAACAGCACGCCGGCGGAGGCTTCATCGATTCCCAGCGCTTCGGCGGAAAAATGCACCACGATCCGTTCGTACGGCACGTGTTCGTTCATCAGCACCAGCCGATGTACCTCAAACGGGCGTAACAGCAGGGTGTCGTGAGGATTGAGCGTATATTCCGTTCCTTCCACCAAATATTTGGCATCCCCCGAAATAAAATGAAACAGCTCGAACCGCTCGTGAGCGTGCATGTAAAAATCCTCCGGCTTCGGCTGGGTCTCCAGAGAATACAACACTTCGAAGCTTTCCGTTTCAAAATCAAAATCACGGTCTTCCATAGATTCCTCCGTTATTCCGCGCGTTTCTTTCGCAACGAACGAAAAAATTCGCGTAATGCGCCGGCTGCCTCTTCCTCCATCACGCCACCCTCGCATAGCGGCTGATGGTTAAACGGAATTTGAAACAGATCGGTCAACGAACCGCAGGCACCGGCTTTGGGATCGGCCGCCCCGTAAACGACGCGGTCCAGACGCGCGTTGATAATGGCTCCGGCGCACATGGGGCACGGCTCCAGCGTAACGTACAGGGTGCATCCGGAAAGCCGCCAGCCGCCCAGTGCCCGGCACGCACCGTAAATCGCCTCCAGCTCGGCATGCGCCAATGCCTGGCGATCCGTTTCGCGGCGATTACGACCTTCTGCAATCACGGTGCCGTCGCGCACAATCACGGCACCGACGGGCACTTCGCCCTCCTCGGCCGCTTCCTGCGCCAGTTCCAGCGCCCGACGCATAAATCGCTCGTCCGACTCGTCGTCGATCACATCAACAGGATTAGCTGTAAAACCCACGCAATCACCCCCACGATCATGGCGGGGGCAAACAAAATCGCCTTAACCCGCTCCAACACGGAAAGCGGCGCGATACCGTTGCCGATCGGCCGCAGCAAATCCGTTTTACCCCTTCTGTTGGATAAAAACGCTGCCGAAAGCACCGCCGTACCCAGCACGCAAAACACGAAAAAGGTCAGCATGGTGGCCGTCGAGTTGCTGCCAACCACGATCTCCACGTAATCCAACAGCACCGACATGGCGTTGTTGCCGAAATGCAACAGCACCGCCGGCCAAATGCTGTCAGTTTGAACCACCAGCCACCCCAGCACCAGACCGAGAAAAAACGCAAACGGGAACTGCAAGACGTTTCCGTGAATCAGCCCGAACAGCATCGCCGTGATCACGACCGCCAGCTTGTCTCCGTAACGCCGCAGGGCACCCAGCACGTAACCGCGCATCACCATTTCTTCCAGTAGTGCCGGAAGAATCGCCGTGGACAGCAGATTCAACAGCAAGCTCACCGGCGTACCCGACTGGGTTTCGTCAAATTGAGGATACGGCACGCCCATCTCTACCAAAAAGCTCATAATGAGATTGGTAAGGTAATTGGCAAGAACCGCCATCGCCATACCGCCGAACAACGCTACCGCATAATTCCCAGTGCTGACGTGCTTGGTCGGAAACGGGTTTTGTCGCCGCCGCAAAAGCACCGCAACCAACAACGCCGGCACCGCCAAATAGAAAACATACAGCGCCATGTTCAAAAACAAATAAGCGGTGTTGCTCATTGCCTGAATATTCAACAGTCCGAGTGCCGCAAGCAATCGCAATACAACCGCAACAACGTACTGTGCCGCCAACAACGCGATCAAGATAAACCCGACAAAATTCGCATCCTTGCGCGCGCGTTGCTTTTCGATCTGGGCCGGTGTCATCGTTGGATAACCGGCTCCGTAAAACGGCGGTTGCATCGTCTCACTCTCCTTCGTACTTGCTATATACGCTTTTAGTATACAACAGTTGGCGATTATTCGCAAGAAAAACCGTAAAAACAGTTGCGGGACGTGCAAAAATGAGGTATAATGAATGCGATTTGTGATAGAAAGCAGGGACGTATATGGCAAAAATTCAAATGAAAACACCGCTGGTCGAAATGGACGGCGACGAAATGACCCGAATCCTGTGGAAGGAAATCAAGGATCGTCTGCTGACCCCGTTCATCGATCTGAAATGTGAATACTACGATCTCGGCCTGCCGCATCGCGATGAAACCAACGATCAGGTCACAATCGACGCGGCCAACGCCATCAAAAAATACGGTGTCGGCGTAAAATGCGCAACCATCACCCCCAACGCCCAGCGCGTAGAGGAATATCACCTTAAAGAAATGTGGAAGAGCCCCAACGGCACGTTGCGCGCCGCACTGGACGGCACGGTGTTTCGCGCCCCCATTGTCGTCAAGGGGATCGCGCCCAGCGTCTCCACGTGGGAAAAGCCGATCACCCTGGCGCGTCACGCTTACGGTGACGTGTACAAAAACTCCGAGCTGTACGTAGACGGCGCGGCAAAAGCCGAGCTGGTCGTTACCTACCCGGACGGCCGTGTGGATCGCAAAACCATCCACGACTTCGCCGGTGCCGGGATTATTCAGGGCGTTCACAACACCGACGCTTCTATTGCCAGCTTTGCACACGCCTGCTTTCAGTATGCGCTGGACCAAAAGCAAGACCTGTGGTTCTCTACCAAGGACACCATTTCCAAAACCTACGATCACCGCTTCAAGGATATTTTTGCCGAAATTTTTGAAGCCGATTATAAGGATGCCTTTGCCGAAGCGGGCATCGAATACTTCTACACGCTGATTGACGATGCGGTTGCCCGCGTCATTCGCTCCAAGGGCGGATTTATCTGGGCCTGCAAAAACTACGACGGCGACGTTATGAGCGATATGGTGGCTACGGCATTCGGCTCGCTCGCCATGATGACCAGCGTGCTGGTCTCGCCCGACGGTCTGTACGAATACGAGGCCGCCCACGGCACCGTGACGCGCCATTACTACAAGCATTTGAAGGGCGAAGCCACCTCTACCAACTCGGTCGCCACTATTTTTGCTTGGTCGGGTGCACTCCGCAAGCGCGGTGAGCTGGATAACCTGCCGGAGCTGGTGGCGTTTGCCGATCGCTTGGAGCGCGCCACCCTGCAAACCATCGAGGACGGCGTTATGACCGGCGACCTGTATCTGCTCTCGACGCTGGAAAACAAGCGTAAGGTCGGTTCGGTAGAGTTTTTGGACGAAATTGCCACCCGACTGGCATAAGTCGAAAATTTTCGGTCTTGACAACCTTGCCTACGTGTGATACAATAGCGGCAATTGAACAAGGGGTGCTGAGCAATCGGCTGAGAGAAAGCGTCGCTTTCAACCCTGTAACCTGATCCGGATAATGCCGGCGGAGGGATGTTTTGGCAAACGCGCGCTGCAGGCGCGTGGGCTGTGTATTTATCAAGCACCCTCCTTTTCGGAGGGTGCTTTTTTGTTCAAGATCGACACGAAAGAAAGGAAGCTATACTATGTCTCAATCCGTTAATAAAACCGCCTATCGTTTAACCGAAAGCGCGATTATGCTCGCCTTCGCCGCGGTTCTCAGCGTCATTAAAATTGTAGATATGCCCTACGGCGGCAGTGTAACCGCGTGTAGCATGCTACCCCTGCTCATTATCGCTTACCGCTACGGAACGCGATGGGGCCTCGTCACCGCCGGAACCTACGGCCTGATCCAATTGCTTCTCGGCATGGACAATCTGTCCTATGCCACCGGGTTTGTTCCCGTCGTTATGATCCTGCTGTTCGATTATCTGGTGGCATTCTTGGTGTTGGGGCTCGGCGGATTGTTCCGTCGTCCCGGAAGGTCGCAGAGCACCTCTCTGGCGCTGGCTGCCATCGTTACCGGTGTTCTTCGTTACCTGTGTCACGTTCTCACCGGCTGCACCGTTTGGGCCGGCCTTTCCGTCCCCACCGCGCAAGCGGCCGTGTATTCGTTTTCCTACAACGCCACCTACATGTTGCCGGAAATCGTCATTCTCGTGCTCGGTGCCGTCTACCTCTCGCGGTTCCTCTCGTTTGAGGGAGCTACCGTCACGCGTGCCGCTACCCAAGAACGCTCCGAAACCGCTCCGTTCGTGCTGTCCGCCGCCGCCAAGCTTGTCGCTCTCGTTGCGGCGGCATGGATCGTCGTTGTGCTTGCTCCCACCATTCAAAATCCCGACGGCGAGCTGTTTTTATCCGGCCTGATTTCTGCCGATTGGGGAACGATCGGCCTGATTGCCCTGTGCGGCAGTTGGATCACCCTGCTTTTGGAATTGCTTTCAGCACGGCTCCGGCTTCGCAAAAAAGACGACTAACCTTCTTGTTGCACAAAGAGCCCCCGAAGCGACCGCTTCGGGGGCTCTTTTCTGCTTTCGCGTTTTTACTTCGCTTTGTACGTGTTGTACAGCTCCAAGCGATACCTACCGAACTTCAGCGACGGTATTTCCACCGTCAGCCCGGCCAAGCTGGCACCGATTGCCAGTGCCTCATCGCCCTGTGCAATTCCTTCGGCGACTACCTTGTTGGCATCGTCATACAGTTTCCACCCAAAATTCGGCTGGGTGTAACCACCGGCACCGTCGCCGGCATAAGACAGCCTGCCGTCAAACACCAACAGCAACGTGCCGGTGCTGGCGGAGGTTTGTGTAAAGGTATAATCGATGCCATTCAACAAAACGTAAATTGCAACCTTGTTGTACGGCGCGTTATAGATCACTTCCTTCGGGAACTGCGGCATTTCCACCACCATATCCCGCACACTGATCTTGCACGTCGCCGTTTTCCCGTTCAGGCTGGACGCGGTGATCGTCACCTCGCCGATTGAAACCGCCTTTACGGTTCCGTCGTTTGACACCGTGGCGATCGCCGGATTGGAGCTTTTCCAGGTTAGCTCCTGATCCGTGGCGGTAGTCGGCGTCAAGGTCGCCTGCAACGTGATTGTCTCTCCGATCAACAGCTCGGCCTCGGTTTCGTCCAGCCGGACACCGATCACTTCCACACGCGCCGTATAATCCGGGTTTTTCTTTCCGCAACGGGTGCACGCCTTGTCCACGTAATTGTGCCCCAACGCTTCGCCCAGCGTAGCGTTGCAATCCAGACACTTAGCCGGAGTCAGGCAGGTTGCCGCCTGAACGTTCCGGTGCGAACACGTGGTACCGTTCGTATTTGTGCCGGTGGTCGCCGTCGTTTTCGTGGGCTCCGACGTCGTTGTAAACGTCGCTGTCGTTGACGCTTCCCCGGTCGAGCCGGTCGTCGTTGCCCCTATCGTTTCGGAAGCAACGGTCGTAGCCGACGTTGGGGCTTCCGAATCGCCTTTTGAACAAGCCGCCATACTCAACGTCAAGAGCGCGGCAACCAACAGTGCGAAATATCGTTTCATTTTTATGCCTCCTCACAAGAAATTTAGTGTAGCATATTCGACGATTTTTGTCAAATGTCGCACGCGCCAATATAAAACGGCACCCCTCCGCTTAGCCGAGGTGCGATAACGAAGTATTTATGTAAGGTGGCGGTACAGCGAGAGCTGTGCCGCCGCTTTGCGTTATCAGGCTGTTTTCTTTTTGCGGTTTTGCATACCGAGTCTGCCGTCGAGGGCAATGCAATCCTCATCGGCAATATTTATAATTCCGACAGCCTTGTAGTAAATTTCAATCTTTTGTTTTCTGTGACCGCTACTCTTGTCGGGAGCGTGTATCACGATCTTGTCAACCAAATCATTTAGCAGTTCTGCGGTTAGTTCTTTTGGATCGGTGTACTTCCGGACATTTTTTAGGAACGCCTGTAAATCGACCTCGTTCTGCTCACCGTTTTCAATCAGCGTTTGCAGTTCATCAATGGTCTGCTTTACTTTTCGTTGTTCTTCCTCATATTCCGTAGATAACTTATCAAACCGTTCCGGTGAAAGTCTGCCCGATACCATATCCTCATAGATAC
>CAYMHR010000003.1:0-91969 GCA_964390295.1 uncultured Eubacteriales bacterium
GTGCCCACACCGTGTAAGCCGGAGACACCGGCGATAGCCGGTGCGACCGAGCCGGTAGCTCCGACGGTACCGGCGGAGCAGACCACGGAGCCGACTTCCTTTGCCGGGTGGGTGGACGTGCTGGCGTACATTGCCAAGCAGAGTCCGCCGCTGTACGGCGTGCTGACCGATTCCACCGCCGTGATTGACGGGGAACAACTGATTATTTTGACCGACAACGAGCTGTTCGGTGCGCTGGTGCGCTCGGATGGCAATAAGGCGGTTTTGCTGGGCGCGGTGCAGGCCGTGGTCGGCAAGCCCATGCGTATTAAACGCGGACGCCCGGTTCATAAGGAAGAACCGGCGTCGACCGATCCGCTGTCCGACTTTTTGCGGCGCAGCGCGGAATCGGGGATCACGATTGAAGAAAGAGGTTGACGAATATGAAAGCGAGATTACCGCAGGGCTACGGCGGAGGCAGTAACAATATGCAGGCGATGCTGCGTCAGGCACAAAAAATGCAAGAGGACGTGACGGCGGCGCAGGCGGAGCTGGAGGCGAAAGAATACAGTGCGACGGCCGGTGGCGGCATGGTCACGGCGACGGTGGACGGGAAGCACCTGTTGCGCTCGTTGCAGTTGAACCCCGAAGCGGTGGACCCGGAGGATACCGAGATGCTGTCCGATCTGATCATGGCGGCGGTCAACGAGGCGGTGCGGAAGGCACAGGCCGATTCGGAGGAAACCATGGGCAAGCTGACCGGCGGCATGAATCTTCCTTTCTGATGCGTAATGTTGTGATAAAACGATGCCTGTTGTGGCTGTTGACGCTGCTGGCGGCCTTCGGCATCTTTCTGCTTTCGGAACAATCAGCAGAACAGTCGTCGGCATTGAGCGGTGCGGTGACGCAGGGGCTGCTGGGCAATCTGTTTTCGCTGTTTCACTTCACGGAGGAACAACGGGAAACAGCCCATGAGCTTGTGCGGAGCTTGGCACACGTCGGTTCGTTCGCCGTTCTGGGCATTTTCGCCTCGATGCTGGTAAAAAGCTATCGTTGTAAGCGCTGGATCGTGGTTTCCGTCGCCTGTTGCGCGGCGTATGCCCTGTTTGACGAGTATCATCAGTTGTGGAACGCCGCCGGTCGGGCGTTTGAATGGGCCGACGTAGCCAAGGACAGCTTCGGTGCTTGGTTGGGTGCGTTGGTGGTGCTGGCGGCGTGTCACGGTATGGCGCGGTATCGCCGGCGCAGAAATGTTCAAAAGGAAGGAAGCTGACGCATGGCCTATCGCGTGCCTGCATTGGACAAATTGATCGAACAGTGGGAGAGACTCCCCGGCATCGGGCATAAAACCGCGGTGCGGCTGGCGTTTTCCACGCTCTCCATGTCGGATGAGGAAGCGGAACGCTTTGTCGGTGCGATTGTCAACGCCCGAAAAAACATTCACGAATGTGCAGTCTGCTGTAATTTGACCGACGGTGAGACGTGCAACGTGTGCGCGTCGGGCAATCGCGACGAAAGCGTGATCTGCGTGGTGGAAGAACCGCAGGACGTGTTGGCGTTCGAGCGAACCCGCGAATACCAGGGCGTGTATCACGTCCTGCACGGCACGATTTCGCCTATGGACGGGATCGGGCCGGAGCAGTTGCGGATTAAGCAACTGTTGACCCGCGTGGCCAATACCGAGGTGTCGGAGGTCATCATGGCGACCAACCCCACGGTGGAGGGCGAAGCCACCGCGATGTACCTGTCCCGTTTGCTGAAGCCGTTTGAGATCAAGGTCACGCGGCTGGCCTACGGTATCCCGGTGGGCGGCGATTTGGAATACGCCGACGAGGTAACGCTACGCCGTTCGCTGGAAGGACGCAGTGAGCTGTAAAAGGAGGAATGGTCGTGGCTGGCGAGAGAGCGGCAACCAAAACGATTGCAGAAAACCGAAAAGCCTTCCACGATTATTTCGTGGAGGAATCGATGGAAGCCGGTATCGAATTGTGCGGTACCGAAGTAAAATCCCTGCGCCGCGGCTCGGTCAATCTGAAGGACGCCTGGTGCACCGTAGACAACGGCGAGCTGTTTGTTAAGGGAATGCACATCAGCCCGTATGAGCAGGGCAATATTTTTAACCGCGATCCCCTGCGCGTGCGGCGGTTGTTGATGCATCGCCGGGAGATTTTTCGGTTGTACGGCTTGTTGAAGCAGCAACAGGGGTTGACGCTGATCCCACTGTCGCTGTACTTCAAGGGGTCGCGCGTGAAGGTGCAGTTGGGGCTGTGCCGTGGTAAAAAATTGTATGACAAGCGCGAGGACGCGGCTAAGCGCGATATGAAGCGCGAGGCGGAGCGTGCCCTGCGCCGGGATTTGTAAAACACGTGGCAGGAGGAACAGCGAATGAGCTTGCTGTCGGTAGTCATTCCTTCGTATAATGAGGAAAACAATATTGCTCTGGCGGTACAGCGGTTGTCCCAAACGCTGGACGCGGCGCAAATTTCCTACGAGCTGATTTTTGTGGACGACGGCTCACGGGACCGCACCTATGAACTGATTTGTCGGGAAGCGCAAGCCAACGATCGCGTGCGCGGCATATCGTTCAGCCGTAATTTCGGCAAGGAAGCGGCCATTTTTGCCGGCTTGCGCGAAGCGGTGGGCGATGCCTGCGTGGTGACGGATTGCGATATGCAGTTTCCGCCGGAGGTCATTCCGCAGATGATGGCGCTGTGGGAGCAGGGCTATGAGGTCGTGGAGGGCAAAAAAAGCTGTCGCGGCAAGGAAAGTGCTTCGCACGGGCTGTTTGCGCGGCTGTTTTACCGCTTGGTCGGCCGAGCGGTGGGGATGGATATGCAATCCTCGTCGGATTTTAAGTTGCTGGATCGTCGCGTGGTGGACGTGCTGAACGGCTTGCAGGAGAAGGACACCTTCTTCCGCGCCCTGTCGTTTTGGGCTGGCTTTCGCACCACCACCGTGGAGTTTGAGGTGGCCGAGCGGGTCAACGGGCAGTCTAAGTGGTCGTTTAGCGGCTTGCTGAAATACGCGGTCAACAACATCACCTCCTTTACCACCGCGCCGTTGCGGCTGGTAACGGTGCTGGGCGGCGTACTGCTGGCCTGTACGCTGGTGATGGGTATCCAAACGCTGGTTCGGTTTTTCCTCGGCAATTCCGTGGAGGGCTTTACCACCGTCATTTTGCTGTTGCTGTTGATCGGCGGCTCCATCATGGTGAGCTTGGGAATTATCGGGCACTATATCGCCCGCATTTACGATGAGGTAAAAAACCGGCCGCGCTACATCGTCGCGCATCGTACCGAGGAGGTAACTGCTCATGCTACTGACACTTGATCTTGGCAACACCAACCTGACCGTCGGCGTGTTTCACGATGAGGAGCTGGTTTGCGAATGTCGTCTGGCAACCGATCGCTCGCGCACCGGCGACCAATACGCCGTGGAGCTGTTGTCGGTTCTTCGACTGCATACGATCGACCCTCATGCCATTGACGGTGCAATCTTAAGCTCGGTCGTACCCGGCTTGGATGCCGTGCTGTGCACGGCGGTACAGAGAATTTCCGGCGTGGAGTCGTTGGTCGTGGGGCCGGGCATCAAAACCGGCATGAATATTCGCATTGATAATCCGGCACAGCTCGGTGCCGACCTGCTGGTGGGCGCCGTGGCGGCGGTTCACAAATACGGATCGCCGTGTATCGTGTGGGACCTCGGTACGGCTACCACGGTGTCCGCGATCGACAAAACCGGCGCGTTCCGCGGCGGTGCGATCATGCCGGGCGTGGCGACTTCGTTGGATTCGTTGGTCAGCAACGCTTCGTTACTGCAACGCGTTCATATCAAAGCCCCGGAGCATGCGATCGGTACCAATACGAACGATTCCATGCGTTCCGGTGCGGTTTACGGCACCGCCGCCATGCTGGAGGGCATGTGCGATCGCATCGAACAGGAGCTGGGCAGCGCCGCTACCGTCGTGGTGACCGGCGGACTTGGTCGGGAAATTGCCGCGGCCTGTCGCCGCGAGACGGTGTACGACGACCGTCTGCTTCTGGACGGCCTGCGTCTGATTTACGAAAAAAACCGCGCCTGACGGTTTTTTAATACAATGCGCTGCATCCGTAAGGAGCAGTAGCAAGGAGTGTTGTTTTTATGGCATCGAAAAAAACGGTTCGTTTGACCCAACTGTCGATTTTGGCGGCGCTGATCGTGGTACTGCAGTTGATCAGCTACGGCGTGAAAATCGGAACCTTCAACCTGTCGCTGGTGTTGATCCCGCTGGTGATCGGCGGTGTGCTGTTCGGCCCGCGCGACGGCGCCGTGCTGGGCTTTGTGTTCGGCGTGGTGGTGACGGTCGCCTGTGTATTCGGCTGGGATATCGGCGGTAACGTTCTTTGGACGGTAAATCCGGCGCTGACGGCGCTGGTCTGTCTGGTGAAGGGCACGGCCGCCGGATTTGTCGGCGGCGCTGTGGCGCGGCTGTTCCAGCACGCGAAGAAGCCGTTCGTCGGCGTGGTCGCGGCGGCGGTCGTGGTGCCGATCATCAATACCGGGCTGTTTGCGCTCGGTATGTGGTTCCTGTTCCGCGATACGCTGACGGAATGGGCCGGTGGGCAGGCGTTGGTATCCTACGTGTTTCTCGGCTTGATCGGCATCAACTTTTTGATTGAATTTGCGCTGAATCTGATTCTTTCTCCGATGACGGAGCGCATTATTACTTCGGTCCGCATCGGGATGCGGTAACGGGGAGGGGAAGTGTATTGGCGGACCACGAGGACGTGTTCGACCGTTTGTTTGCTCGGCGGTGGCTGAAGCCTCTGCTGCCGTTTTGGAAGCGGCATCGGGAGATGCTGTTGTATTTGCTGTTCGGCGGCTTGACAACGGTGATCAGCATCGGCTCGTTTGAGCTTTGCCACGGTGCCTGTCGGCTGAACGAGCACGTTGCCAATACGATTTCCTGGATTTTGGCGGTGCTGTTCGCCTTTGTCACCAACCGATTGTGGGTTTTTCAGGCACCGGCACGGGGCGTGGCGTTTTGGCGGCAGTTACTTCGCTTTTACGGTGGGCGCGCGTTCACCTTTGTCGTGGAAGAAATTTTGATCTTTGTGTTCATCACCCGGCTGGCTTTTCCGGGACTGGCCGTGAAAACGGCGGCACAGATCGTGATTGTGATACTGAATTACGTCATCAGCAAGCTGTTTGTGTTTCATAAGAAGAACGCCGACGAGTGATCTCGTCGGCGTTTTTGTCAGTTGGGGAGTGCGGCACGGGAGCCGCGGCATCCCGGCAGGGGTACGTGCGGCAACGTCGGGAAGTGGGTTAGGCGTGGATGGGTTCCGGCGATCGCTTGAGGGCTTCGCGCATGGCCGGCGTTTGCCATTTGCCGCTGAAGTAAATGCCGATGGCGAAGATCGCTTCGACGACCCAGGACAGTGCCATGGCTGTGTAAATGCCGTACAAGCCCCAATGCGGCGTCAGAAGATACGCGGAGGTCACGTAGGTAAGACAGCCGATGAAGGAGGACAGCATCAGCAGCTTGGTGGATTTGATGCCCTTCAGAATGGCGTGGAACAGGTTGTTGATGAGATTGAAAAGAATGAACGGCAGGAAGAATCGCAGGAACGGAACGGTGAGCGCGTAGCTTTCCACCGGCGTGTCCGCGTTGAAGAACAGGCTGGCCATCGTTTTCGGAATTCTGGCGCAGATCAGCAGCAGGGGTAGGACGAACAGCGCCGATTGGCGCAGGGTGATCGCCACGCCGCCGCGGATGCGGTTGTAGCGCCCGTTGCCGGTGCACTGTGAGGTGAAGTTGGCCATGACCTTGGTGGAATTTTGGTAGATGGTGGCGATGAAATCGCGGTACTTTTGCGCCACGGTGAAGGCGGCGGTGGCGGCGTAGCCGTTGTCGTTAATCAGCGGCGTTACCAGCGCGTTGGATACGTAGATCAGGCATTGCTGGAGCATGGAGGGAATGGCGTAGGGGCAGGTGCCGCGGAAGTAGCCGTGCATGGTAAAGGGACCGCTGACCTCCAGCTCCCGGAAAATTTTCAGAAACTTGACGACATAGCACACGGCGACGATGGCCGCCGAAAAGACGGTGGAGGCCGCCACGCCGACGATGCCGATATGCAGGACTTTGACGGACAGCAGGTTGCCGATAATATTGACCACGCTGGAGATGAGTGACATATACAGCGGAAACGAAGCGATGCCGAGCGCGTTGGTCAAATAGATGCCGAGCCAGCCGAAATTTTGCACGACCAGACCGCCGACGACGATGCAGAAGTATTGTGCGGCCTCCCGGCGAATGAGGGGGTCCACGTTCAACGCGGTCAGCAACGGCTGATGCAGGGCGATGAGCAGGCCCCCCAGCACGACGGCACCGATGCTTTCGGTCAGCAGGGTGGCGATGATGGTGTTGCGTAGCTTGAGCTTATCGCCGGCGCTGAACAGGCTGGCGACGTAAATGCCGCAACCGACGCCGTAGCCCCAGAAAATCGCGTCGATCAGGGACAGAAAGCCGCTGGTAGCCCCCTGCGCCGCCAGCGCAGGGGTGCCCAGACATTGCCCGATGATCACCGAATCGATGATGGCGTAGGCTTGCCCCAACAGACCGGCTAAAATGGCCGGAATGGCAAAGCGGAAAAAGGTTTTCGACAGATTTCCGGTGGTTAAATCCTTCATGCTGCTCCCTCACTTGACAGACGTGTTTCAAACGCGTATAATCATAGCAAAGTTTTCAACTTTTCGCAACCGTGTTAAAAAAATAGAAGACTTCTCAACATTTCTCATCGGGAGGGGCTTGCGTGTATCCGCATGAACGGCAGGACGAAATTCTGGCGATCTTGGAAAAATATCAATACGTACCGGTCTCGTATTTGATCGAAACGCTGTGCTACAGCTCGGCTACCATCAACCGCGATCTCAACGCCCTGGAACAGCGCCAGTTGGTGCATCGCAGTTACGGCGGCGTGGAGCTGGCGGCACCCAGCACGGTGCCGTTGCCGTTTCGTCGGCACAAGCAACACCACGCCAAGGAGCGGATCGCCCAGCGTGCCGCCGAGCTGGTGGATGACGGGGACGTGATTTTTATCGACGGCTCCACGACGACGCAGTGCATGGGGCCGCATTTGGCGGATCGGGAAAACCTGACGGTCATCAGCAACAACATCACCCTGTTGGACTATTTGAGTGAGCACGGCGTGACCTGCATCGTGCTGGGTGGGCAGATCACGGAGCCGCCCAGCATGACTGGCGGCGTGGACGCGGTGGACATGGCGCGCTCCTACCGCGCGGACAAGGCGTTCTTTTCGACTGCCGCCGTGACGGACGACGGCGAAGTAGGGGACAGCGACCTGTATTACGAACTGCGGCGTGCGATGCTGCGCAACGCCGGGCAGGCGTACTACTTGGTAGATCGGGAAAAGCGCAAGCGCCGTGTTCCCAAGGTACTGTGCGATTTCGGTGCGTTGCACAGCGTGATTACCGACGATGATTTTTCGGCGGTTCAGGCGCGGTATCCGAGCACGGAAATCATTCGGGTGACAATATAAGCAAAAGCGGTTACGGAAGGCTTCCGTAACCGCTTCGTTGTATTCGGTAACACGCTATACGCCGTTATTTCCCCAGCCGACGCTGGACGGCCTTGACCAGCTCGACTACCGGAATGACGCAGGCACCGATGCCGATGGCTAGGGCGTATTCGGCAAAGCCGACCGACGCAAAGCCGAACGCCGTTGCCAAAAACGGGATTTCGCAGACGGCCGTGGTGGCGATCAGCGAGCCGATCGCGGCGACGTACAGCACGGCGTTCCCGGTTTTCATCGTGAACAAACTGCCGCGCTGGGAGCGCATGTTCAGACTGTGGAAGATTTCCGCCATGGACATGGTTAAGAACGCCATGGTGGTGCCGTGGGTGCTGTTCGTCATCGTCCAGGTTCCCGTTTGCAGGAAGTGGCCGACAAAGTAGGAGAACAGCACCAGCGCGGATACCAGAAGTCCCTGATATACCACGTCGAAGCCCATGCCGCCGGAGAAAATACCGGCCTTGGCATCACGCGGCTTGCGGCGCATGAGATTGGCCTCTGCCTTTTCCATACCCAGCGCCAGCGCCGGGAAGCAGTCGGTGACCAGGTTGATCCACAGCAGATGAACGGGCTGGAGGATGGAGAAGCCCAGAAGGGTAGCAACGAAAATGCTGACGACCTCGCTCATGTTGGAGCCGAGCAAAAACTGGATCGCCTTGCGAACGTTGTCGTAAATACGGCGCCCTTCCTCCACGGCGCCGACGATCGTGGCGAAGTTGTCATCGGTCAGTACCATATCCGCCACGTTTTTGGTAACGTCCGTGCCGGTAATGCCCATGCCGATGCCGATGTCCGCCGATTTGATCGACGGCGCGTCGTTGACACCGTCGCCGGTCATCGCGGTCACGTAGCCCGCCTGTCGCCAGGCGTTGACGATGCGCGTTTTGTGCTCCGGCTGAACACGGGCGTACACGCTGATGCTTTGGAACGTCTGCTCGAATTCCTCGTCGCTCATCTCGTCGAGCTGAGCACCGGTGATCGCGCGACTCCCGTCGTCCAAAATCCCCAGCTCCCGTGCGATCGCCACGGCGGTATCTACGTGGTCGCCGGTGATCATGATGGGGCGGATGCCGGCACCGCGACATTCGACGATGGCGTCTTTCACTTCGGGGCGTACCGGGTCGATCATGCCGACAAGGCCGACGAAGCACAGCTCCGCTTCCAGCGTTTCGGGAGTATAGTCGGCAGGCGCGGCACTCCACGGGCGCTCGGCGCAGGCGAGCACGCGCAGTGCGCAATCCGCCATGGCCTTGTTGGCGCGCAGGATTTCCCGACGGTAGGCGTCGGTCATGGGGACGGGCTTGCCGTTTTCCAGATAGTGGGTGCAACGGCCGACGATGACGTCGGGTGCCCCCTTGGTATATTGCACGATGCCGTCGAGCGCGTGGTGCACCGTCGACATCAGCTTGCGGCCGGAGTCAAACGGGGCCTCGCCGCACCGGGGGAAGGACTCCTTGAGGTGATATTTGGGCAGTGAGAGGGCATTGGCCCAAGCGACCAGCGCCGCTTCGGTCGGCT
Source organism: uncultured Eubacteriales bacterium (assembly GCA_964390295.1). Lineage (GTDB taxonomy): Bacteria > Bacillota > Clostridia > Oscillospirales > Acutalibacteraceae > RGIG3009. Next base: position 9,072 of record CAYMHR010000003.1, read on the forward strand.
CGCCGGTCACGGTGCCGTCCGTCTCCAGCTCGGCGTCACAGCACAGCGCCATGGCCATCGCCAGCCGCCCTTCGTCCTCGCCGAAATGCTCTACCACCGTCATTTTGTTCTGCGTCAGCGTGCCGGTTTTGTCGGAGCAGATGATCTGGGCACAGCCCAGCGTTTCCACGGCGGTCAGCTTGCGGATGATGGCGTTGCGCCGGGACATGTTGGTCACGCCGATGGACAGTACCACGGTGACGACGGCGACCAGCCCTTCGGGAATGGCGGCCACGGCGAGCGAAACGGCGACCATGAAGGAGCTGAGAACCGTGTCGAAGCTCCAGCCGCCGGTGCGGAGCAACTGAACGCCGAACACGACGGCGCAGACCCCCAGCACCAGCCACGTTAAGATTTTTGAGAGCTGGGACAGCTTGATTTGCAGGGGCGTTTTGCCCTCCTCCGCCTGCGCCAGCGCACCGGCGATTTTGCCCATTTCGGTTTGCATGCCGGTGGCGGTGATGACGGCGGTGCCACGACCGTATACCACGGTGCCGCCCATATATACCATATTTTTGCGATCGCCCAGCGGAACATCCTTTTGCTCGTCCTTGAGCCGGATCAGGTCGATGAATTTGGTGACGGGTACCGATTCGCCCGTCAGCGCGGCTTCCTCCACCTGCAGGCTGGCGCTGTCCAGCAGACGAGCGTCCGCCGGCACGGCATCGCCGGCCTCCAGCAGGATCACGTCACCGACGACCAGCTCCTCACTGCGCACGGTGACGACGCGGCCGTCGCGGAGGACATGCGAGGTGGCGGCGGACATCTGCTGTAACGCTTCGATGGCCTTTTCCGCCTTGCTTTCCTGATACACGCCCAGCACGGCGTTGACCAGCACGACTACCAAAATGATGATGACGTCGGCAAAGCCCTCGTGCTCCACCACGGCGAGCACGCCGCTGATGGCGGCGGCCGCCAGCAAAATGAGGATCATCGGGTCGGCCAGTTGCTCCAAAAACCGGCGCAACAGCGACTTGCCGGGCGCGGCGTCCAGTTGGTTCTTGCCGTGCTCGTTCAGGCGGCGTGCGGCCTCCTCCTGCGTGAGCCCGTCGGCGGTGGTGCCCAGCTCCTGCAAAACGGCGTCGGCCTTTTCACAATAGAATTTCATGGGAAGCGCTCCTTTCCTTGAATCAAGGGTGTTTTCAGTTTCCCCGATAATAATAAAACCCGGATACACCGTGCGGTCATATCCGGGTCTCCTTGGTAAAACGGGGGAGACGCACGCACGACCAGACGGTGCATGAGTCTCGCAAATAAAAGCAGGCCAGGCAAAAATGCCAGGATGTTGAACCTACTACGTGCGGGGCACGTTCGCTACTCCCTCATGGAAACTAACGGTAGTATACCACGTCGTTGCTCTTCTGTCAAGGGCTCCGTCTGTGAACGGTTTTTGAATTTTGTGCGCCGTGGGGCGTCGACGGCGGCGGATTTCTGCTGAGTTGCGCTAAGGACTGACACGACGTGAAACAAATTTTTGAGAAAAATCGAAAAAATAGTTGCATAAATCCATATCTTGTGGTATTATCAAAACAAATAACCAGTACTGGTATACCTTAGAAACGGGCGGTGGAACAGCGGTGGCTTTTTTTGATGATCTCGGTAAAACGATCTCACAGGCCGGTCGGTCGGTGGTGCAAAAAACGCAGGATATGTCCGAGGTATCGCGTCTGAACGCGATGGTGAACGAGGCGGAACGGCAGATCGAAAGCGAGTATTTGAAAATCGGCAAGCTGTACGTTGCCATGCACGCCGCCGATCACGAGCCGGACTTCGACGGCATGGTGAACACTATTCGCAACGCCGAGGCGCGTATTCGCGAAAGCCGCGAGCAAATCCAGATTATCAAGGGCATGGTCAAGTGCGAAAAGTGCGGTGCCTTTATGGATAGCAACGTGGCGTTTTGCAGTACCTGCGGTGCCGCGATGCCGCGTCGTCTGCTGGACGACAATACGGTCCGCTGTACCGCCTGTGGACAACTGGTTTCCAAGGAGATGCGCTTCTGCACGTCGTGCGGCAAGCCCACCGTCGATATTCTTCAGGCGGTCCCGGCACCTGCTTCGGCTCCGGTTGCCGCGCCGACTCCGGCGATGGCTCCTGCAACGCCGCCTGCTCCCGTGGCACCGGCGAATCCGGCGGTTCCCCCTGCGGCATCGGCACGGCGCTTTTGCACCGAATGTGGCGCCGCGGTTGCTCCGGATTCCGCATTCTGCACGGAGTGCGGCTCCAAGCTGTAAACTCATCATTGAGTAGGAGGAACTATCATCATGGCAAAATTTTGTTCACGTTGCGGTTCTCTGAACGACGTTAGCACCGGGCTGTGCCCGTCGTGCGACCGTGCCCAGCTGGAAGCGCTCAATGCGCCCCGGCGTCGTCCTCACTTCTGTACCGTTTGCGGTACGCCGCTGGACGAGCAAACGGGCACCTGCCCCCAGTGCACCAAGCCGGTTGAGCCGGTCGCGGCTCCCGTCGCGGAAAGTGCACCGGTGGATACGGGTGCCGGGGAGACTGAGGTGCTGTTCGTCGCGGACGGCGAAGCGGAGGTTCAGCCGGAGGCGGACGCCACCGTGGTGCTGACCCCGGAGATGAACGAGGCGGAGCTGCCCGTGGAATCGCCGGTGGATTTCGGCGCGGTACCCCCGATTCCGGCGGCACCGGAGGCGGTCGTACCTGCCGCTCCCCAAAAGAGCCGTGTCGGCAAAACGATCCTGTCCGTCGTGCTGTCCGTGCTGTTGTTCGTGGTTTCGCTGTTGTCGGTGGGCCTTGTCTGCATCCGGCACACGACCTCGCGCGGCACGATCGAGGCGGCGCTGAATCAGATCGATTTGGTGGAAGTCATCGACTATGTTTACACCGAAAGCGGTTTTGCCGAGGAGGGAATCGATACCTTTGCCGAGTGCCTGTCGAAGTATCGTGAGGATAAATACGGCTATTCCATCTCCGAAAAGCAGCTGGAAAAGTTTATTGAAAAATCCACGCTGAAGGAGTTCATGGCGGAAAAGGTTGCCGATTACGTCGGGGATTTGCTGAGCGGCACCGACGATTTTGAAATCACCAAGTCGGAGATCAACGATTTCCTCCACGACAACGAACGGGTGATCGAGGTTTGCTTTAACACCCGCATCTCCGACGTGGCCAACGACGAGCTGGACGAGCTGGTCGATTGGCTGGTGGACGACGAGGATTTGGAATTGTTCTCGGACATCAAGCCCTCCGAGCTGCTCGGTGACGGCTCCGCCGCTTTCTACGCGGTGACCTTCGGCACGACCTACTTCACGCTGGCCATTCTGCTGGCACTGGTGGTGCTGTGTCTGGTCGGCATGGGGCTGAACGATCTGTCGCAGGGCGCGATGGGCTCCGGCATTGTGTTTACCGCGATCGGCGGTCTGCTGACAGCGGGGACGCTGGTCGTTCTCGGCTTGCCTACGTTGCTCAAATCGGCAATCGGCAATGCCGTTCTCGCGTCGGTTCTGGCGGATATTCTGCTGGAAAATCTGGTGGTTTTCGCCTCGGTGCTGGGACTGGGCATCCTGTTGCTGGTAGTGCGCTATCTGGTTCGTCGCTTTCTTCGCAAGTTGCGGGAAAAGAAAGCGGCTCTGAACGCAACGGTCCTGTAACTTCGGTAATGGCCACCGGCTGTGGTGGTATGTAAATTACAAAAAAATGAAAGGCGGATTTTCTATGGCAAAGTTTTGTGGTAATTGTGGGTATCAGTCGGATGACATGGCTGTCGTGTGCGGCAACTGCGGCACTCCGTTGGAGGGCGCGGCTCCGGTAGCGGGCAAAAAGTTCACGCTGGACCCCAAGCTGATTAAGTTCGGCGGCCTTGCGCTGGCGGCGATCGCCGTGATCGTGGTGCTGTGCATCGTGCTGTTCAGCGGCGGCTATAAGAGTGTCATCGACGACTATTTCGATGCGATTACCGAGGAAGACGGCGAAGCGTATCTGGAGCTGGCAACACCGTGGAAGCTGGAACAGAACAAAACCTCCGAGTTGAAGAAGTCCTTTAAGGAAGCGGCAAAAGACATGATCGAAGACTTGGAAGACGAGTACGGCAGTGATATTCGGTTCAGCTTCAGTGTGACGGATACCGACGTGTACGACGAAGAAGACCTGGAAGATTATGCGGATTACATTGCAGAGAATATCGAAGATTGGGAAGAGGAGAACGATAAGGACAGCGAAATCGACGCCGAGAAGATCAGCAAGGTGATGCTGGTTGAGTGCGACGTGACGGTCAAGGGTTCCAAGAAGACCAAGAAGGAAGTCAACGTGGACTTCCTGCTGGTGAAGTACGACGGCCACTGGTACGTCAGCAACAACCCGATGTACTACTTCTAAACCAAACTCATATCTAACAGCTATATCGCAAAAGAGAAAGCTCCGGCATGCTCTTTAGTCGATACACTTGCAAATTCCCGAAAAAAGGGGTATACTACCCACGAATAACGCTTGCAGGAGGTGCAGGACGATGTTGATTGATTTTCATACCCACTGCTTTCCCGATGCGATCGCGGCGCGTGCCGTCGCCAAGCTGGCCGATGCGTCGGGAGGGTTGCTGCCGCACACCGACGGCACGGTTGCCGGCTTGCGAGAGCGTATGCGGCAGGACGGCGTTGACCGCGCCGTGGTGCTGAACATCGCCACCAACGCGCACCAGCAGGCAAACGTGAACGATTTTGCGGCGGCCGTTGACCGGGAGCCGGAGCTGATCGCCTTCGGCTCGGTGTTCCCGGACAGCCCGGACGCGTTGGAGGAGCTGGAACGGATTCACGCGCTGGGGCTGAAGGGCGTGAAATTTCACCCCGATTATCAGGGCTTTTGCGTGGACGACCCGAAGATGAAGCCGCTGTACCGCAAGATCGCGGCACTGGGGCTGATCACCGTGTTCCACGCCGGCTTCGACTACGGGTTTCCGCCGCCCTACGGTGCCACGCCGGAGAAAATGGCGACGGCGCTGACGTGGTTCGATTCGCCCGTGGTGGCCGCGCACTGGGGCGGCGTCGGCTGTGGCGAGGGCGTGTTGCGGCATTTGTGCGGCACGGACGTGTATTTGGACACCTCGTTCGGCTACGGCACCATGCCGAAGTATTACGCGAAAAAAATCGTGGAACGGCACGGCACCGACCGGATTTTGTTCGGCACCGATACGCCGTGGCACACCGCGCCGATGGAACTGCGGTTGCTGCACAGTCTGGGGCTGTCCCCGTCGGAAATGGACGGCATTACCTGCGGCAACGCCTGCCGATTGCTGAAGCTATAACCAAGCGCGAGCCGTCCCGGTGGGGATGGCCCGCGCTTTTTTGTACGGTCGCTAGAAAATGCCGGGGCACTTGAGTACGTACGACAGCAAAAAGACCGAAACGGCGGAGGAGAGGGTGGTCCACACCACCAGTTGCCCGGCCAGCTCGACGTCGCCGCCCATTTCCTGCGCCATGGGGACGCTGGAGACGGCAACCGGCGTGGCAAACAGGGCGACAAAGGCGGCAAAGTGCGCGCCGGTGAAGTGGTTGGTAAAGCACAGACAGGCGGTGCCGATTCCCAAGAGCGGCACGATGACGGTACGCATCAGTGTGCCGAATACGATGTCACGTCGGAGGGCGGCGATGGCGGAGAATTCGAATTGTGCGCCGAGCACCAGCAACGCCAGCGGCGTGGCCAAATTGGACAGGTAGCGCAGGACGGTGAATACCGCGGTGAGGTCGGTCAGGCGGAAGGCAACGTTGGCCTCGATGAACGCCGCGCGCACGCCGAGTACGACCAGACCGAGCGCAATGCCCTGGATCAGCGGATTTTTGACGATGCCGCCCAGTATCGCCTTGACGCTCGGTCGCTTGCCGTCGTGCCGGAACAGGCACAGGCTGATAACGGCGAGCACGTTAAACAGCGGAATGGCGACGGCCGACAGCACCGTGGCAACGGAGGCACCCTCACTGCCGAACAGCGATTCTGCCAGCGGAATACCGATCAGGGCGTAGTTGGAGCGAAAGGCGGCTTGCAGCAGTACGCCGCGCCGTCCGTTGCGCTTTTCCAACAGCATGACGAACGGAATGGCCAGCAGGAACGCCGCGAGCGTGGCGACGATGCCGTACAGGAGGTAGCTTGGCGACACGGTGCCGATGGCAGGCAGATGATACACGTTCAAAAACAGCATGACCGGCAAAAACACGCGAAATACCAGCTTGTTTAAGGCGGTGGCGAGCGTGGCGGTAAGCCAGCCGCCGCGCTTTAGCAGATAGCCGATCGCGACTGTCAGGATGATCGGCGCTACCGCGTTGACGGCGAACAGAAACGAATCCGTAAAAATCCCTTCTTTTCAAACAGGATGACAACATTGTACCACACTTCGCGTTTCAAAGCAATGCCGACGGTGATCCTTTGAATTTGTACGGGCCCCATCCTGCCCTCCCTGTGTAAGGTCTGCGCGGCAATGAATGACAGTCCGGGGGACTGTCAGAACCGCGCAGTGACCGAGCCGCAGCGAGAGGGTGGCGCGGCTTGTCCGCGTCGGGAGGGTTGTCGGCAGAGAACTGTTGGCTTGTACGTAACCGCTCGTCTGTATCGACCTCTCCGTCACCCCTGCGAGGGGCACTTCGCCCCGTTTCTACCGCGTACCAAAGTGGTGCAGAATTTAGGCTCGATGCTCGCCGCTAGGCGCACTCCCCTTAACGAAGGGGAGGCAAGGCCCCTGCGGGGCGGGCACTTCGCGCCGACTCTACTACGCACCAAAATGGTGCAGAGTTTAGGCTCGATACTCCGCGCCAGCGGCACCACCGCTAGGAGTTGGATTCTACTTGGATTGAGTTGGATTGGCTTCCGATTGGATTGGATTGGATAATCATTGGATTGGATTCGGATTGGATTCAGGCAGACAAGTTGCGGTCATGTGTCAGCAATTTGCCGCAACTTGCGGTCATGTGTCAGCAACTCGCCGCAATCTGCGGTCACATGTCAGCAACTCGCCGCAACTTGCGGTCACGTGTCAGCAATCCGCCGCAACTTGCCGCAACTCGCTGTCAAGTGAAAATGGAAAGTCCAAAGGCGGATCATAGTGAAAAGTGAATCATGAAGAAGCAAAAAATAAAGCCCCAAAGACTGGCGTCTTTGAGGCTTTGGTGCGGGCGACAAGACTTGAACTTGCACGCGTGAAGCATCGGCTCCTAAGACCGACGTGTCTGCCATTCCACCACGCCCGCGCTTTTTCCAGTGTAACACAGGTGAAAGAAAAAAGCAAATGATTTTCTCGCTTTTTCAAAAAAAATGCCGGGCAAGCATATAGATGGGAAAGCGGAAAAATATTCCGACGGCATTTTTGCCGAAATCGGTTGAATTTGAATGAATATTTTGGTATGATACACGGTATGGGGGTGTTGGCATGAGACGGGTGCGAATGGGCTTGGCGGCGCTGTTGGTCGTACTTCTGTGCGTCGGGTGTACGCCTTCGGCTCCGGAGGTCGATATTCGATTGTCCGACGATTCCGCCTCGATGACGGCCGATCTTACGGTTACGACGACGGGTCCCGTACCGACCGACCCCTTCGCCGAACCGACGCCCACGACGACTACGGCGACGAACGGTTTCTCGGCTTCTGCAACGCTTTCCGTGCCGACGGGTGCCACGACGGTGCGCGTTACCACGACCACGCGTGCGGCTTCCACGACGACCACAACGACTGCGACGACCGGTAAGCCGACCTCCGCGACGACCACGGGCAGTACCGCTACCTTGCCGTCGACGGACGACGAAATGCGCGGCGCGTGGGTGTCTTATATCGAGCTGGACGCGCTGTTTAAGCGGTGCACGACACCGGCACAGGCGCGCCAAGCGCTGGACGAGATGATGGAGTCTCTGGCGTCGTTTCAGATCAACACCGTCTTTTTCCACGTGCGCGCCAACAGCGACGCTTATTACGATTCCGCCCTGTTTTCACCGGCTTCCTCGGTGAAAAAGCTGATCAACGCCGGCTTTGACCCGTTGTCCTACGCGATCACCGCCGCACACGCCCAAGGTATCCGCTTGCACGCCTGGGTCAATCCCTACCGCGTCGGCAAGCAGACGGCGTACCTGGTCGACGGCGTTCCCACGCTGACCGATGCCGCCGGGCGCTACTATTACGTACCCACCTCCGCCGCGGCGCAAACGCTGATCCTGGACGGGATTCGCGAGTTGCTGACGCGGTACGCGGTGGACGGCGTTCAATACGACGATTATTTTTACCCGGACAGCCTGTTGAAGGAAGGCGCGGTCTACAGCTTTGAAAGCGCCGATTACGAGGCCTATCGGCAGTCGGGCGGTACCCTGACGGTGGGCGATTGGCGTCGCGCCGGGGTGGACGTGCTGATTGCCGGCACCCACACGCTGACCGCCGCCAAAGGGGTCGTGTTCGGCGTTTCTCCGGCAATCAATGCCGAGCGGACGTATGCCAATCTGTACGCCGATTGCCGCAAATGGCTGTCACAGCCAGGGTACGTGGACTATCTGTGCCCGCAGATTTACACCGGCTTTGAGCACGGCAGCAGTGCGTTCGATACAATGGTGGACACCTGGTGCGCCTATCCGCGCCATGCGTCGGTAAAGCTGTATTTCGGGCTGGCGCTCTACAAAATCGGTCTGCGCTCCGACACCTACGCCGGAACGGGGAAAACCGAGTGGGCGACGCACGACGATATTATGAAGCGCTCGGTGCAGTATCTGCGCGACAGAAAGCTGGGCTGGGCGCTGTACAGCTACAGCTACCTGAACCCGGCCGCCAAAGCAGGCTTGAGCTCGACCGCCGACGTTGAGGTGGCAAAACGGGAAATCCAAAACTTACTGACGATTATTTAAGTAGGGAGTGTCAATATGGCGAGACATTTCAAGGAGTATCCGAAGAAAAAAACGGTTTGGATCATCGTGATCGCGACGGTCGCGGTGCTTGCGTTGCTGGCCGGTTGCTTTGCCGCTGTGAATCAGGGTGCGTTGCAGGCGATTGCCGGCGTGTTTTCGGGCAAGACGAGCACGACGACCGTTGCGGGAACGACCAGCACCGCCGCTACGTCGGCCGACGCGGAGCCGGATGCAACGCCGGAGCCGGAACCGGAGCCGCCCGACTATGCGGTTCCCGACACGATGAAGGGCGTGTGGCTGACGCCGGGCACCGATTATCTGGTCACCGGCAAGGAATCCGTTTCCGCCGTGAAAAAACAGATCGAAGCGGCGTTTTCCGCCATTGACGAGTGGGAGTTTAATACCGTGCTGTTGCCGCTCCACCGCGGCGAGGCGGCGTTGTATCCGTCGGACTATATGGACAGCCTCTTGCTGACCGATACCAGCGGTGCGCGGTTTGACCCGATCGCCTATATCGTCGAGCAGGCGCGTGCCCGCGAGATGTACGTGTACGGGGTGCTGGACCTGCATATCCGTGACGGTGGCGAGGCGTGGGATCCGCGTGCGGACGGCGTAGCCGACCGCACGGTGAAGATCGCCGGGGAAAGCGCGCGGCAATACGAGCTGGACGGGATGTTCGTGGACGGCTTTGCCTATGCGCTGGGCGACGTCAAGGCGGCGGAGCACGAGGCGACGGTCGCCGTGCTGGATACGCTGATGGCACAGGTGACACAGACGCTGACCGAAGCCGACCGCAATCTGTACGTCGGACTGCTGTCTTACGGTATTTGGGCGCACAAATCGGTGGACGAGCGCGGCTCGGACACGAGTGAATATTACGAGGAATATACCGACGGCTGTGCCGATACGCGCGGCTGGCTGGAAAAGGGCTTGTTCCGGTGCGTTATGGTGAAAAACTCCGCCTCCACCAGTCACCCGACCGGCTCCTTCCAAAAGGTGCTGACGTGGTGGAACGAAACGGCGCTGTCGCTGGACGTTCCGCTGTATATCTCGCACTCTGCCAAGACAGCTGGCTCCTATCTGGCAGGATGGAGCTCGCCGGATCAGTTGGCACAGCAATACCTGTATTGCAAGGACTGCGAAGCGTGGTGCGGCAGTGCTTACGATTCTCTGGCCGCCCTACGCGCCGACAAGCAAAAGCTGGCCTCCACGCTGAAGCAGGCGTATGCCGGAACGCTGAACGAGGATTTCATTTACAAACAGTTGACGATGTCGTCACCGACCAAGCTGACCTTTACCACCACCGAATCGTCCGTCACCTTCAACGGCGGCGGCGATACCAATTTTCCGCTAACGATGAACGGACAAGCCGTCGAGCTGTCCGAGCACGGCTTTTTTACGCAAAAGGTAGAGCTGAAGGTTGGCTTGAATACGGTCACCTTTTCCCACAAAGGGGTTACGCGCACCTACAAAATTACTTATAAGCAGACGCTGGTCAGTGCGGTGTCGCCGTCCGAGAATATGACGGTGGACGGCGGCAGTGTGTTCCTGATCCGCGCTACGGCGCGCAAGGGCTCCACGGTCACGGCCGTGATCAACGGCACCAAGCTGGCGATGAGTGCCACCGAGGACAAGGTGGACGAAAGCGGCAACCTGCCGACGGATTTTCAAAGCTACGTCGGCAGCTACACCCTGCCGCAGGGTGTGATCGGTCAGGCGCAGGCGCTGGGAGCCGTTCAGGTCACGGCCACCTACAATGGCTTGACGGAAACGATGACCGGCGGCAAGGTGACGATCGAAGCGTTGCCGGTCCCGGTGACGACCACCACGCCGTCCGCGACCACGGGAAGCGGCAGTGCCGACGGCGATGAGCCTGCGGAGGACGAACAAACGCCTCCGCCGGGTGACAAGGATATCGTAATTATTACCGCCGACTATGCCGAAACTTTTAACGGCGGCACGGCGACCGAAGACTGGTCGCGTCCCTACAATTCGTATCTGCCGAAGGGCACGCAGGACGTGCTGGTCCACCAGGTGTATAACGGCAGCCTGTCGTACTATCTGCTGGGTTCGGGTAAGCGCGTGTATCAGAAGGATGCCAAGGTCGTCAAGGGCGCGGCGCCCACCAACACGGCACTGACCAACGGCGCGGCGACCGTCAGCGGCCTGTATACCGCACTGACCTTTGAGTCCGAGTGGGATATTCCGGTGTATATCGCCGCATATCCGCAAAAATACTATTCCGACACCACCACGGGTACCCCCAACTACGGGCTGGAGCGCTACGGTCAAACGGCGGAGTACGTGGACGTGACGTTCCATTACGTGGATACCGTGCCGGCCGCTCCGACGCTGACCGGGAACCCCTTGTTTTCGTCGGCGGAATGGATGGACAACGGCTCCGGCACGTGGACGTTGCGGCTGACCTTGCGCAACAAAGGCGATTATTACGGGCACCAGCTGGTCTGGTCCGGGAACAAGCTGACAATCTCGTTTTTGAACCCGGCGGACATTTCGTCCAACACCGCGGCGGAACGGTTGAAGGGCGTTCGCATTTTGATTGATCCGGGTCACGGCTCCAGCGACGATAAGCCGTGGGAGGGACCCTTTAATCTGTTGTATGCCAATGAGCTGAAAACCAAGCTGGAGGCGCTGGGCGCCACGGTCGTGATGACGCGTGACAAGGACCTCGGCAACACGGCGTTGTCGTTGCAAAGCCGCGTGTCGACGGCTCACGCCGGGGATTATCATTTGGTGATTAGCGTGCACATGAACGGCTACGACGGTACGGCGACCGGCGCGACGGTGCATTATTACAACGAAGCCGGGTATACGCTTGCTTCCTATATCTACCCCAAAATGCACGCGGTGGAGACACCCTACGGGGTCGGGACGACGACCAACGGTCGTCCGCGTTCCTCCGGCACGGTGTGGGGAACGTTGTACATGACGCGCAGTATCTTCGATTGCCCGTCGGTTCTGTTGGAATGTGCGTTTTTGGACAACCCCAAGGACAAGGAAGCGTTGATTGACCCGGTGTACCGCGACAAGCTGATGCAGGCGGTCACCGACGGCGTGGTTGCCTATTTTGAGGATATGCAATGAGTGAGCTTTCAGTTGAACAAATCCGGCGGCATCTGTCGGTGCCGTCACGCTTTGCCCTGACGGCGTATCGGCAGGTGACGTCTACCAGCACGTTGCTGCGTGAGCTTGCGGAGCAGGGGGCGCCGGAAGGCACGGTGATTTTGGCCGACGGGCAAACGGCGGGGCGTGGCCGACAGGGACATACGTTTTGGTCGCCGTCGGGGAGCGGCCTGTATTTCAGTGTGTTGTTGCGTCCTGCGGAACGGGCGACGGCGGTGTTGCCGCTGACAGCCGTAGCGGCGGTCGCGGCGGCACGGGTCATCGAAGCGGTCAGCGGCCGACAGGCGGACGTGCAGTGGGTCAACGATATTTACTGCGGCGGCAAAAAGGTGTGCGGTATTTTGACCGAAGGGCGACTGTCGCTGCAGGCCGATACGCTGGAGTATGCGATCGTCGGCGTCGGGGTAAACGTGATCGCTCCGCCGACCGGTTTTCCCGACGATATTCGGGAGCGTGCCGGAGCGGTTTTTGAGCAGGCGGAGGACGGTGTGCGCGAGCGGATCGCCGCGTGCTTTTTGGAAACGCTGTGGGACGGGTATACCCACGTGACGGAGGCACGGTTTGCCGAGGAATACCGCCGCCGGTGCCTGCGGCTCGGCCGCGAAGTGGACGTGCTGCGCGGCGGTCAACGCTTGCCGGCGCGGGTACTGGATGTCACCGACGGCTTGGCGTTGCGCGTGCAATTTGCGGATGGCACGATCAAAGAATTGACCTCAGGCGAAGTCAGCATTCGTCCGAGGTCAACGGGATTGTGCCAGTGAGGAAAGGTATTTTCCGGGTGAGATTCCTTTGTGCCGCCGAAACAGTTTGATAAAATAGCTGATGTCGTTAAATCCGCAATCAAGCGCCACTTCGGTGACGCTTTTTTCGGTTGTGCTCAACTGTTGGCAGGCACATTCCACACGATAGTAGTTGAGGTAATCTATGGGGGTGCGCCGCGTCATCTGGCGAAAAAACCGGCAAAAGTATTTTGGGCTCATGTGTGCGGCTTCGGCCATTTGCGATAGCGTGACCGGCTCGGTATAGTGCTGTTCTACGAACGCCAGAGCCTGCTTCAGGTGGTGGATTCGCTTGCGGTTTTGCGGCACCTCCAGCTCGGATTCCGTATAGGCACCGGCCTCAAATGCCCAACCAAAAAATTCCAGCAACGCGCCGAATACCAGCAGGGCGTTGGGCTGTCGGGTAGGGGAGAAGGCGGTGCCGAACAAGCGCTCCATCGCTTCACGCACGGGGATGCAGTCGGCGGAAAAGCAGGGATTCAGGATCACGGTGCCGTGCTGTATGCGGTGCAAATATGTTTTGCAGGCATCGCCGCTGCGGAACAGCATGGCCGGGTCAAAAACGGCACATTCGTACACGCAGTTGTCCGGCGTGGCAGCGTGCGGCTGTCCGCCTGCCACAAACACAGTGTCGCCCGCTTGCAGACGGTGCTCGATGCCGCCGAGCGTGACGCACAGCATCCCTCGAAGCACGCGGATCAGCTCGAATTCATCGTGCCAGTGACAGTCCATGTAATAGCGCGGATGATGCTTGTCCACGTGGTAAAATTCCAACGGAAAATCCGGTATGCCGCGGGGAAGGTCCTCGTGATAATTCGTCGCCTGCATATTTTGCCTCCAAGGTGAATATTGTCCTATTTTGTGATAGTATAGCATGAGACAGGTAGGGGAGTCAATGATAAAATTATAATAGAATATCACTATTGGAGGAGTGTGTCAGTTATGTTGTATCCCAAAATCGGTATCCGTCCGACCATCGACGGTCGCTGGGGCGGCGTGCGTGAAAGTCTGGAAAAGCAGACGATGGGCATGGCGGAAAACGCCGCAAAGCTCATCAGTGAAACGCTGAAGTACCCCGACGGCACCCCGGTGCAGTGCGTCGTGGCTTGCACCACCATCGGTGGCGGTGCCGAAGCGGCTCGCGTTGCCGAGCAGTTCTCCACCGAAAACGTGGTGGCGACCCTGACCGTGACCCCCTGCTGGTGCTACGGTACCGAAACCTTCGATATGGACCCCACGACCATTAAGGCGGTATGGGGCTTTAACGGTACCGAGCGTCCCGGCGCCGTGTACTTGGCGGCGGTCTTGGCGGCTCATGCACAGCGTGGTCTGCCGGCGTTCTCCATTTACGGTCACGACGTGCAGGATGCGACCGATACCACCATTCCCGACGACGTGGCGGAAAAGATTCTGCGCTTCGCCCGTTGTGCCGTGGCAGTCGGCTGGATGAAGAACAAGGCGTACGTGAATATCGGCGCCGTGTGCATGGGTATTGCCGGTAGCTATTGCGACGCCGGCATCATGCAAAAGTACTTCGGCCTGCGCTCCGAATGGGTGGACGAGGTGGAAATCCTCCGCCGCATTAAGCTGGGCATCTACGATCCCGACGAGTATAAAAAGGCGCTGGCGTGGATCAAGGCCAACTGCAAGGAAGGTCTCGACAAAAACGCCGGCAAGAACCTGCCGGAGGTCATCACCAAATCCAAGGTGGTTCCCGCCGATCAGGACTGGGAGTTCATCGCCAAAATGTCGCTGGTCATTCGCGACATCATGTTCGGCAACCCGAAGCTGAGCGAGCTCGGCTGGCATGAGGAAGCCCTCGGTCGCAACGGCGTTGTGGGCGGCTTCCAGGGTCAGCGTCAGTGGACCGACTGGCTGCCCAACGCCGACTTTACCGAAGCGATCATGTCCTCCACCTTCGACTGGAACGGCGCGCGTCAGCCGTTCCCGTTGGCTACGGAAAACGACGTTTGCAACGGCATGGCGATGCTGTTGGGCACGCTGGTTTCCCATTCTTCGCCCTGCTTCCACGACGTGCGTACCTACTGGAGTCCCGAAGCCACGGAGCGCGTGACCGGCAAGAAGCCGGAGGGCGTGGCGAAAAACGGCTTTATCCACCTCATCAACTCCGGTGCGACGGCGTTGGACGGCAGTGGTGCCTCCAAGAATGCCGCCGGCGAGGGTTGCATGAAGCCGTTCTATGAAATGACGGCGGCGGATATTGCTGCCTGCACCGAAGCTACCGACTGGCGCCGTGCCGACTACGAATACTTCCGCGGCGGCGGCTTCTCCAGCCACTTCCGTTGCCGCGCCGAGATGCCCGTCACCATGTTGCGCCTCAACATCATCGACGGCATCGGCCCGGTTCTCCAGATCGCGGAAGGCTTTACCGCCGACCTGCCGGATGAGATTCACAACACCATCGACAAGCGCACCGACTTTACCTGGCCGACGACCTGGTTTGCTCCGCGCTTGACCGGTGAGGGCGCCTTTAAGGACGTTTACACCGTCATGGCTCGCTGGGGCGCTAACCACGGCGTTACCGTGTACGGCCACGTGGGTGCCGATCTCATCACGCTGGCGTCCATGCTGCGTATCCCGGTTGCGATGCACAACGTCCCTGCCGATAAGGTTTACCGTCCCCATTCTTGGGCGGCCTTCGGTACCGAAGACGACGAAAGCGCCGACTACAAGGCCTGCGCCGCTTACGGCCCGCTTTACAAGTAAATCGCGGTGTTTGCGCCGCCCGATGCTCTCCGGAGTATCGGGCGGCTTTTCTGTGCGCCGTTTGAGCGCTGATGGACGCTCGCACGGTCTCTGGGAGACTGCCCGAAAAACAAAAAGCGGCCGATCGTTTCGATCAGCCGCCCTTGAGACGTTGATATTGTGCCACCGCTAACGCGTCGCAGCGTTCGTTTTCCGGGTGCCCCTGATGCCCGTGGACCCAGTGAAACGTAACCTCGTGCAAGGCGATCAGCGACAGCAGGGAGTCCCACAGATCGGCGTTGAGCGCCGGCTTTTTATCCGCCTTGCGCCAGCCGTTGCGCTTCCAGCCGGCCGCCCAGCCCTTTTCGATGCCGTTCACGACGTACTGCGAATCGGTGGTGATCCGTACCTCACACCGTTCGTTGAGTGCGGCCAAGCCACGGATGACCGCTGTCAGCTCCATACGATTGTTGGTGGTGTTGGCTTCGCCTCCGCACAGCTCCTTTTCATGGCTGCCGTAACGCAGAATGGCTGCCCAGCCTCCGGCACCGGGATTGCCGCTGCACGCACCGTCAGTAAATAGCTCCACTCGTTTCACGGTACCTCTCCTTTGACGTATTCCTGTTACCATTATACGGGAAGCGCGGCCGACTTGCAAGAGCCTTTTTCCGCCGTGAACGGATTTTTTCTTCGGCGGCGGACTAAACCGTATCTATCGGCGCATACTTCTTGACAAGTGAAGGAAATCGGGGTAAAATAAAAGTAACTAATGTGTTCGGTTTGGCAAATGTCTTTAAGTATGTGTTCGGAACGGTAGAAACTCACCGCCTCACATCGTGTGGGGCTATTTGCTTTTACAGATTCACAAGAAACGGAGGAATAACATGACCACTGAAGCTCAAAAGAAGCAAGCAGGCGCCGCGTCCCGACCGGGACAGCGGAAATCATACACACGTCAGTCGCGTCCGGCCAAGCCGGCGACAGACAAGGAGACCCGTCAACCGGCGGGGCGTTCGGCAAAGTCGAACGAATCGGCACCACGCGAGTCCGTCAAGGAACCGCGTGCGGCCAAGCAACCGGCAAAAAATACGGCGCGCGCATCGCAACAGCGGCGTCGCGGTACGTCGTCGAAGTACAGGGAACCGGCGTTGCCGGTGCGCCTGACCATGCTCGGCGGCTTAAATGAGATTGGCAAAAATATAACGATGTTCGAATACGGCGACGACGCCTTCCTCATCGATTGCGGCATGGCGTTCCCGGACGAGGATTTGCTCGGCGTGGACATCGTGTTGCCGGATTTTACGCACGTGGAAAAGAACGCCGACCGCATCCGCGGCATCGTCATTACCCACGGACACGAGGATCACATCGGCGGCCTGCCGTATTTGCTCAAGCAACGCATTTTCCCGATCTACGCTACCAAGCTGACGATCGCTCTGATTGAATCCAAGCTCAAGGAGCACGGACTGTCCGGCAAGGTGCCGTTGCACGTGGTTTCGCCGGGCGAGACGGTGCAGTTCGGTAAGGTATCGGTCGAATTTATTCACGTCAATCACTCCATCCCGGACGCCGTCGGTCTCGGCATTAAAACGCCGCTCGGCTACGTGATTCACACCGGCGACTTCAAGATCGACTGCACGCCGATTCAGGGTCGCATGATCGATCTGCCGCGCCTGGGCGAGATGGGGAACGAGGGCGTGCTGGCGTTGCTGGCCGACTCGACCAACGCCGAACGTCCCGGCTATACGCCGAGCGAGCGCGTGGTAGGCGAAAGCTTTGCCAAGCTGTTCAAAAACGCCGAGGGAAAGCGGCTGATTATCGCCACCTTTTCTTCCAACCTGCACCGCATCCAGCAAATCATCGATGCGGCGGCCAAGGACGGGCGCAAGGTTGCCATTTCCGGCCGTAGCATGATTAACTACGTCACCATCGCTCACGAGCAGGGGTATTTGCAAATCCCCGACGGCATCATGGTCGATATCGAGCTGATCAACCGGTATCCCAAGGAGAATATGGCGATTATCACCACCGGCAGTCAGGGCGAACCGATGTCGGCACTGGCACGAATGGCGTTTTCCGACCATCGGCAGGTCGAAGTCGGCCCGGATGATTACATCATCATTTCCGCCACGCCGATTCCCGGCAACGAAAAAACGGTGGGTCGTGTGGTTAACGAATTGATGAAGTGCGGCTGTGACGTGGTATACGAAAAAATGTATGACGTTCACGTGTCGGGTCACGCCTGCCAGGAGGAACTGAAAATCATTCAGGGCGTCACCCGCCCCAAGTTTTTTATCCCGGTTCACGGCGAGCAAAAGCATCTTCATAAGCACGCCCAGCTGGCGCGCGCCATGGGAATGCCCGCCCAGAACGTCATGATCACCGATATTGGCAAGGTCATCGAGATCACCGCCGACAAAATGGCGGTTGTCGGCACCGTGCCGGCAGGACGCGTCATGGTGGACGGTCTCGGAATCGGTGACGTCGGCAGCATTGTTTTGCGCGACCGTCGCCATTTGGGGCAGGACGGACTCATCGTTGTCGTCGCTACGATCGACTCTGCCGGTGGCCGGCTTGTGTCCGGGCCCGACTTGGTTTCGCGCGGCTTTGTATACGTGCGCGAAGCGGAAGACCTGATGGAGGAAATTCGCACGGTGGCACGCGAGGTGCTGGAGGATTGCTGTGATATGCACGCTTACGAATGGAATACCATGAAAACGCGTGTGCGCGACGAGCTGTCTCGTCGGATTTTCCAAAAGACGAAGCGTAGCCCCATGATTCTTCCGATTTTGATGGAAGTTTAACGTGAGCCAACCGGGCGAAAGGAGGAAAACGGGATGAAGTTGAAACGAACGTGGTCGGTGGTGCCGCTGTGCACGGCACTGTGCATTGCTTTGCCATTGTTTTTGACTCCCTTGTTTTTTCTGAACCGCACGCTGTTTTACCTCGGAGCCGTGGTGGCACTGGCGCTGATCGCCGTCACCGTGTGGCATCTCACACGCGTACAGCGTGGGATTCACCGCTATTTGAAGGCGGTAGCAGGATCGCTGGATCCGCAGGATCGATCAGCGCTGGAGCTCATGCCGATCCCGGTCGTCACGGTAACGGACGGCGGCGAGTTGGTGTGGTATAACACGCTGTTCCGTCGCGAGGTGCTCGGCGGCGAGGACCAATACGGCTCGCCACTGGAAGCGGTGTTTGACGATCTGTCGGCCGATCGTCTGAATCGTCGCCTGCTTCCGCAGGTGCGTTGCCGGGAGAACACCTATGCGGTTTACGTTTCCAAGCTGCGCCGGGGAGCGCAGGGCGCTTATGTGCTGTATTGTATTGACAATACCGAACTGACGCGCATTGCCAAGGAATATGAGGACAGCCGCCCCGTGGTGCTGTCGCTCTACATAGACAACGGCGAGGAGATCACGCAGAACTTGCGCGACAGCGAGCGTGCACAGTTGATCTCCCGCGCCGAAACCATGATGGAAGATTGGATCGCGGCGTATGCCGGTATTTTTCGCAAATGCGGCAGTGATCGCTTTTTAGCGCTGGTGGAGCACCGGCACCTGGCGGATATGATGAACAGCCGCTTCGATATTCTGGATAAGGTGCGGTCGGTGCGAACCGCCGAGGGGATCAGCGTAACGCTGTCCATCGGTGTCGGCATCGGAAAAACGTTTAACGAAGCGGAAACGCAGTCGCGTCAGTTGTTGGATATGGCATTGGGGCGTGGCGGCGATCAGGTCGTTATCAAAACGCCGAACGGCTTCGATTTTTACGGCGGCCTGTCGCGTAGCGTGGAGAAGCATACCAAGGTGCGTACCCGTGTGGTAGCGTCGGCGTTGCAGGATATGATCCTCACCAGTGACAATGTGCTGTTGATGGGGCATAAGTATTCCGACTTGGATTGTCTCGGCTCCTGCGCCGCCATGGCGTCGGTTTGCCGCAGCTTGGGGAAACCCGCTTACGCCGTTTACGATCCGCAGTCCACGTTGGCAGGCGTGCTTGTACAGCACTATGCCAAGACCCGGCGCGACGACGTGTTTATCGGTGAACGGGATGCTCTGTCGATGATCAACGATCATACGTTGCTTATCATTGCGGACATCCATCAGCCGGAGCGGTTGGAGGTGCCGGAGCTGTATCGCCGTGCCAAAACGGTGGTGGTGATCGACCACCACCGCAAGACGGTGAATCATATCGACGATGCCGCGTTATTTTACCACGAGCCGAATGCCAGCTCGGCTTCGGAAATGGTGGCGGAGTTGGTGCAGTATATGCCGGATGCCAAGCTTGGCCGCACCGAAGCGGAGGGGTTGTTCGCCGGCATGATGCTGGATACGCGCAACTTTGTGATGAAATCCGGTGTCCGCACCTTTGAGGCGGCGGCGTACTTACGCCGTCTCGGTGCCGATACCGTGGCGGTCAAGCAGTTGTTTTCGGAAACGATGGAAACCTACCGCCAGAAGGCGGCCATCATTGCCTCCGCTCGCCACTACGACGTAACGGCGATCGCCTTTACCGACGAGGGCGAGGGCGCTCAACTGCGCATCGCGGCGGCACAGGCGGCGGATGAGCTGTTGTGCGTGAAGGGAATCGAGGCCTCCTTCGTGCTGTTCCCCGACGGGGACGGCTACAGTATTTCCGCCCGTTCCTATGGTGCCGTCAACGTCCAACTGGTCATGGAAGCGCTGGGCGGCGGCGGTCATCAAACCATGGCGGGAGCGTGTCTGCGCGCCACCGACCGCCGGACGGCCGAGGCATCGCTGCAAAAGGCGATCGACGCTACCTTGACCGAGCGTCGTCGCGCACAGAGTATACAACAACAGGCAGAACAATAACCGATTTACAGAAAGCAGGCGAAGTACAATGAAGGTAATTCTCAAGCAAGACGTGAAGGGACAGGGCAAAAAGGGCGAACTGGTCCAGGTGTCCGACGGCTATGCCCGCAACTTTTTGTTGCCGCGCGGTTTGGCTGTGGAGGCCGATGCCCAGGCGATGAACGATTTGAAAAATAAGGAAGATGCCCGACTGCACCATTTGGCAGTGGAAAAGAAGGAAGCGGAAGCGGCGGCGGCTACGCTGAACGGCAAAACGGTAAAAATCGTTGCGCGCGCCGGTCAGGGCGGTCGTTTGTTTGGCTCGGTGACAACCAAGGAAGTCGCTGAGGAGTTGCAAAAGCAGTATAGCGTCACGATTGATAAGCGCAAGATCGCCATGGCGGATGCCAAGGCGTTCGGTGCCTACGAAGCGGAACTGAAATTTCCGCAGGGTGTGACTGCGAAGATTACCGTAATGGTGGTTGAATAAACCTGAAGGAAGTGTGACCATGGCGGCGAACGTAGCCGAATTTAACGAGATGAATCTGCCGCACAGCCTGGAAGCGGAGCAAGCGGTGTTGGGTGCTATTCTGATGGATGCGGATTGTATCAATCAGGTGGCGGATATTCTGCGCCCCGAACATTTCTTTTTGGCAGAGCACCAGGCGATTTACGCGATCATGCAGATGAAAATGATGGAATCGAAAACCATCGATTTTGTCACCGTGCTGGAAGCGCTGAAATCCGAATCGTATTTTTCCGGCGAAGAGGGGAAAGCCTATCTGCTCAAGCTGGCGCAAATCGTTCCCTCCATCTCCAATATTACCAACTATGCGCGGATCGTGCGTGAAAAATACGACGTGCGCGCCTTGATTGGTGTCTCACGCGAGATCATCGGGGACGCCATGGACCCCAGCACCGACGCCTCCTTGCTCATCGATTCCGCCGAGCAAAAAATCTACGATATTCGGCAGGATCGTCACCAGGGCGGCTTGATGCCGATTCAGGACGTGATCGCCTCAAACTACGAGATGTACAGTAAGCTCAATTCCGCGGAGCGCGATCAATACGTCGGTATCCCGACCGGCATCAGCGCGTTGGATGAGATCACCACCGGCCTGAACCGTTCCGACTTGATTATCGTCGGTGCGCGTCCCGGTATGGGTAAAACCAGCTTTGCGCTCAACGTGGCACGCAACGTGGCGGTTCAGCAAAATCGCCGTGTCGCGGTGTTCAACCTGGAAATGTCGCGCGAGCAGATGGTCAACCGCTTTTTGTCTGCCGAAGCGCGCGTTTCCTCCAAAAAACTGCGTACCGGTAACCTGACTCCCGATGAATGGAGCCGGATGGCGTACGCTTCCGGCTTGCTGTGCAAAGCGCCCATCTTTTTGGACGAAACCGCCAGCATCACCGTGCCGGAAATGAAGGCGCGTCTGCGCCGCTTGAAGGACGTCGGCTTCGTGATCATCGACTATTTGCAGTTGATGCATTCCGCCAAGCGCACCGACAACCGCGTACAGGAGGTTTCGGATATTACCCGTAGCCTGAAGATTATGGCCAAGGAGCTGAACGTTCCCGTTATGGTGTGCGCTCAGTTGGCGCGTACCACGGAAAAGCAGACCAATCACCGCCCGGCGCTGGCGGATCTTCGTGAATCCGGCTCTATCGAGCAGGATGCCGATCAGGTGTTGTTCCTGTACCGTGATGAGTACTATAAAAACGAGAAAGAAGACCCTTCGTCGGTCGAGGTGGGCACATCCGAAGTGATCGTTGCCAAGAATCGCCACGGTGAGCTGGGTACGGTGAAGCTGGCGTTCCAGGGCGAATTCACCCAGTTTACTTCGTTGGAGTTGCACCAAAACGAGGGATGATGGGTATGGAATTGTCGATGAAGGCTCTTGCCGCAATTCGGCGTGAGCAGATGTTGCCTCCCGGCACCGCTGTGGTCGTGGGGCTTTCCGGCGGTGCCGATTCCGTGGCGCTGTTGCATCTGTTGCTGTCCTTGCGGGAGGAGCTTTCGCTGTCTGCGGTCACGGCGGTCCACGTCAACCACGGCTTGCGCGGCGAGGAGGCTCTGCGCGATCAACGCTTTGTCGAGCGGTTGTGCGAGCAGTGGCAGGTTCCGCTGACGGTGCATGGCTGTGACGTGGCGGCGCTGGCGGTCGAGCAGCATTGCGGCACCGAAGAAGCCGGTCGGATCGTCCGCTATCGCCTGCTGGAGCAGGCGGCGGATGCCTGGCCGTCGTCCCGGATCGCTACGGCACACACGGCCAGCGATAACGTGGAAACGGTGTTGTTGCACCTGTGCCGCGGCAGTGGCTTGCACGGCTTGGCGGGAATTCCGCCGGTGCGTGGTCGCGTGGTTCGCCCTTTGATTGATTGCACGCGTGCCGAGATCGAGGCTTATTGCTTGAAAAACGGGTTATCCTATATGACCGACAGCACCAACGCCGATCCGACTTACGCACGCAACCGTGTTCGTCATCGGATCGTACCGGAGTTGAAAGCTATCAATCCGCAGGTCGAAACGGCGATCGCCCGCACGATCCGGCGCGCCGCCGAATGGGATGCCGACGTTACCGAACGGGCACAGGCGTTGCTGAACGAGGCACGCCGTAGTGCCGATACGTATAGCCGATCCGTTCTGTGCCATGCGGAAGCTGCCGTACAGGCGACGGCGTTGCGGCTGCTGCTGGGCGAACGCGGCGATCAGCGCGGCAGTGAGGTGCAAATTCGCCGTGCCCTTCGTCTGTTGGAGCGGGGCGGTGCCGTGACGGTCTCCGGTGCTCGACAGTTGACGATTCGTGGGGATACGGTGTGTCTGTCGGTGCCGTCGGCGGCACTGCCGCCGTTTCGGTTCGAACTGTCCGGCCCGGAAGCGACGTGGTCGGTGGGGGAGGATCATTGGTGCTTGCACCGCCTGTCCCGTCGGGAATATGAACAAAAACTGAATATTTCAAAATTTGTGTTTGCAAATGCGTTGGATTATGATAAGATAAATGGTAGTTTGTACGTTCGTCAGCGTGAGCCGGGCGATGCGTTCCACCCTTGTGGGCGCGGTTGCGGAAAAAGCTTGAAAAAGCTGTTGAACGAAGCGGCCGTTCCGCCGGCAGAGCGGGATGCTATTCCGGTTTTGTGCGATGCCGACGGGATCGTTTCCGTAGTAGGCTTTGGGTGCGATGAGCGCGTCCGCATTACCGAAACGACGACAAACGTGTTATGGATGGAAAAAACGGAGGGTAAAAACAATGGCTTCGATGTACGATGACGTAGAAAAGGTACTGTTCACCGAAGAACAGATTGCCGAGATCGTTCAAAAAATGGGGCAGCAGATCAGCCGGGATTACGAAGGAAAAAATCTGGTGCTGGTCAGCGTGCTGAAGGGCTCGCTGATTTTCATGGCAGACCTGATGCGTGCCATCACCGTGCCGTGCTCCATCGACTTCCTGTCGGTGTCCAGCTACGGCAACAGCACCGTCACCTCCGGTGAGGTGCGGATTTTGAAGGATTTGGACGGCTCGCTGGAGGGAAAGGATTTGCTGGTAGTCGAGGATATTCTCGATTCCGGCGTAACGCTATCCTTCTTGCTGAAAACGCTGTCGGCGCGCAATCCGGCCAGCGTGCGGCTGTGCACGTTCTTGGATAAGCCGGAGCGCCGCCGAGTGGATATTCATGCCGATTACGTCGGTGCCTCGGTGCCGGATGCCTTTATTGTCGGCTACGGCCTGGACTATGCGGAAAAGTATCGCAACGTACCGTATATCGGCGTACTGAAGCCGGAAATCTATACACACGGGGAGGCATGAGATCACAGTGGAGTCTCGCAACAACAATTTTGGAAAAACCCTGCGTAAGCTGGGGCTGATCATCGGAATACCGTTGGTTATCATCGTAATTTTCTGGATGTTCACGTCGGGAACACGGACAAGCAAGGATAAGGTGTATTCCGACTACGTGGATTATTTCCGCAAGGGTCAGGTGGAATACTTTGATCTGAATCTCGGAAGCGGAGAGGTCAATATTCTCTTAAAGCAGGCATACCGCACGGACGTCAACGGCGACGGAAAAATCACCGATGCCGATACGATTACCTATTCCGTGCCGAACGTTAGCCTGTTTTTGGACGATATCGACGATTACAAGGACGCGGTGCGGTACGACACCATTCCCGCTTCGCAGATGTCCTCGTGGATTGTCAGTATGATCCCGTCGTTGCTCATGATCGCGCTATTCGTTGTCATGTGGATCATGATGCGCCGATCGCTCGGCAATATGGATGGCGGCAAAATGATGGGCTTCGGCAAGGCACATATCAAACAGCCGAATGACGAAAGTCGCCGCACCACGTTTGACGACGTCGCCGGTGCCGACGAAGAAAAGGAAGAACTACAGGAAATCGTGGAATTTCTGCGTTCGCCCAAGCGGTTTAAGGAGTTGGGGGCGCGGGTACCGAAGGGCGTGTTGCTCGTCGGCCCTCCCGGTACCGGTAAAACTCTGTTGGCTCGCGCCGTTGCCGGTGAAGCCGGTGTGCACTTCTTTTCCATTTCCGGCTCCGACTTTGTGGAAATGTACGTCGGTGTCGGCGCTTCCCGCGTGCGCGACCTGTTTGAGCAGGCTAAGAAGAATAATCCCTGCATCATCTTCATCGATGAGATCGACGCCGTCGGTCGTCAGCGCGGTGCCGGTCTGGGCGGCGGTCACGACGAGCGTGAGCAAACGCTGAACCAGTTGCTGGTGGAAATGGACGGCTTTGCCGCCAACGAAGGCGTGATCATGATGGCGGCAACGAACCGCCCCGACATTTTGGACCCGGCGCTGATGCGTCCCGGTCGTTTCGACCGTCAAGTCGTGGTGAATTACCCGGATATGAAGGGCCGCGAAGCGATCTTGCGTGTGCATGCTCGCGGAAAGCCGCTGGCTCCCGACGTCGATTTGGCCGTCATTGCCAAATCAACGGTGGGCTTCACCGGTGCCGATCTGGAAAACCTGTTGAACGAATCGGCGTTGCTAGCGGCGCGTCGTGGCCTGCACGCCGTCACGATGCATGAAATTGAAGAAGCTACCTTAAAAATCGTGGTGGGTACCGAAAAGCGCAGCCACGTCATTTCGGAAAAGGATAAGCGCATCACGGCGTACCACGAAGCCGGTCACGCCATCGTGTCCTATTTCTGCCCGACGCAGGACCCGGTGCATCAAATCTCGGTCATTCCGCGCGGCATGGCCGCCGGATTCACCATGAACCTTCCGGAGCGCGATCATGAGCATTTAACCAAAAATCGGATGCTGGAGGATATCGAAGTGCTGTTGGGCGGCCGTGTGGCCGAAGAACTGGTTGTCGGTGATATTTCCACCGGTGCCTCCAACGACCTGGAGCGCTCTACCGAAACGGCACGAAATATGGTGACGAAATACGGCATGAGTGGAAAGCTCGGCCCGGTGGTGTTCGGTGCTTCCGAATCCAACGAGGTGTTCCTCGGCCGCGACTTCGGGCACACGCGTAATTATTCAGAAGAGATCGCCGCCGCTATCGACAGCGAGATCAACGCCATCATCACCAATGCCTATGCGCGCACCACGCAAAAGCTGGAAAGCCATCGCGAACAGCTGGACGTGATCGCACAGTATTTGATCGATCACGAAAAAATGGATGGCGAGCAATTCCTGGCCGCCATGGAGGGACGGGAAATTCCGGCCTACACCAACAGCTCCCTGTTTGCCGGCAACGAACCGGAAAAAGCGGAATAAGACAGAAACGCAAAAAGCTCCGGCAGGATTCCTGCCGGAGCTTTTTGCACGTTCATCGAGAAGAATTAGTGACGATCACCCACGATCTCCACCTTGAGCAGATTGGTGTTGCCGCTGGTCGCCAACGGTACGCCGGCAACAATGACCACACGGTCGCCCGGTTCCACGGCATCGATTTGCCGCGCACAGTCAATGGCGTGCTGTAACAGCTCGTCCGAAGTGCTCTGATACCGCGCCATGACCGGGTAAACGCCCCAGGAAAGTGCCAACTGGTGGTACGCCTTTTCCACGGGCGTTGCGGCGACAATGGCCATCGAGGGACGGAATTTCGACATCCGGCGTGCGGTTTGTCCGTACTTTGTCAACGCAATGATCGCCTTGGCTTTAATGTCGCGCGCCGTCGTACAGGCGGCGTCGCACATGGCGTTGGTAACGTCGGTGTCCATATCGTAGCGGAAGCCTTCGTAGCTTCCGAGCATGAGCGCGTCTTCTTCAGCCTGTTCCGCGATTTTGGCCATGACCTGCACCGCTTCGATCGGATACTGACCGGCCGCCGTTTCGCCCGACAACATGATCGCCGAGGTGCCGTCGAACACGGCGTTTGCCACGTCGGTGATTTCGGCACGGGTGGGGGTGGGACTGTTCATCATGGATTCCAGCATCTGCGTGGCTGTGATGACCATTTTGCCGGATTGATAGCAACGGCGGATAAACTGCTTTTGCAGACCGGGCAGACGTTCGTATTCGATTTCAACGCCCATGTCACCGCGTGCCACCATGATGCCGTCGGAATTGGCGAGAATTTCATCAAAATTGTCTACGCCTTCGATGTTTTCAATTTTGGCGATAATGCGAATATCGTGACCACCGTGGTAATTCAAAAATTTACGCAACGCCAAAATATCCGCCTTGCTGCGCGTGAAAGAGGCGGCGATAAAATCCACGTCCTGTTCAATGCCGAACAGCAGATCGGCCTTGTCCTGCTCGCTCAAATAGGGGATGGACAGGCTGACGTGGGGCACGTTGATGGATTTGTGGTTGCTCACCACGCCGCCGTGGATCACGCGGCAGTGAATTTCCGTGTCTTCGATTTCCTCCACCTTCAGGTGCAGCTTGCCATCGTCGATCAAAATGGAGTCACCGACCGTCAGCTCCTGCGGCAGCTTGGCATACGTGACCGAAGCCAGCTCGGCAGAACCCAAAACGTCCCGCGTGGTCAAGGTGAAGCGATGATCCTTTTTAATAGTCACCTTGCCGCCTTCAAAATCGCGCAAGCGGATTTCCGGCCCTTTGGTGTCCAGCAACAGCGCGATCGGCGTTTCCATTTCTTGGCGCAGTTCACGAATAATCTGGATACGGCGCGCATGGTCTTCATAGGTGCTGTGGGAAAAATTCAGTCGAGCCACGTTCATGCCGCAACGGATCATTTCGCGGATCGTTTCTTTATCCTCGGTCGAGGGGCCGAGTGTGCAAACGATTTTCGTCTTTCGCATAATGATGATTCCTTCCTTTCCTATCATCCTGCCAAAATTTAGCCAGTATCAGTATAACGCATCGTAAGTCAAATATCAACGCCGTTCTCACTTTTTGAAATAAATTGGCCCAAATGAAACTTTCGCTGCATAAATCCTTCGGTCGCGTCCATACTAGTGACGAGGCGACGGGAGGTATTGCAATTGAAAAACGACGCAAAATTTACCGAAGATACACCATCCGAAAAGAAAAACGGAAAAGGCTTTTATATCGCTTTGGCGGTGTGCCTGGTCGCTGTGTGTGGCGTGGCGGTTTCCGGCTTTGTCAGCGGCTTGTCCAAGGCAACGCCGCAAACCGGTACGACGGGCACGGCAGCGCGCACAACCGCGACTACCACCGGCATACAGCAGGTGGTGGTCAAGGCGACCGACGTGAAGGACGATCGCACCACGACTCGAACGACGGTGACGTCCGCCGTGTCGACGACCACGACGCAAGCGGAGACGTGGTTTGTGTTTCCGGCCACCAACCGGGTGCTGTTGCCGTTCAGTGACGAGCTGATTTATTCCGAAACTCTGTCGGAGTGGGGCACGCATAACGGCGTGGACTTTGAGGCGAAAGCCGGAACGCAGGTGAAGGCGACCGCCGGCGGTACCGTGACCGGTATTTACCGGAATTTGTTGTGGGGCACGGTGATCGAGATCGATCACGGCGGCAAGGTGGTATCGCGTACCTGCGGTGTGGATGCCAAAAATCTGACGCAGGGGCAAACGGTTCAGGCGGGCGATGTGATCGGAACGGTGTCGGAAATTCCGGCCGAATCGCTGACGGCATCGCACGTTCATTTGGAAATTTCGGCAAACGGAAAGTACGTGAACCCGTTGTTGCTCATTCGCGGCGAAGCGGTATTTGTCGAGAACGACACCAACGAATAGGCACCTGCCCTCGGAAACCGAATGTTCGGCGCGGCAAGAAGGGCAACCAAAAAGGCTGTGACAGTAGTCACAGCCTTTTTGTCAGTTTGTCAGCAAACAGTAAATTTCATCAGCCAACGGTGGGGGACCAGCTTGGACAATACGCGATAGAATTTGTACAGAAAACGGTTGGTGTACCAGCTTTTTCCACGTAGCAGGCGCACCAATGAAACGCGCGCGACCTCCTGCGGTTGGCAGTAGGGGAGCGTTTGAAAGGGCTTGGATTTTCCTACGAGATCGGCCACCTCCAAAAACTCGGTCGCCATCGGGCCGGGGCAGACGGCTAGCACGTTGATTTTGCGCGAGCGAAGCTCGGCGCGCAGGGCTTTGGAAAAGCTGCTGACGTAGGCCTTGGTCGAGCAATACACAGCCATGCGCGGCGTGGGAACAAACGAGGCGATCGAGCTGACGTTGAGGATGCCGCTTCCGGCGGTTATGTGCGGCAGGGTAAGCGAGGTGATCGCCGTCAAAGCACGGCAGTTCAAATCGATCATGGCAAGCTGGTTGTCCGTGGGAAGAGCGTCGAAGTCCCCCAACTTGCCGAAGCCGGCGTTGTTGACAAGCAACGTGACCTCCGCACCGCTGCCGTCGAGAGCCTGGCGGTAGCGCTGCAGATCGTCGCCGTTGCACAAATCCAGCGAAAGCAGTCGAAAGGTGCGTTGCGGATGGTCGTTGGCAATGGCCTGCAAGCGCTCTGTGCGGCGGGCGACCAACCAAATTTCTTCGACCTGTGGCAACTGTTCCACGGTTTGACGGACGTATTCCTTTCCCAGCCCGGAGGAGGCTCCGGTAATGATGGCAATCTTCATAGTGCACACTCCTTTGGATTGAGTATGCCACAATTTTCAAAAAAAGTAAAGGTTTTTTCTTCACAATGAAAAATCGGGGCTTCCCTTTTTCGATATTCTGTGATATACTGAAGCATTATAAGGGATAATGTGAGGTTTTGGTGTATGCAG
Source organism: uncultured Eubacteriales bacterium (assembly GCA_964390295.1). Classification (GTDB taxonomy): domain Bacteria; phylum Bacillota; class Clostridia; order Oscillospirales; family Acutalibacteraceae; genus RGIG3009. The sequence continues at coordinate 38,529 of CAYMHR010000003.1, forward strand.
CAACCGGTAACGGAGGCGGAGGATCGCATTGTCGGACGTAACGCCGTCATGGAAGCGTTGCGTTCCGGTCGTGCATTGGACAGTGTGTGGATCGCCAAGGGAGAACGCACGGGTAGCCTCCATGCCATTTGTGCCAAATGCCGGGAGGCCGGCATTCCGGTGAAAGACGTCGATTCCCGCAAGCTGGCCACGGTTGGCGGAAACAATCACCAGGGGGTGGTTGCCTTTGCCGCCTGTAAGGAATACGCTACGCTGGACGATATTTTCAAACGGGCCGAGCAGTCCGGTGAACCGCCGTTTATTTTGGTGTGCGACGGGCTGGAGGATGCCCACAATCTCGGTGCCGTTATTCGCAGTGCGGAAGCCGCCGGTTGTCACGGCATCGTGATCCCCAAGCGGCGCTCGGTCGGGCTCAACTCCACGGTGGCGAAAACCTCGGCAGGTGCCGTGGAATACGTACCCGTCGTGCGGGTCGCCAATCTCACCGAAACGCTTCGTCGCTTAAAGGAACGCGGCGTGTGGGTCTACGGTCTGGATATGGACGGCTCACCGTGGTGTCAAACCGATTTAACCGGTGCCGTGGCGATCGTGGTCGGCTCGGAGGGACACGGTATCAGCCGACTGGTTCGCGAGCAGTGCGACGGCATTTTGTCTTTCCCCATGCGCGGTAATATCAATTCGCTGAACGCGTCGGTGGCTTGCGGTATCATGGTGTACGAAGTCACGCGACAGCGTTTGGGATTAAAGCATATTTGAGGGGCGATACGTATGAAAAAGAACGACGTTTTACAAACCGAATATATCGCTCGGCACGTGGCTTCCGCTCTGCCGGAGAACGAGCAGTCCACCACGACGGAATTTCCGTCCCTGTCGGATAAACCGGTCGGAACGGACAACCTGATTTTTTCGTCGTACGAAGCGGAAGAATCGGTCGCGGACAAGAAAAAGCGGGGGCTGTTCGGCTGGTTCGGTAAAAAGCGCACCCACGCCGCGCCGCTGTTGGAGGAAGAACCGGCGTCGGACGACGACACCGTGGTCGTTGCACCGGAGGAAATGGAGCCGGTGCCGGACGATACGCAGGAAATCCTTCTGCACGACCGTCCGCTGGAAAAAACGCAGGTGATCGACTTGGCCGACGAGGGAGGTAGCCATTTGGCGACCGAAGAAGCTACGCAGCTGATGCTGGACGGCTTTTCCGATGAATCCGCTCAGGTGGAACCGGAGCCCAGCCCCGAAGAAACGCTGAACCGCGTTCGCCAGGAAAAAATTCAGGAATTTTCGCATCGCCGTGAACAGCACGAGCGTGAGCTGGAGCAACGGGAAGCCAAGCAAGCGGAAGCGGCCGCGGCCGAATCCGTGCCGGAAGAAACGGACGAAAGCGAGGAGCCGGAGCAGGAAACCTGGGAAGCCGTTCCGCTGGTTGAGGTGCGTCAGCAATTATTGGCACAGCACCGTCGTTCCGGTATCACCCTGCTGATTAGCCTGATCGTCGAGTTGATCTTGTTCTTTATCGCATGGCTGTCTGCTTCCGAACCTACCTTGGCCATGGAGCCGACTTCGTATTTGGTTTTGCAAACCGTGCTGTTTGTGATCCTGATGCTTGCTTGCGGCACGCAGATCAAAAACGGGTTTGCTTCTCTGTTTCGCCGTCGTCAGATCACGACGGAGGGAACGGTGGCCATTCTTTCCTGCCTGACGGTACTTCACACTTTGTTGCAGGCGCTGAACACCACCGGCGTGTCCGACGGTACCGCACCGATCTTAACCGGCGTTGCCGGATTAAGCCTGCTTGCCTTGCAGTTGACTCACCGTTTAGAGATCAATCGGGCCGGCAACGATTTGAATTTGATGATCGCCTCCGGCGAAAAGCTGGCGGCAAAGCGTATTGATAACGACGCACTTGCCGAAGAGATTGGCCGTCCGGCGGTTGCCATCGGCGTTCCGCGCGTGGCGTATTTCCGCCGCACGGAGCAGGCGGAAAACTATATTGCCGATTCTCGCACGCATGATCCGGCCTCCGCGTTCCTGCGCTGGTATTTCCCCGTGGCCGTCGGTGTCTCGTTCGTGGCGTCGATCGTTTATCTGATTCTCAACGGCTTGACCTCCGGGCAAATGGCGTTTTCCGTGTTTTGCGGTATGCTGATGATGGCAACGCCCGTTCCGTTGCTGATTACGCTGTATGCGTCGCTGTCCGTCGTCAGCCGCAAATCGCGCGAGCAGGGGACGGCGATTGCCGGGTATCGTGCCGTGGAAAGCTTCGGTAACATGCACGCAGTGGCACTGGATTCTACCGAGCTGTTCCCGGAGCATTGTGTTCAGTTGCACGGTATCAAAACGTTTTCCGGCACGCGGATCGACGAAGCGATTCTGGATGCGGCCTCGGTCTCCATTCGTGCCGGTGGGCCGCTGGCGGGTATTTTCCGTCGGATGATCCTCGGCAAGCTGGATATGCTGCACGAGGTCGATACGCTGGTGTACGAGCAGGATATGGGCCTGTCCGGCTGGATTAGCGGTCGGCGCATCCTGATTGGCAATCGACGCTTGCTGGATAACCACGGCATTGATATTCCGTCGCGCGACTACGAGGAGCGTTATGCCAAAAACGGTCGCCAACTGGTCTATTTGTCCATCGCAGGCGAGCTGTCCGCCATGTTTGTGGTCAGCTATCTGCCCGATCCGCAGGTCAGCCGCGTGTTGCGCTCTCTGACCAAACAACACGTTACCCTGCTGATTCGTACCTGCGATCAAAACGTGACCGAGGAACTGGTCACTTCGGTATTTGGTCTGAACGGTTTTTATGTCGAGCTGTTAAACGCGCCTGCCGGCCGCTCCTTTGAGACGTTGGTCAGTGGTGTCACGCCTGCCGAACCGGCACAGGTCGTTTCGCGCAAGGGCTCCTTGGGAATGTTGACAGCGTTGTCGCGGTGCCGCCGTTTGTATTCCGGCATCCGATTCTTCGGCATTTTGCAAGCGGTGGTTGCCGTGTTGGGGTTGACATTGGCGGCTGTTGCTGCATTTTCGGGAGCGGCGTTGTATCCGGCATTGTCCACGATGGGCTTTTTGGTGGCTTCCGCGTTGGTTTCTGCCGTGCTCGGACGCCTATTCGCCTGATTTTCCGTATAGTTTCACAAAAATTACCTTCTGTTTTTGTGCAGAGGGTAATTTTTTTATTTTCTCTGCGATTTATAGTTGAAATTTCCAAACGCATAGGTTATAATGGACAAAGAACAATCTTGCACTTAAAAGAATTTGTGCATATTTTTCAAAATCGGAACGGTAGCGGTCGATGACGGCGCCGGAAAGGGGAGTCCTTTGTGAAACAGTACAATGCCAAGCACATTCGTAACGTCGCGCTTGTCGGCCATGCCGGCACGGGTAAAACGTCGTTGGCGGAAGCCGCCGCCTATCTTACCGGACTGACCGATCGGTTGGGCAAGGTTGCCGATGGTAACACCGTGTGCGACTATGATCCGGAAGAAATCAAGCGTGGCGCATCGGTGTCGTTGTCCCTGCTTCCCGTGGAGTGGAAGGATACCAAGCTCAACCTGCTGGATACGCCCGGCTCGTTCGATTTTTCCGGCGGCATGAGCGAAGGAATCCGCGCGGCGGGCAGTGCCGTGATCGTCATATCGGGTAAGAGCGGCGTAACGGTCGGTGCCCAAAAAGCACGCGCCGCCGCCAAGAAAAAGGGCATCGCCCAACTGCTGTTCGTCAACAAGCTGGACAGCGAGCACGCCGATTTTTACCGCGTTTTTGAGGAGCTGAAAACGGTGTTCGGTCCGGCAGTGTGCCCGATCGTGGTGCCGTACGTAGTGGATCACAAGGTACAGTGCTACGTCAACCTGCTGGAGTATAAGGCATACACGTATTGCGACGGCAAGGCGACCGAATGTCCCATTCCCGATATGGGGCACCGCTTGGAGGGCTTGCGTACCGCCATTTGCGAAGCGGTTGCCGAAACCAGCGAGGAACTGATGGAAAAGTATTTCTCCGGCATCGATTTTACGCCGGACGAATTGATCCTCGGCTTGGCAACCGGTGTTCGCCGCGGTGAAATTCTGCCTGTGTATTGCGGTGCTTCGCAAACCATGGCCGGCGTCGATCAACTGTTGAACGGCTTGATTTGGCTGGCACCGTGGGCGGAAACCGTCGCCGGTGAGATTGGTGTCGATGCCAACGGTGATCCCGTGGAGCTGAAGGTCAACGAACAGGCGCAGACGGTTGCCACCGTGTTCAAAACCGTGGTAGACCCCTTCGTCGGTAAGCTGGTGTATTTTAAGGTGATCAGCGGCGTTATTACGCCGGATTCTCTGTTGATGAATATGCGTACCGGGGCTTCCGAAAAGCTCGGAAAGTTGTTTATGGTGCGCGGCAAGAAGCAGGAGGAGGTCGCCTGCGTACCGGCCGGCGATATCGGTGCCGTTGCCAAGCTGGCCTCTGCCAACACCGGTGATACGTTGTGTTCCCCGGCACGCCCCGTGGTGTTGCCCGGCGTAACGTACGAAGCACCGTCGCTGTCCATGGCGGTTTACGCCAAAAACAAGGGCGACGAGGAAAAAATCGTTTCCGGCTTAAACCGCTTGCGCGAAGAGGACCCCACGATTTCCTTGACACTCAACGCCGAAACCAAGGAACAGGTCCTTTCCGGCTTAGGCGAACAGCATTTGGAGGTAGTCGTCTCCAAATTAAAGAGCAAGTTCGGCGTCGACGTTGTTTTGCAAAGCCCGAAGGTCGCCTACCGCGAAACGATTCGCGGCAAGGTCAAGGTGCAGGGCCGCCATAAGAAGCAGTCGGGCGGTCACGGCCAGTTCGGTGACGTTTGGGTTGAATTCGAGCCGTGCGACAGCGAAGAGCTGGTCTTTGCGGAGACCGTGTTCGGCGGTTCCGTGCCGAAAAACTATTTCCCCGCCGTGGAAAAAGGCTTGCGTGACAGCGCCCAGCACGGCGTGCTGGCAGGTTTTCCGCTGGTCGGCGTAAAGGCCACCTTGGTGGACGGCTCTTATCATCCCGTCGATTCGTCCGAAATGGCGTTTAAGACGGCGGCTTCGTTGGCGTATAAGGCCGGTATCGCTCAGGCATCTCCGGTGTTGCTGGAGCCGATCGGATTGCTGAACGCCTTCGTGCCGAACGATAACACCGGCGACGTGATGGGCGACGTTACCAAGCGTCGCGGTCGTGTGATCGGTATGGAGCCGGCGGCTGACCCCGGCATGACCGGCATCACCGCCGAGGTTCCCATGGCGGAAATGAGCGATTACTCCAGCATGCTGCGCTCGACCACGCAGGGACGCGGATATTTTACGCTGGAATTTGCCCGGTATGAGGAGGCTCCGGCGGCGGTTGCGCAAAAGGTGATTGAAGAAAATAAAGTGGAAGAGGAATAATTCCGGCAAGCAGGCGGTAAAAAATACCGCCTGTTTTGCGATTTCTGTGAAATTCTACTTGCAAATGCGGCCAATATGAGGTAGAATAAGAACAGCAACAGTAAACGGAGGATTGCAAAATGGTATCAGCAGGTGATTTCAGAAACGGCGTTACCTTTGAAATGGATGGTAACGTCTATCAAATCGTAGAATTTCAGCACGTCAAGCCCGGCAAGGGCGCCGCGTTCGTCCGCACCAAAATCCGCAACGTGATTGCCGGTACGGTGGTGGAGCGCACGTTCAACCCCAACGATAAGTACCCGACGGCGTACGTCGAAAGAAAGGAAATGGAGTATTCCTATAACGACGGCGACCTCTATTACTTCATGGATCAGGAAACCTACGAGCTGGTTCCGATCGGTAAGGATACCTTGTCCGACAACTTCAAGTTCGTGAAGGAAAACATGATCTGCCGCGTTTTGTCCTACAAGGGCAACGTTTTCGGCGTAGAACCGCCGAACTTCGTTGAATTGCAGGTTACTCAGACCGATCCCGGCTTCAAGGGCGATACGGCCACCAACGCCACCAAGCCCGCTACGCTGGAGACCGGCGCGGAAATCCGCGTACCGTTGTTTATCGATGAAGGCGAAATGATCCGCGTCGATACCCGTACCGGCGAATACATGGAGCGTGCGTAAGCACTTCGGCTCCACCGTTATATTACTGTCAGATGAAGGAGGAAATATCATGACGATTACGGAAAAGGTTGCCTATCTCAAGGGCCTGATCGAAGGCATGGAGATTGACGAGGCAAGCAAGGAAGGCAAGATTTTGAAGGCGATCATGGACGTTCTGTCCGATGCCGCTTTGAGCCTGGAGGATTTGGAAGCGACCGTTCAGGAAATGGGCGAGCAGGTCGATACCATCGACGAGGACCTGGATACGCTGGAAACCGATTATTACGACGACTACGATGAGTGCGACGACGACTGCGATTGCGGTTGCTGCGACGACGAATTTTACGACGTGACTTGCCCGCATTGCGAGGGCGAATTCTCCGTTGACGAGGATACGCTTCTCGACGGCGGCGTAGACTGTCCGCTGTGCGGCGAGCATTTGGAGTTCGACATCGAAGAGTGCGACGACTGCGATTGCGGTTGCTGTGACGATTGCGACGAATAAGTCGGCTTCGCAAGCTTCAACTCATAGACTATCGTTATCCATCGACCGCAGTCTTTCGGACTGCGGTCGATTTTTGTCACCACTTTTGTGACGAACGTCACGTGGCGCGTAAAGCGACGTAGCGGATACCATTGGCGGCGGCAAAGCAGGCGTTGGATACTTCGATCAACGCATTGGTCGTGCAGTCCAGTTCTTCGTTTTGCAGATGACGTTGCTCCAGAGCTTGTAGGCGGCGTAGGAGAGCGTCGGACCGTGGATAGGCGGAAAACGAAGCAAACGCCAGACTTAAAAGCTGACATTCGGTGATGACCGCGGTGAGGAACGGAAGGTCGGCATCCTCTGAAGCTTGTCTGCGGGAACGAATCAGACCGAGTACAACGTCCTCGGCAGCGCGTGTTACCGCCTCGGCAAGCTGGCGCAGGAGCCACAGGTCTTCGCGGTCGATCGGCGTGATAAAGGCGTCTTGAAGCTCGGAAAAAGTGGCTTGCATCGCGATGGCCGCCGTTTGTCGGCGGCGATGGATCGGTCGTTGATTTTCGTCGGACAATCGTTGTCGCCGGCGCAGAAGCTCCAGCGTTTTTACCGCCTGTTCGATACTGCGCTCACATTGCTCATAAATAGAATACGTCATGGCTACGACCTCCCGATAGTAAGGTATATCGGGAGGTCGTTTTTTATGACAAGTGCATCGGACGAGCATAGAATGGTAGTGTGGACTCAAAAACGGATCACGGGGATTGATGCCGTGCTTTTCGGGGCATACTACGGTTGCACGGTTTTGAGTGCTACTTTTACACATAAGCAAAGGGGAAAAGGAACGGTATGCAAAGTGTTCGTCGCGGTGATATTTACTATGCCGATCTCAGCCCGGTCGTCGGCTCGGAGCAGGGCGGCGTGCGGCCGGTGCTGATCGTCCAAAATGACGTCGGTAATCGCTTCAGTCCCACGGTGATTGCCGCCGCGATTACCAGCCAAAAGGATAAGGCGCGGTTGCCGACTCATATTCCGGTGAATTCCGCGGACAGTGGATTAAGCCGGGATTCGGTAGTGCTTTTGGAACAGATTCGCACCATCGATAAACGGAGATTAAAGGAACACATGGGGCGCCTGAATGAGTTTTCCATGAACCGCATCGATCAGGCCTTGCAAATCAGCTTCGGCTTGGGAATGGACTTGTCACAGCGTACCACGTAAAGAGCATCCGTCACCGCGATCTCGGCGGCGACGGATGCTCTGCTTTTCAGCATTACCAAAAAACGCGGCTGATAACTGTGTATATTTAACAAAAACAAAAATGTTTATTAAAAAAATGTTGGAATAAATTATATAAATCTCTTGACGGGTGCCTGCAAAATTGTTAAAATATGGGTGAGAGATTTTACGTTTCATTGTGCCGCGCATTACTAGGTGGCCGGGCGGTGGTGTTTTCGGCGGGTTGCCGTCATAAAATGCACGCGGCGGACATAGTATGTTCAACGGGACACAATCGGCATCGCAAAGGTGCTGTCGGTGCTTTGCACGGCGGTGGGCGGACAAGCTACCGGCTTCGGGCGGAGCACAGAGGGGCGGCGGTTGTCGCAAACAAATGATCATCCAAAAGGAGGCTTCGCACAATGTTTCGTAAGCAAGAATGTGTTGCCATGCTGTTGGCAGGAGGACAGGGGAGTCGGCTGTACGCTTTGACCAAAGCGGTTGCCAAGCCGGCGGTTCCCTACGGGGGCAAGTATCGTATCATCGATTTTCCCCTCTCCAACTGCGTCAATTCGGGTATCGAGACCGTGGGCGTTTTAACACAATATCAGCCGCTGGAATTGAGCGATTATATCGGCTCCGGCCAGCCGTGGGATTTGGATCGCATGGATGCCGGTGTGCACCTGTTGCCGCCGTATCAGCGCAATAAGGGCGCCGACTGGTACAAGGGCACGGCGAACGCCATCTATCAAAACATGGTCTTTATCGAGCGGTACGATCCCGAATACGTGCTGGTGCTGTCCGGCGACCATATTTATAAGATGGATTATGCCAAAATGATTGCCGAGCACAAAAAGAACGAAGCGGATTGTACGATCGCCGTCATCGAGGTGGAAATGTCCGAAGCCAGCCGCTTCGGTATTCTGAATACCAATCCGGACGGTTCGATTTACGAATTTGACGAAAAGCCGGCCGTCCCGAAAAGCAATCTGGCTTCCATGGGTATTTACGTGTTCAACTGGAAAAAGCTGAAGAAATATCTGGAGGCCGACGAGGAAGACCCCACCTCACAAAACGATTTTGGAAAAAACGTGCTTCCCGCCATGCTGAATGCCGGCGAGCGGATGTTTGCCTATCGTTTTGAGGGATATTGGAAGGACGTCGGAACGATCGACAGCTTGTGGGAAGCCAACATGGATTTGCTGAACCCCAAGGTGCCGCTGGATTTGTCCGACGACACGTGGCGCATTTATTCCCGAACACCCGGCCTGCCGCCGCATTATATCGGTGAGACCGCTAAGGTGCAAAACAGCATGATTACCGAAGGCTGTAACGTTCACGGCTCGCTGGAATCTTCTCTGATTTTTGCCGGCGTCACCGTGGAAGAGGGCGCCGTGGTACGCGACTCCATCGTGATGCCGGGAGTCGTCGTGAAGAAGGATGCCGTGGTGCAATACGCCATCATTGCGGAAAACGCCGTGATCGGTGAGGGAGCCGTGGTCGGCGAGCTTCCGGAGGAAGTGGACGAGCTGGAAAATTGGGGCGTTGCCGTGGTGGCCGCCGGTATTTCCGTGGGGGACGGTTGCCATGTTCCCGCCAAAGCCATGATCGACAGTCCCGTAGTAAAGGAGGAAGCGTAAGATGCGTTACAACACGGCACTCGGTTTGTTGTTTTCCAACATGCACGATGAAACGCTGCCGGAATTTACGGCGGTTCGTGCCATCGGCTCCGTCCCGTTCGGCGGACGGTATCGGTTAATCGACTTTGCGCTTTCCAATTTGGTCAATGCCGGCGTTTCCAAGGTCGGCGTTGTGACCAAAAGTAATTATCAGTCTTTGATGGATCATTTGGGTTCCGGTAAAGCATGGAACCTTTCCCGTAAGTCGGAGGGCCTGTATTTCCTGCCGCCGTTCGGCGGTGGGGAGGAACGCTACGGCGGCCGGATCACCTCGCTGGCCAGCGTTGTGCCCTTTTTGCGGAACTCCAGGGAAGACTACGTGATTTTGTCCGACTGTCACTTCGTCGGCAACATCGATTACGGCAATCTGATTCAGGCGCACGTGGACAGCGGAGCCGACGTCACGGTAGCGTGTCTCTCCGGTACGCTTCCGAAGAATATTGCGTCTCCGGTTGTCACCACCGATGAAACCGGCCGGATTACCGATATGATTATTACCGATCATAGCGACGGCCCGGTCGTTTACGGCTTGGGTCTGTACATTCTGTCCCGTCAGTTGCTGCTGCAGATTATTGATACCGCTGTCAGCCGCAATCAACAGAGCTTCGAGTGGGACGTTCTGCAACGTCACGTCTCGGATCGGCGGCTGTTTGCCTACGTGGTGCCGGAATACACCATGGTCATCTCCTCGCTGGAAAGCTATTTCCGGGCTAATTACGCCCTGCTGGATGCCGAAGTGCGCGAAAAGCTGTTCGTGAGCGAACGCCCCATTTACACCAAGGTGCGTGATTGCGCACCGGCTTTGTACCGGCTTCACGCCGCCGTGTCCGGCTCGTTGATTGCCGACGGGTGTCAGATCGACGGCTCGGTGGAGAATTCCATTCTGTTCCGCGACGTTCATGTGGCCAAGGATGCCAAGGTGCGTAACTGTATTTTGATGCAGGGGAGTCTGATTGGTGCCAACAGCGATCTAGATTACGTTGTCACCGATAAATACGTCTGTGTTCGTGACGGCCGCACGTTAAAGGGGTGCGATGAATATCCGGTTACAATTCGCAAAAACACCATGGTATGATCGACGCGAAAATCCCCGGTGAAAATAGGAGGACACTATGAAAGTTTTGTATGCGACCAGTGAGGCACGTCCGTTTGCCGCTTCCGGCGGACTGGCCGATGTTGCCGGTTCTTTACCGCGCGCCCTGCGTACCCGGCTGGTCGGGTGCCGCGTGGTCATGCCGTTGTACGAAGCCGTTCCGCAGGAGCTGCGCGATTCGATGACGTTTTTGACCAGCTTTTCGGTGCCGGTTGCGTGGCGCCGTCAGTATTGCGGCGTGTTTGAAGCCAAGCATAACGGCGTGATCTACTATCTGCTGGACAACCAATATTATTTTAAGCGTGCCGGCTTGTATGGGCATTACGACGATGCCGAGCGGTTTGCCTTCTTTTCCCGTGCAGTACTGGAGATGTTGCGTTATATCGACTTTAAGCCGGATATTTTGCACGCCAACGATTGGCAATGTGCACTGATTCCGGTGTATCATACGCTGTTTTACGCTCAAGAAGAGCTGTATCGTTCCATGCGGACCGTGTACACCATTCACAATATTCAGTATCAGGGCAAATACAGCATGGAAATTTTAGAGGACGTGTTCGGTATTCCGCAAAGTGCGCGTGAATTTATGGAGCACGACGGATGTATCAACTTGATGAAGGCCGGCATCGAAGCAGCAAACCGTGTTACTACGGTCAGCGAAACCTATGCTGGAGAAATTCTCGACCCGTGGTTTTCGCACGGCTTGGATTCCATTTTGCGGATGCGCCAGTGGAAGCTGTCCGGAATCCTCAACGGAATCGATACCGAACAAAACGACCCGGCTACCGACCCGGCGTTGTACGCACCGTATTCCGCCGCCGACGTGTCCGGCAAGGCGGAAAACAAACGTGCCTTGCAGGAGCGGTTGGGTCTGCCGATACGCGCCGACGTGCCGTTGATCGGCATGGTCAGCCGCTTGGCCTCTCACAAAGGCTTCGACCTGGTTAAATACGTGCAGGACGCCTTGCTGCAGGAGGATGTGCAAATGGTCGTTCTCGGCTCCGGCGAATGGACGTATGAAACGTTTTTCCGCGAAATGTATGCCAAGTATCCGGAAAAATTCTGCTTCTGTTCCGGCTTCGTTCCGGAGCTGGCGCAAAAGATATACGCCGCTTCCGATCTGTTCCTTATGCCGTCTCAAAGCGAGCCGTGTGGCCTTTCGCAAATGCTGGCGTGCCGCTACGGTGCCGTACCGATCGTGCGTGAAACCGGCGGCTTGAAGGATTCGATCCACGATTGTGGCGACGGCAAGGGAAACGGCTTTACGTTCCAAACCTACAATGCCGACGATATGCTCAACGCAATCCACCGTGGGTTGGCCGCTTATCATAACAAAACCGATTGGCCAATCATCGTCGATCGTGCCATGCGGAGCGACTTCAGTTGGGGGCGTTCTGCCAACGAATATATACGCTTGTATCGATCTTTGCTGAAAGAAGCGTAATAGAAAAAGACGATCCTCGGATCGTCTTTTCTATTGCAAAACAGCGGCGTTTTCGGTATAATTATAAATGTTCGTTGGAGCCCAAGGCGTTTTCTGCGTTTTTCAGTAAATTCAGCAGGGAAGACGCAAACAGGGGATACACCTTGGATAGTTCGTCGGGAAGCAAAACCGGCACCTGCTCGTTGGGAGACAAGGCAGAAGCCAGCACTCCAAGCTTGGCGGCGGACAGGCTCATGGCACCGGAAGCCGCCGGCTGGTACAACTCGGTTGGTACCGAGAACAGGGCGGGGGAATTTCGCGTGTCGGCGGTGTACAGGGTGCGGAACAAGGTGTAGATTGCCATGTTCAAATACGATGCGGCTTCGGCGGTCAGCTCTTCGTTGTTGTACCGTTGCAGTAAGCCGAACAGCAGATTCACGGCGTTGACGACCAGCTTTTTTTGCAACACGGGAAGAACGCTGCCCGATACGTGGCTGTCTTTCGCTTGGAGATCGCCTTCCGGAATATCGTCCACGGCGATCATCGCGCTGGATTTGTCGGCGGTGCGCCCCAGCAGGTAATCGCAGGATACCTCGTAAAAATCGGCGGCGCGTACCACGAAATCCAAACCACATTCGCGGATGCCCTTTTCATAATGCGAAAGCAGTGCCTGTGAAATTTTTAATTCAGCGGCCGCCTGTTTTTGGCTGATTCCGCGTTCCTTGCGAAGCAAGGTCAGAGTACGTGAAAACGTGTTGTTCATGGTAGGACTCCTATCCAAATTATACGGTGCGTTATAAATTATATCGCGTCGGATACCATTTGTAAAGTGCAATTTTCGTTAAAAAGCGAGGAATTTTTTGTGAAAAACTATCATATCCACCTCATTCGACACGGCATGACCGAAGCCAACGAGAAAGGCTTGTATATTGGAACGACCGATTTGCCGCTGTCTGCAACCGGCTTGCGCGATCTGTTAAACAAAAAGCAGGAGGCGCGTTATCCGTCAGCCACGCGGTTTTACGTCAGTCCGTTGCTGCGGTGTCGGCAAACTTTGGAAGTGCTGTATCCGGGGTGTGAACCGACCGAAATGCCCGGCCTCTCCGAGTGCGATTTCGGCGCGTGGGAGGGGAAAAGCGCCGCCGATCTTCAGCACGACGAGGAGTTTCAGCGCTGGATCGCCGGCGAGCTGCCGGATATTCCGGGCGGCGAAGCAACGGCGGATTTTCAAAGCCGCGTAATGGCGGCGTTTGAAGCGTTGGTAGAGGACGCCATGAAGCACGGAGATACCGATACCGTCGTTTGTACTCACGGCGGCGTCATCATGATGATCATGGCGGCTTACGCCTTGCCGCGCGCCGATCTGTCGGCGTGGGCCACCGAAGGCGGCTGTGGTTTTACACTTCGTATTACCCTGACACTGTGGATGCGGGAGCCTGTCGCGGAAGCGGTAGATTACGTGCCGCTGATTCCCGATCGTCAAAATTGAGAGAACGGTGGGTCGCACAGCGTCTCCTGCGGTTGTTCTACTTGCCAAAAAGCGTCCGACGTCGTGCGACGTCGGACGCTTCTGCGTTTTCATTTGTCCCGCTCTGCCGTAATATTCTCCGGATAACCTGCTACTATATCGTTCGCAGGTGGGTGTCTGCCCACAAGGTTCACGCTCCCTTCGTCCCAACGGGTGGGGAGGTCTGCAATCCGCTTGCGGAGCCAAGCTCCCGTATTCCAAGTGTAGTAGGGTTATAAGAGAATGGTCCGCGTACAGAGCAGGAGCCGGTCGTTATTGCTCCTCGGTTTCTTCGATCTCGTACAGATCGGCCAGGCGTTCTTCAAAGATACCGGCGATTTCTTCAAATTCGTCGTCATCCTCAATGGGAAGCAGCAGGTCTTCGCCGTTTTCCTCTTTGACCGTTAAGATGACCAGCTCGCCGTCGTCGTTGATCAGATCGGCCGGGTTATCGTATACCGGGATTAACGCCACGTAGCGGCCGTCATCGGTTTCGATGGCATCCAGGACTTCAAATTGATGCTGATTTCCCTCATCGTCCACCACGGTGACCAAATCGTTTCCATATTCTTCCGACATAGGTATATCTCCTTTCTTTCACACCAATAGCGTGCTTTCGCTCTTACTATATTACCCTGTTTTTCAGCTTTCGTCAAGCAAAAAGTGCCGAAGGAAGGCGGTTCAAAAAAAGTTCACGAAAAGACGAAAAAAGTTCATCAAAAGTATTGACAAGGGTGTGCGGTTGTGGTATAGTAAAGATGACAAAAGGATGGACAGAACGAGACGTACACAAGAGGAGTGAGTCCCGTGCATCGTTAAGATCAGGCATTCCCCAATCCATAACAAAGGATGAGTCCCATGGTTCAAGATTCACGGCTTCAGTGAATGCGGCTTTGGCGATGAAAGGGTTAGGTGAGTCCAATGGGCCACACAGTAAAACCGCGATCTTACTATCCTAATACAGAAAAGGTGAGTCCCGTGCGCTAACGTGCACTTTGATAGGTTCAACTTGTTATAGATTCCTTTTGATTCCTTCCTTCAATTCATTTGTCATAGGTTTAGATTTCCTTTACATACGTTGCACGTCGTGGTCCGGAGGCCTGCTCCAGGTCTCCGGATTTTTGCATATTTTTCTCCGCTCGCACCCACACTATCCGGGGGAGATGCAAATGAAAAGGCGTACTCAATATACAATCACCGGGGCGCTGGCCGGCACGGCCAACGGCCTGTTCGGAGCCGGTGGTGGTTTGTTTTTGGTGCCGCTGTTCACTTGGTGGCTCGGCATGGAGCCGAAGCGCGCGTTTGCGACCTCGGTAGCGGTGATTTTTTTGTTGTCACCGGTGTCGTTGTTGGTGTTTTGGCTACACGGTGATCTGAACCTTGGCGGCACGTGGCCCTATTTGGTCGGTGGAGCACTGGGCGGCATTCTTTCCGGTCGCTTGTTCTCCAAGCTGTCCGTCACCTGGCTGCGCCGCCTGTTTGGGGCGCTGTTGTTATACGGCGGTGTTCGGGCGGTGATGCTGTGGTAAAGGTGATTGTCGCCATCGGCGTGGGTCTGCTGACCGGCATTTTAAGCGGAATGGGAATCGGCGGCGGCTCTTTGCTCATATTGTATTTAACCGCTGTGATCGGAACCGATCAATACGTTGCCGGCGGAATCAATTTGCTGTATTTTTTATGTTGTGCGCCCACGGCCTTGGCATCGCATATTCTCCACAAGCGATTGGAGTGGCAAGCGGTGCTGTGGTGCTCCCTGTCAGGCTTTGTTACGTCGCTGGGTGCGGCGTGGCTGGCATCACAGCTGAACACCGATTGGCTTCGCCGCGGATTCGGTGTGCTGTTGCTGTACGTTGGCGCACGCGAGCTGTTTTGCAAAAAAGAAGGCCCTGCCACCGAAGAGGGGCAGGGCACAGGCCGTTGACGGCCGTTTCTTATTTCAGCATGTAGATCGTGACGTTTTGCCGCCCGAAGGTTAGACATTCCTCGCGCGTATCCATGTACAGGTCTACCAGAATCGTATTGTTCAGCAGATCACCGCCGGTATCCTCGGCAACGGCATATCCGTAAACGTAACCGCTGTCGGAGACGATAAACAGCTTGCTTCCGTAGGCGATCCGCTTGGGATTGACGGCAACGGTACCCCATTGCGGCGTGGTGCCGGTTGCTGTAACGGCGTTTTCCTTGGCGGTATAAGCGCAGGCAGTGCCCTCCACGGTTCGAACGTAGTGCAGGGGAAGTCCGTCTTCGTCCAGCGGAAATTCGTCCAGCATTTCGGGGAAGGCACCGGTATAGCGCGCTTCGTTTGCGACCGGTTCGGTCGTGACGGGAGGAATTTCCATCATGTCCGGCACGGCAAAGTCGGCAACATAGGTGCCGACGGCTTCGGTGGAGGGGGTGGCGCTGTCGGCGACGGGATGAGCCGCGGTGGCAGTTTCCACCCGGTTTCCGCGATACAGGATCAGCGTGATGGTCAATATCGGAATTGTGGCAATGAGTACAGGCAGAAGCTCTCGGCGCTGTTTCATAGCGGCACTCTCCTTTCTTGACTAGTATACCAAAGCGGCGGCGTGTCTGTCAAACGACGGACAAGCCGCATTTTTGTGTGAAATGACGGTGCCTTTTTTCAAAAAAGCCCGGTTCCATCGAACGTATCCGCTCGAAAGCCGGGAAATTTTTGCTATATTTGTCGCGCCGTTTGTGTAACTTGATAAAATCCCCGTTGCGGTTGCTACCTGCGTTTTTTCAAAGCATGAGCTCTTAAAGATGAATGTTTGCAACAAGAAGCCTCGCTATTTTACCTGATAATACAAAAAAGTTGACAAATCGAAACTTCTCTGCTATTATATATTTACAGAGGATGTGGGAGAGTGATTCCAATGGGGTTTCGTGATCCGTAGTCGCGTTACGTTGAATGAACGTTGTTCGTAAGTGCGCCAACATCCGAGCCAACGGTTACGTTTGCGTTGTCTTGGCGATAACGGAAAGGGGAGAAAAGACATGGCAAAACGGGTATTAGCCATTGGAGTAGCATTGCTGTTGATAGTTGTCACCGCCGCCTGTACAAAGAAAACGACGGGGAGTGACGTCACAGCCAAAACTACCGACCCTGTATCGCAAAGCACCGCTTCTACCGTGACATCAACTTCGAAAATCGACGGCTCTGTGCCTACCGTTACAACGGCGGCCGAACAGTCGGGCGAGACCGGAACGTCCTCTACCAATACGGTCCTGGTTACCGCATGGCAGACGCGTGCGACACAAACCGGCTTGGGTAACGATCGTCTTCCGTGGCGTTCCCGATAGCGGTTCCCTTCACCGCGGAGGAGCTGTGTGTGCATGGGAATGCCATCGAGCTGCTTTTCAGCACGGATGACTGGGAGTTTTATCGTTCGTATATGACGAGCACCTGCTTTGTGCTGGAAAACGGAAAGCGGATTGAACAGAAGGAATTGCAAGCCTCGGTGGATGACGGAATGATCACGCCGTCTCAACTGATGGCAATCTATGAGCTGGACGTTCACGCCAAGCAGGCAAAGGACACGGCATCCGGTGAAGCGAGAACCGGCCGCCTGTGTTCCTTCCAAAGCTACCGTGAAGCCACGGTGCTTCAGGGTAACACCGAAACGTACGTGTATCCGCCGTACGATTTTATCGGGGAGTTTTATGCGGATTCCACCTTGCCCGACTGGGGCGGCGGCGAGAGCCTTGGTTACTACTTCCATGCCGAAGAATTGCAGACGTTGGCGGAAGCCGCCTGTCCGCAAAAATCCTTTGCCGGTTTGACCGATGTCGAAGGGATTCGCGTGGGAAATGCGCTGTACGTTTCGCAAAAAACGGCGGAGCAGGCCGGAATCGGGGTTCGCGTGAGTGTCAATGCTGAAAATGGGCACGCCACCGCTTTGGAGCTTACGTTCCCTCAATAATCCGACGTGCTGTGAGTAACGTAACGCCCCTTGTGCAGGAAAACCTGTACAAGGGGCGCTTTGCTTTTGTGTTAGCCGAAGTATTGCTGATACCAAACCAAGAACATATAAACGGTCCAAATCTTACGGCTGTTGTCGCGCTTGCCGTGATAATGTTCGTCCAAAAAGGCTACCAGCTGATCCACGTGGAAAAAGCGCTGTGCCGTTTCGCCGGTGAACGCTTCCTTGACGATGGCGTAATACGGCTCCTGACGCAACCAAACGCGGATGGGAACGGGGAAACCGAGCTTCGGGCGTGCGGTATCCTTTTCGGGCAGGTGACGCTTGGCGGCAAGACGCATGGCATATTTGGTGGTGCCGCCGGCGATGCGATGCTTGGCGGGAATCCGCGAGGCGACGTCAAACACGTGACGATCTAGGAACGGAACGCGCAATTCCAGCGAGTGTGCCATGCTCATGCGGTCGGCTTTGAGAAGAATGTCACCGACCATCCAGCGGTTAATATCCAAATACTGCATCCGCGTTACGTCGTCGAGCCCTTCGGTACGGGCGTACCATACTGCGGTGTGCGCGGTGGGATCGGTGGCCGGAATGGATTTTAACAGCGCCGTCTTTTCCTTTTTGCTAAACATATAGGCGTTTCCGATAAAGCGTTCTTCCAGCGATTTGGAGCCGCGAATGAGGAAGGAGCGCCCCTTAAAATCCACCGGAATTCGCGTGGCCAGCGACGCTACGGCGCGGCGAAGCCAGCGCGGCAGCTTTTGATACCCGGCGAGCGAAAACGGCTCGTGATAGATGCGATAGCCGCCGAACAATTCGTCAGCACCCTCGCCGGAAAGCACCACCTTGACGTACTGCGATGCCAGCTTGGAAACAAAGTAGAGAGCCACACAGGCCGGGTCGGCCAGCGGCTGATCCAGCATGTATTGCACTTGGGGCAGGGACTCCCAGTATTCCTCCGGAGTGATCAGGTGACGATGATGCTCAATGCCGACTTCCTTGGCCAGCTCGGCGGCAAAGGAGGTTTCGTTATAGTGTTCGCCGTTGTCAAAGCCGACGGTAAAGGCCTTTTGACCGGCAAAGTAGGAGGCAACAAAGCAGGAATCCACGCCGCCGGAAAGGAAGCAGCCCACCTCGACGTCGCTGATGCGGTGCGCTTCTACCGAGTCGGTGAAGGCTTCGTCAATTTGATCCACCGCCTGCTCCAAGGTCATGCTGTCGTCCGGATGGAAAACGGCTTCCCAATAGCGCGTTTCCTCCACGTTCCCGTCGCAATATTTCAAATAGTGACCGGGCTGTAAGCAATAAATCTCTTTGAAAAACGTTTCGCGCGGCAGGGAATATTGATAAGACAAATAGTTGTCCAAAGCGGCTTCATTGAAAATGCGCGGCACGTCGGGATGCTCCAGTAGGGATTTAATTTCCGAGCCAAACACCAGCCGCCCGTCGGGAAGCAGGGCATAGTGCATGGGCTTAATGCCGAAAAAGTCGCGTGCCAGGAACAGGGAACGGGAGGGCTTGTCCCAAATGGCAAAGGCAAACATACCGCGCAGACGGTTCAGCAGGGCGGTGTCCCATTCTTCAAAGCCGTGCAACAGCACCTCGCTGTCCGACTCGGTCTTAAACGTGTGACCGGTGGCCAGCAATTCCCGGCGAAGCTCGCGGTAATTGTAAATTTCTCCGTTGAACGTCAGCACCTTGGTGCCGTCCTCGTTTTCGATGGGCTGATGTCCGCCCTCCAAATCGATGATACTCAAGCGCCGAAACGCCATGGCCACGGTGTCGTCCATATAAACGCCTTCGGAGTCGGGACCCCGATGGGTGATTTTATCCGCCATGTTTCGCAGGACCTGCTCGCGATCCACCAGTTCACCGGTAAAGCCGCAAAATCCGCACATACCCGTCACATCCTCTCCGCTGTTTCAGCCGACAGCGCATGATATAACAGTAGTATAACAGAAACCGGCGGATTTTCAAAGAGGATATTTCAAAAAGTTCATATTTTTTAGAAAAAAGCGAAATGAAGGCTTGACATTTCCTGAAATCCGTGGTATAGTTTGACTTGCGCTTGACGTGGGGGAATTCCCGAGCGGCCAAAGGGGGCAGACTGTAAATCTGTTGTCTCTGACTTCGATGGTTCGAATCCATCTTCCCCCACCATAACTGGACGCCTGTTTTGATACAATACGTATCGAAGCAGGCGTTTTGTGAATTTGGAGGAACAAAAGCATGATCTATACTGAAATGACAAAAAAGGCGTTGTGCCTGTCATTCGATGCTCATAAGGAGCAGATCGACAAAAGCGGCATACCGTATGTTTATCATCCTTTTCACCTTGCGGAACAGATGGATTCTGAAGTAACTGTTACGGTTGCACTCCTTCATGATGTTGTTGAAGACGCTAATTATACCATTGATGATATTATCGTTATGGGCTTTCCTAAGTCTGTTACGGATGCACTGGCTCTAATGACCCATGATAAGTCGGTCCCCTATATGGATTATGTCGCAAAGATAAAATCCAATCCCATTGCTAAGGCGGTCAAGCTTGCAGATCTCCGCCACAACAGCGATATCAGCAGACTTGACACCGTGGATGAAAAAACGATAGAACGCTTAAAGAAATATGCTGCTGCAATTGAACTTCTAATGACCTGATGCTCCATATACTTCTACCAAAAGTCAACGGGCGATCTGCTGCGAGGTGACTCAAGCGTCTTATCATATGTCTGTTCAGAATATAGCCGTCCCAGTTTTCAAATCCGAAAAACACCATCGACTTTGCACTACGAATCGGGGTCCTTATGTTTAACATTGATAAATGAGCATTGCGGAGATGCATTTTTACTGTTCTCATTTTTTCGAAGCTCTCACGAAAGCTGTCGTTTCAAAAAAGATGCGTATTTACAAATTGTTTTGAGGTGTGATATACTATAAAAAGCAAGAGAGTGGATCAGGCTGTGCTTGAAAAATCGGAGGCGAAAGCAGATGATATTGGAGCTGAAAGGCATCGAAAAATCATTTGGCGAAAAGCAGGTTCTTACCGGGGTATCGTTCAAGGCGGAGAGCGGAAAGGCTTTTGGATTGCTCGGCAGAAACGGTGCCGGTAAAACCACGTCGATTCGCATTTTGATGGATGTGTTTCCTGCAAATGCTGGTGAGGTGCTGATCGACGGTCGGCCGATCGATTACGACAACGTTAAAATCGGTTATCTTCCGGAAGAACGAGGCTTGTATCCGAAGAAAATCATCTTGGATCAGCTTGTCTATTTTGCCGAACTGAAGGGGATGGACCGCCGGGCGGCGGTGCAGTCGGTCGATCGTTGGCTGGAGCGGCTCGGCATGGCGGCCTACCGTAACAAGCGGCTCGATACGCTTTCCAAGGGTAATCAGCAGAAGATTCAGCTGATTACCGCGCTGGCTCACGATCCTGATATTGTGATTTTGGACGAGCCGTTTTCCGGGCTTGATCCCGTCAACGCTATGCTCTTAAAGGACGTGGTTAAGGAGCAAATCCAAAGCGGAAAAATCGTGTTGCTCTCCAGCCATCAAATGAGCTACGTCGAGGAGTTTTGCGACAGCATCGCCATACTCAACAACGGTGTCGTTGCTTTGCAGGGAGACCTGCACGCAATTAAGCGCGATTATCCGCGCAATCGTCTGGTGGTCCGCACGGAAACACCCGATGCCATTCGGACCGATTTTGGTTCCTCCTGCACAGTGATGGATAACGGTGATTTGATGATTTTTCTGGCCTCTCCTTCCGAGAAAAGGGCCGTGATGACGCGCTTGGCAGAGAACTACGACGTTGACGAGGTGAGGGTGTTCGAGCCTTCGCTCAACGACATTTTCGTGGAATATGCGGGCGACGCTACCAAGGAGGGATAAGCCGTGAAGCAGTTTTGGAAAATACTGAAATTTGAGCTGAAGGACTATTTCAAAAACAAGATTTTTATCGGCGTTACCATCTTTTTGGTGGTGTTGATTGCTGTGGTTATGTTCTTTCCGCGCGTTGCCGCCCTGCTCAATAACGACGACGCAGGGGAGAACGGGGAGGGGAACGCCGACGTGCTTTCCGTGATGCTTGTTAAAGCGGATGCTTCTTCTCAAGCCGAGCTGGTGCGCGAGACTTTTTCCGCCTGCTTTTGGGATTATGACGTGCAGGGCACGGAGGCGGAAACACGTGAAATCAAAGAGAAGGTTGCCGCCGGCGAAGTGGAATGTGCGTTTGTGATGACCGGACCGACCGCCTTTACGTATTACGTGGACAACCTCTCCATGTACGACGTGAACACCGAGACGGCAATCGAAGCGTTGCAGCAAATCTATCAAATGAACGCCATGATCGGCGGCGGTATGTCGGCAGAAGAGGCGGCCGCCGTGGTGAATATTCAAATTGACGGCAAAGCAGAAAACCTGGGCAAGGATCAGATGCAGAATTTCTTTTACACCTACGTGATGGTTTTTGCTTTGTACATGGTCATTCTGCTTTACGGCCAGATGGTTGCTACCAACGTAGCAACGGAAAAGAGCTCTCGTGCGATGGAAGTGCTGATTACCAGCGCCAAGCCGACCGCGATGATGTTTGGTAAGGTGATCGCCTCCTGCCTGGCAGGACTGATACAACTGGTTGCCGTCTTCGGATCGGCGCTTCTGTTCTATAATCTCAATCAGTCCTATTGGGGGGACAACGAAATCATCAATTCGCTTTTTAACATTCCGCCGGCGCTTTTGGCGTACATGGTGACGTTCTTTGTTCTCGGGTTCCTGATTTATGCCTTTATGTTCGGCGCGGTTGGTTCTACCGTCTCCAAACTCGAAGACGTGAACACGTCGGTCATGCCAATTACCACACTGTTTATCATTGCTTTTTTTGCCGTGATGATCTCGATGAGTTCAGGCGAGGTAGACAACGTGGTGATGACGATTTGTTCCTACGTTCCGTTCACTTCGCCAATGTCGATGTTTACGAGAATCGCTATGAGTACCGTTCCCTGGTACGAAATCGTAGCGTCCATCGCGATTCTCATTGGCTCTACGGTCGGCGTAGGTGTTCTGTCGGCAAAAATTTACCGCGTCGGTGTGCTGACGTACGGAAACGCGCCCAAGCTCCGCAACGTTCTCAAGATGGTTTGGAAAGTATAACGGTTGACTGGCAGGGCATCGCTTCGGCGGTGCCCTTGCCTTGTGATTGGCGCGATCAACGGCGCGGGTGCGATCCGTAAACGGTTGCATTTCCGGAAAACATGTGATAGAATAAAGTGTCCTTCGGCGGCAGCTTGCCGTCGGAATATCCGCAATCGAGTCAAAGGAGCTACGCACCATGCGTTATCTGCAAAATTTACATACCCATTCCACCTATTGTGACGGTAAGGATACCTTGACAGAGCTTGCCGATGCCGCGCTGGCGCTCGGCTTTGAGTCTCTCGGTTTTTCGGGTCATTCCTATAACTCGTTTTCAACGATCCACATGTCCTTGCCCGGTACTGAGGAATATAAGCAGGAGATTGCTCGCTTGAAGCAGACGTATGACGGGCGGCTGAAGCTGTACTGTGGTCTGGAAGCGGAAATGCTGTCGGATTGCGATTTTACCGGATACGATTACGTGATCGGTTCAGTACACTATCTTAAACTGGGCGATGAGATCGTGGGCTTTGACCGTACCAAGGAAGAAATCTTGAGGATCATTGACACCTACTTCGACGGTGACGGCATGAAATTCGCTCAAAGCTATTACGAGCATCTGGCAATGCTCCCGCAATACGGCGAGTTCGACATCATTGGGCATTTCGACCTGCTGTGTAAGCACAACGAGACGGCGCACTACGTTGACGAATCCTCCCCGGTGTATCGCGATTTGGCGTTTTCCGCTATCGAAGCGTTGGACGGAAAAATTTCTCTGTTTGAGGTCAACACCGGGTGCATTTCACGAGGCTATCGGCAACGTCCGTATCCGGCACCGTTTCTCATTCGCGAGTTGAAACGGCGCGGCTTCGGTATTGTGATCAGCTCGGATTGTCATGATCGCCGCTTTTTGGATTGCCACTTTGCCGAGGCGGAAGAGCTGCTGCGCGCGTGCGGTTATTCCGAACGATATATTTTGACCGACGACGGATTTCGCGCGGTTCCGATTGGGTGAGAGTATGAGTGTATTAACCGTAGTTATGCTGGCATTTTCCACGTTGGGTGCGCTGGATCGCATTTTTGGCAACAAGCTGGGATTGGGCAAGGAATTTGAACGTGGGTTTCTGCTGTTGGGGACTATGGCGCTGGCTATGATCGGTATGATCGCGATGGCACCGGTGATTGCCGGTTGGCTGGAGCCGGTGTTGCGTTTTCTGAACGAGCGCTGTCACGTGGAACCGTCGATTCTGACTGCCGCCTTGTTTGCCAACGACATGGGCGGCGCACCGTTGTCGGTCGAGGTGGCGGCGGATGCGTTGCTTGGCAGGTACAATGCCATGGTCGTCGCCTCCATGATGGGAGCAACGGTGTCCTTCACCATTCCACTGGCGCTCGGCACGGTGGGGCGCGAGCGTCATCGCGAGCTGTTGCTCGGCTTGCTGTGCGGAATCATGACGGTCCCCATGGGATGCTTCGTATCCGGTTGCGTGTACGGTGTTCCGCTCGGCAAGCTGCTGGCTGATTTGTTGCCGTTGCTGATTTTTGCGGTGATCATCGCCTGCGGCCTTTTGTGGAAGCCGGAATGGTGCATTAAAGTATTCAGTGCTTTCGGCTGGTTCGTGAAAGCCTTGATAACGGTGGGACTGATCGCGGCGATTATCAAATATCTGGCCGGTTACGAGCTGTTTCCCGGCATGGGAACGCTGGAGGAGGGCGGCGAAATCTGCCTGAACGCCTGTGCGGTTATCTCCGGCGCGTTTCCGCTGATGTTTGTTGTATCCAAGCTGTTGTCGCGTCCGCTTGGTGCCATGGGGCGGCGGCTGAACGTGGGGGAAGACGCAGCACTGGGTCTGCTGTCCACGCTGGTAACGAACGTGCCGACCTTTGAGATGATGAACACGATGAGCCGCAAAGGGGTGTTGCTGAACGCCGCGTTTGCAACGTCGGCGGCGTGGACGTTTGGCGGTCATCTGGCTTTTACAATGGCGTTCGACGAATCCTTCGTGTTGTCGTTGATCGTTGGCAAGCTGGTGGCCGGTTTGTTGGCGCTGGCGGTAGCCGTGTTGCTGTATCGTCGCCTGTACGAGAAAAACAGCGTTTCGCCGGATGAAAAGCCGGCAGAGCAAAAAACGGAAACGGCCTCTTGCTGATGCCAAGGGCGAAATTGCGCTTGATCAAGCGACTGAAAACAAAAAAACAGCACCCGACTTCTTCACGGAAGTCGGGTGCTATTTTTCTTGTCGTCCGATAAAATAATCGGCGGATACGTGATAAAAATCGCAAAGCTTGATTAAATCCTCGATTTTCAGCTCGGCACGGCCGGTTTCAATGTGGTTGTAGCCTTGTTGCGATTTATTGATGATTTTGGCAACCTGCCGTTGCGTTAAATCCCGATCCTCACGCAAGGCGCGCATTCGTTCGCGGTAATTCATTCCATCACCTGTGCTGTCGTAGTAAGCACATCATAGCATACTCATAAATTGAGTATTGACAAATACTCAAAGATTGAGTATAATATTTTTGTCCAAAATTTTTGGACGAATAGAAGGAGGTAGGATGATGAAAAGAATAGCGGCGGTATTTTTGGGCTTAGCGATGGTGTTTTGCCTGTACGGGTGTGGCAACTCGGAGCGTGAAACGGCATACACAAAATTGTCAGGTTTTTACGACGCGGTATCCGATAGTCAGGAACTGCTGGATTCTGTGGCAGACGACATTTATTCCAATTGGCACGGCGCCATTTATAACGATGAATTTAACGAAGATATTAACCGGGCGATTGCTGCGGCACTGGTTGATCACGAAGACGATCTTGACGAAATCGAAGAACTGGATGAGAAAATCGCCGAATTGTTCAGTGAAGTGAAACGGGATGAAGAGCACGGTGAGCTGGTAAAGGAGATCATGTCCGCTTACAGTGATTACTATGAGCTTGTGGTCAACGTCAGCGGTTCGTTCAATTCCTTTTCGGCAGAAAAAGAAACGCTGAAAAAGGAACTGGCCAGCTCGCTGAAGGAATTATCCTATGAGCTGTAAGAAGTGAATAATGAATAACAGCCGGCAGGTTTTGAAACAAACCTGTCGGCTGTGTTTTGTGCTCTCGGTAAACCGGCAATACCGCTGGAATTACTTGCGGCAAAGGTCAACGAAATGCTGGAAGAAGGGCATCATATCCGGCAGGTTGAAATTCTCCTCACCGATCATGCGCTCCGGGTGCCATTGCACTGAAGCGATGGGAAGGCTTTCGTGCTCAATCGCCTCGATGAGACCGTCCTCGGTGGTGGCGGCAACGTGCAAGCCTTCGCCGCAGGTCTTGACAACCTGATGGTGATGAGAGTTGGTATAAAACTCGTTGCCAAATAGTCCCTGAAGCAGGGAGCCGGGCGTGGTACGTACCAAATGGCGGTTTTCGCCGCTTTTGTACATAGCTTCGTGTGCGCGCTGGTCGGGACAATCCTCATCGATGTCCTGTACCAACGTGCCGCCCAGAGCCACGTTAAGAATCTGGTGGCCGCGGCAGATGCCGATAATCGGCTTTTTGCGTGCAACGAAAGCACGCACCAGCGCGATCTCCATTTCATCCATATCAAAGTCGCAGGAGGCCGCTTTGCGGTTGGCTTCGCCGTAACGGAAGGGATCGACGTCACAGCTACCACCGGGGAGCAACAGTCCGTCTGCCAGCTCGGCGTACTCGTCGATATCTCCCAACGCCGTAAGAACAGGCAGAGCGCCGGCACGTACTAAAGCGCGGCAGTAGTTGGAACGAATCGTACATTTTTTCCCGATCCCGAAGTTGGCGCTGTCAACGTTGTTTTTGTGAGCGATGAGAATAACCGGTTTCATGTGTTTTCCTCCTAATTTTGGTTGCCTTTGGGAATATTATATGACAAATCTTCGGATTTGTCATTAGAAACGAAAAAATAAGGTTAGACTTGCTATTTGCTGTGGGGGTTTGGTATAATATACAAAGAAGGCTTTGCTTCGCAAATCCTTGCGCGCTTCGCGCTTCGGCACTGCGTGCCGCTTTGTTATTGAACCGCGGCGCGAAAATGCCCTTGCAAGCAAGCATGTTTCGCTTGCGGTATAATATACGGCGGAAGGGCTTTGCTTCGCAAACCCTTGCGCGCTTCGCGCTTCGGCACTGCGTGCCGCTTTGTTATTGAACCGCCACGGATAGATACAAAATCACAAGGAGGGCAATACCATGGCTGTTGTTTCCAACAAGTCGTTGATCGACGTCGATCCGTATTTGGCACCCTTTCAAAAGGACCTTGCCCTGCGGAGCTCTCGGTTCACCGCCAAACGGCGCGAGCTGGTGGGGGACGATGGTACTTTGTCTGATTTTGCCAACGGACACCATTATTTTGGTATCCACCGTACTGCCGACGGCTGGGTGTATCGGGAATGGGCTCCGGCGGCGGAGGCTATGTATTTTACCGGTGATTTTAACGACTGGGATACCACGGCTTGCCCCATGACGCGGCTGGAAAACGGCGTATTTGAGGTCACGCTGTCCGGCAAAAACGCCCTACGACCTGGTCAGAAGATTCAAGCGATTGTGATACACAACGGGCAAATGCTGTGGCGTGTGCCGCTGTATGCAACGCGCGTTACCCAAGACCCAAAAACCTATCTGTGGTGTGCCGAGGTGGAAAGCGACGCGGCTTTTCCGTGGACAGATGCCGAATTCGCACCGCCGACGGTACCGTTTATCTACGAATGTCACGTCGGCATGGCGCAGGAGGAGGGACGCGTTGGTACTTACGACGAGTTCCGCCGCTTCATTTTGCCGCGCATTAAAAAGCAGGGGTATAACACCATCCAGATTATGGCGATCATGGAGCATCCGTACTACGGCTCCTTTGGGTATCAGGTTTCGAATTTCTTTGCGCCGTCGTCGCGCTATGGTGATAGCCGCGCACTGAAAAAGCTCATCAACGCCGCGCATCGTATGGGCTTGGCGGTGCTGTTGGACGTGGTTCACTCTCACGCGGTACGGAACACGGGAGACGGTATCAACGAATTCGACGGTACGGTGTACCAGTTTTTCCACGAGGGCGCGCGCGGCGAGCACAGCGCCTGGGGCACCAAACTGTTTAACTATGGTAAAAACGAGGTTCTTCACTTTCTACTGTCCGATTTGAAATACTGGATGGAAGAATTTCACTTCGACGGGTTCCGCTTCGACGGCGTAACGTCGATGATCTATCACGACCACGGACTGGGCAGTGCCTTTACCGATTATCACTGCTATTTTTCGCTGAACACCGATACCGAGGCCATTACGTATTTACAGCTTGCCAACGAGCTGATTCACAGCTTGAATCCGCACGCCGTAACGGTGGCGGAGGATATGTCGGGAATGCCGGGGATGTGCCGCCCCATTGACGAAGGCGGGATCGGCTTTGACTATCGGTTGTCGATGGGGGTGCCCGATCTGTGGATCAAGCTGTTGAAGGAATATGCCGACGACGATTGGGATATGGGTAAGCTCTGGTACGAGCTGACCACGCGTCGCCCCGGTGAAAAGAATATCGGGTATTGCGAGTCGCACGATCAGGCGTTGGTAGGGGACAAAACCATCATGTTCCGGCTGTGCGACGCAGAAATGTACACGCACATGAGCAAGCAGACACCCAGTCTGGTGATCGATCGGGGCATGGCACTTCACAAAATGATTCGTCTGGTGACGGCATCGCTGGCCGGAGACGGGTATTTGAATTTTATGGGCAATGAATTCGGCCATCCCGAATGGATCGATTTTCCCCGTGAGGGCAATGGCTGGAGCTATCATTATTGTCGCCGCCAGTGGAGTCTGGCAGATAACGAGGCCCTTCGTTACGGCGAGCTGAACGAATTCGATCGGGCGATGATCGCTCTGCTGAAAAGCGAGGCGGTATTGTCAGATGCGGCAGTCAACCGCTGGATGCATCAGGAAGATAAAGTGCTGATCTATACCAAGGGGAACTTAACGTTCTTGTTTAATTTCCACCCTTCAAAATCGTTTGACGGGTATTTTGTGCCGGTAGGGAAAGCGGGAAAGTATCGGGTGGTGCTGTCTACCGATGAAGAACGCTTCGGCGGCTTCGGTCGTGTGGATATGAAATACCGCTATCAGGCCAAATCGACGGTCGATGGCCGGATCGGCTTCCCGTGCTATTTACCCTGCCGCACCGCGACGGTGCTGAAGCGGGTGAAGGGGCGATAACTGCCAATGCTATACCGACGACGATCCGGCAGTGCGCGCCTTATCGTGTAATGCGGCGGAAGTTGCCGTAGGTTTCGTTGACCGATTCGTGGAAGGAAAACGTATCCGGATAGCTTTCGATGATCTTTTTGAAATCCACCAGCTGATGACGGTTGACCACGCACAGCAATACGGTTTTGTCCTTGCCGGTGTAGGCTCCCTGTGCCGCCAGCCGCGTGACGCCGTGATGCAAAAAGCGAGTGACGTCGTTGGCGATTTCGTCGGGGTGCTCGGTAATAACCGTGAATTTGTAGGCGGTTTTGGTGCCCTTCATCCAGTAGTTGCCGAAGGTGTAGCACACGAAGCAATAGGTGATGCACAGCACGACCGGCTTGTAATTCAGCGAGGTGCCGTCGGAATAGACAAACAGAGAGGCAAACGCCACGATCGCATTTATTGCGAAGGAAACGACGAAGAAATTAAAATCGGGATGCTTTTTGTGAATACAGAAGGAAATGATCTCAGTTCCGCCTGACGCCGAGTTGTTTTGCAGGCAAACACCGGCGGACAGACCACTAATCAGACCACTGATGATGACGGGAAATACGGTATCGTGTCCGTTGGCGTTGTATACCCATGCCGACAGATCGAGACTTTGCAGGAACAGATAGAAAAATGAATAGACCACGGTAAACAGAAACGATTTAACGGCATACTGCTTATCGGCGAAGAAATAGGCGAAAAGGCACAACGGTATGTTGACAATCAGCGATACATAGCTGATGCTGAAGCCGGTTTTGTACTGGATCATGGTGGCGATGCCGTTAATTCCTGCCGGCGCAAAGGCGTTATCGACAATAAAAAAGCGGTAATTTACCGCCAGCATCAACGCCATCAATATCACAATGGCATACGATCCGATTTGTTTTTTACACTGCTTCATGTTTGCATCTCCCACAAAGTTTTTGTTTACAAGGGACAGTATACTATGCTATAATGCATTTGTAAAACAAATGTTTTGCATAATATTCATCAATATTTTTGATAGGAAATGGCTATGGATATTCGTAACGTAAAACCTTTGTCCGTGTTGCCGAGCTGAAAAATTTTACCAAAGCCGCCAACGAGCTTGGTTACGTGCAATCTACGGTGACGATGCAAGTACAGCAGTTGGAAAAGAAACTGGGCTATCCGCTGTTTGACCGGATCGGAAAGACGGTATCGCTGACGGCCTTGGGGGAGGAGTTCCTCCGTCATGCCTACGAGGTGCTTCACACCGTGGAGCAGGCGGAGCAGTTGGGAAACAAAGCCGCCGAGGTGCACGGTACGTTGCGTGTCGGCGTATCGGAATCGTTGATGTTCGGCGTGCTGATGTATTTGCTTCCCCAATTTCGGGCGGATCATCCGACGGTGGATATTAGCCTGAAGATTGGGCACTCGGTGGAGCTGATTGAACAGCTCAAGCACAATCAACTGGATATGCTGTACGTATCGGCGGAAAAGAATACCGACCCCGCCATACACAGCTATTATACCTGCCGCAATCGGGTGCTGTTTTTGTGCAGTCCGGAGCATCCGCTGGCAAAGCGGCACCGGATTCCGGTGCGCGAGCTGATGACGTACGACTTTTTGGTGACGGAGCACGAAGGAAGCTGTTCCGGCCGTTTGTACGCTCTGGCGGCACAGTACGGAACTACGGTCAAGGCGATCGTGGAAATGGACAGCGTGTACGTGATTACCGAGTTGGTAAAGAAAAACATGGGACTAGCCTTTTTGCCGGAATATGCCGTGTTAAAGCCACTGAAGGAGGGCACCTTGCTGGGACTGGACGTGGACGTTCCGCCACAGCCCTGTTTCGGACAGGTGCTTTGCCACAAGGGGCGCTGGGTGCCGCCGTTTATGTCCGACTTGATCGAGTTGATTCGTACAGCCCAGCCGGAGGTGCCGTAAGCCGGCGATTGAGTACGCGGTTTGTAAAAATGCAAAGCGGAAGCACAAATTGTGCTTCCGCTTTGAGCTATGCCGAGGGGAATCGGCATAGTGAAAGGGGGCAGGGGCAGTCACCGGCGATGATGCTGTCTTGAATGGCGTTCCACGCACTGACAAGTAACGCGAAAAATGCCACGGTAACGACACAGATGCCGGAAACGATGGCGGCACGACGAAGGCGACGGCGGCGCGCTTGTTTTTTCAGTGGCGCACGAAAAGCGCGGATGCCCTCCAGCACAGCGTCGTCAACGTCGGCAGGCGCCGTGACTTCCTGTTGCCGTTTTTCAAAATAGGCGATCACGTCTTCCCACGACAGCTTGCCGTCCGGATCATTCGCGCGGATGAGACGCTCGGCGTTATCACGCTCAGCCTCCAGCGTACGCAACAGGGTTTTTGTATCCATTTTTAAGATCAACGCCGCATCTTCGTCGCTGTACTGTACCAAATGATGCAATACAAACAGCAACCGCTGCACGTCGTTGAAGCGGGACAGCACAAACTCCTCGGTGGGCACGTCGCTGTCCGAAGCAAGCAGATCGGTACGGATGAAAAAATCACGGTTGGGAGGGAGTCGGTATGCCCGTGGGTCACGGCACGTGATGAGCCGGTGACATTCTCCGATTACCAGGCTGACGGCGAGTGCGTGGAACTCTTCGTCGGTGTCCGCCTGCGCATCTTGCACACCGTCCCAAATTTCGCAAAATACGGTGACGGTTACACGGGTGGCCAACTCCTTTTCACTCAACAACAGCATAGCGAGAAAGAATATTTCGTCCTTGTGCTGTCGATACAGCGTGATCATGGCACGCCGTTTGCCATGACGTGTCTGCTTTACTAAAGAACGGGACATGGGGATTCCTGCCTTTCGTTGTCGTATTATCTGTAGTATACGGCGCGAAGTTTAATTGTACTGAAAAATTTTCTTTTTGCGGGCGTAAACTTGCTTTTGCGACTTCGTCGTGATACAATGATGATGGGAGTGACGTAACCATGAAAACAGCCTTGAAGATGCTGATATTTGCGGACTTTCACTATAAAAAAGGCGTATATCCGATGACGTGCGACCATTTGGATGCCATTTTGAAAAAGGCACACGAGCACCGGGTAGATTACGTGATTCATGCCGGCGATTTTTGCAACGACTACGTCGGCTCACCGGAAATTGTCAACGCCTATTTGAATAACGTCTACGGTCTGCCCGTTTACGGTGTTTTGGGTAATCACGAGCTGGAGTATTTTGTGGGAGAGCGGTTTACGCCGCAGTACGCCGACAATCCGATGGCATTTGTCACGGCACGTCTGTGTAACCGACCAGACGAGGTGATTTGGGGCACGCCGAGCGGTCGCTTAGAGGATGGACGCATTGGGTACTATTATTTTGACCGAAACGGGATTCGCACAATCTGTACCGACACGAATTTTTCCTACAGTCGCGAGCGCGAAGCGTGGGAACATAATCTGACGTATCACGCGCCGTTGGACAACGTACACGGCGATGCGCTCGGTCCCGATCAGTTGCGCTGGTTGGAGGCGGTGTTGTTGGATGCCGCACGGCACGATATTCCGTGCATGGTGATCGGTCACGCCGGGTTGTCCGATTTGTGGTATCGCAGTGCCGATTGGGAAGCGGTGCAGGCGATCTATGCACGCGCCAATGCGATACGGCGCGGCACGGTGCTGTTTTCCGTAAATGGGCATTACCACACCGATCATTTACAGCTCCAGGATAACGTGTTGTATATGGACGTCAACACGGTGTTGAACGGATGGTGGGTCAACAGCTATGAGCCACATTATACGGATGGACAGTGGTTTGCCTTTACCGAGTACGATACAGACGGAAGGGCAGTAGACTGTTATCGCAAAAACTACCGTGATTTGTCGATGGGCGATCAAACGTGGTTTTTTCAGGCTCCGCTTTCCTGCATCGTGACGATAACGTCGTCGGGGCTGATTACCGTGGAGGGGATGGAGACCGGTTGGGCCTACGACGTGATTCCCACTACCGACGGGCGCACCGGCGTCATGCCGGGCATTTCCTCCGGCACGTTTCAAATTGAGCGATAACGCGCAGAATTGGCGGTTGACATTCTGCCGAAGTCGTGGTATAGTATCTTTAGTGCTGAGGAGACAAGCTGTGCAACGCTGTTTTCTCAGCACGTTGTTTTACAGGAGGTAGCGATATGAGTAAGCAGTCTGTAAGGTTTTGCGTTTTTGCTGACTTCCATTATTTCCGGCCGGCCTATCCGGTGACGCAGGCACATTTAGATGCCATTCTGCGTCGTGCGGCGGAGGCAAAGGTGGATTTTGTGGTTCAGCTCGGTGATTTTTGTAACGATTTTATCGCCGCTCCGGAAATCACGCGCTACTATACCGAAAACCCCTACGGCTTGCCGGCCTACGGCGTTTACGGTGGACACGATCTGGAGTACGTAGAGTTCAGCGGTAAGAATCTAAGCCGTGATAATACGATGGCGCGCGTTACACCGTATTTGAATAATTGCGAAGTCGTGTGGGGTACGGCGGACGGCACGATCGGAGACGGACGCGTCGGCTACTACTATTTCGATCAAGGTGGCTTTCGCTTTATCGCAGTGGATTCGCAATACTCGCTGAATCCGAATACGGGGAATTGGGAAAAGAACGTTACTTATCATGCACCCTCCGGCAATCAGCGCTCCGACCGGTTGGGCGCGACACAGCTTCGGTGGCTGGAAAACGTGCTGACCGATGCCGCGCACTGCGGATTGCCCTGTGTGATTTTCGGACATTCCCCGGCATGGCACGGCTACGGTTTAGGGGAAGAACCGGAGGTGGCGGCGCTGTTTGAGCGCGTCAATGCTGTTCGCAAAGGAACGGTGATGCTGAACCTGACGGGTCATTTGCACACCAACCGTCCGATGATTCTGCGTGACAACGTGCTGTACATGGACGTGAATGCGGCGATCAATGCGTTTTGGATGGGTTCCAAGGCAAAGCCGCACTACGGGCCGGAGCACGTCTTTGAATACGTTGATTATGACACCGACGGTCAACCGATCGGTACGTATCAGCGCCCGTATATCGATTTGTGGCAGGGGCAAAACACGTGGTTTGTCAAGGAGCCGTTGAGCGCGATTGTGACGGTGGATACCGATGGCCGCGTGACGGTGGACGGTTGCGAAACCGATTGGGTATACGGCATTGCACCGGAAAAGCCGGAGGATCGATTCTTTGCCGGTGAGTTTGCTTTTGCTGCACCGCGAATTACTTCGGGAGAGTATCGGATTGAGCGATAAGCGCTACCAGTGCAATTTTTGTATAAAAGCAACGCTGATTTTTTCAATCGGTGTTGCTTTTTGCATAGGAATTGTGGTACAATGACAAAAGGGGAGGGAGTACGATGCTGATTGAGGTAGATTCGGCCGCTCGCGAACGGTTGACCCGTGCCGAGCTGGACGTTATTCGTTTTATCAATGACAATGAAGCACAGCTTGCCGAGCTGTCGATCGGAGACGTTGCGATGGAGACGTATTCTTCACCGGCCGGTGTTGTGCGCGCCCTTCGCAAATGCGGTGTTTCCGATTTTCACGAATTACGGTACAAAGCCACGGCGGTGGCGGCCGATCCGGCGGTTCGCCGCATGGGAGAGGTGATTAACAGCTCTCTGCTGGAGGTACAACGGTTGGTGGATTTGCTGTCGGTGCCGGTGCTGTTGAACGCGGTGGAGACCATTCGTGCGGCAGAGCGCATCGTGGTGCTGGGGCGCGGTTTAACAGCGCACGTGGCAACGGAGCTGGCGCTAAAGCTGCAACGTTTAGGCTACGTTGCCGTTGCCGGTGAGCCGGAGGCCATGCGTCTAAAAACACGCCGGATGAAGCCGACGGAGCTTTTGCTGATTTTTTCGTTGAACGGGCGTTCGCCGTCGTTGGTCGAAGCGGCACAAAGTGCCAATCGCTGTGATGCCAAGGTGATTACCTGCTGTTGCGATGCTGGTTCACCGTTGCTCCCGTTGTCCGATCTGGTGATTGTGGGGCATCGACAGCATCACGACGATGCCGACGGCCACGACGTGGATTCGCGCCTGCCGTTGCAGGTGATTTCCCGCTTGTTGGTAGAAGCGTTGATGAAGAACGCGTAAAACGCTATTAAAAATCGCCGCTGTCACAAGACAGCGGCGATTTTGCTTGAAAGTTGCTTACTTTTTCTTGTTCTTGGTTTTTTTCTGTGCCTGTCGTTGTTCGCTGTGCTCCACCCACAGTGCCCATACGGGAGAGCAGAGGAAGGTGGAGGAGTAGAAGCCGGAAACGACGCCGACTGCCATGGGTACCGCAAAACTGATGATGCTGTCCATGGACGTGACCAGTGCGAACACAGCCACCGTACCGATGGCGATAAAGGTGCAGACGCTGGTGTTCAGCGTACGGGTGAACGACTGGTTTAAGCTGAGGTTGACCACCTCGTTGATTGGTGCCTTGGCACCCATTTTACGGCGGTTCTCACGGATACGGTCGTAAACCACGATGGTATCGTTCAGCGAATAGCCGAGGATGGTCAGCACTACGGCGACAAAATTGTCGTTTAGCGGGATGCGGAAGATCACAAACGTGAAGTACGCAATGAGAATGTCGTGTAACAGTGCCAACAACGCCATGACACCAGCGGAGATACCGCCGATACGGCGGAAACGGAGACCGACGTACACCACCAAGAACAGGGATGCCAACGCAATGGCGACCAAGCACTTGAGGAAGAAGGTGCGGCCGTAAGAGGCGTTCAGTGAGTTGGAGTTGATATTCTTAAAGCCATGATTCGGGAAGGCCGCGGTCAGCGCGGTTTCAAAGACTTCCTTTTCTTCCAAATCTATGCTGTCGGCCAACGTGACCGTGACGACCGGCACACTGCCTTCCGTGGAGATTTCCACCGAGGCTTCGGGAAGAAGCTCGTCGATTTTGGCGGTGACAGCCTTTTCATCCAGCGTGCCGGAATAGCTGTACTTTATCATAGTGCCGCCCTTAAACGCGATATCTAGCTCGACACCAAGAATGATATTGGCAAGAATACCAATACACAGAATCACAGCGGAGATGGTGCAGAACAGCTTGCGCTTGGCGATAAAATCAAAATTATTCATGGCGCTTACCTCCCAACAACCACGGCTTACGCAGGAACTTCAAGCGAGTGACGGATTTGAGCATCAGCCGCGAGAAGGTAACACCCATAATGAAGTTGAAGATGATACCGACAAGCAACGTATAGCCGAACGAATAAATAGAGCCGCTGGTGGATACAGGGAACATGAACAGGAACGGCTGAAGCAGTTTGGCAAAGATGCTGTCGGACGGACCGAATACGCCCATGAGTACCACGGATACAATCAAAACGGTGACGTTGCCGTCGAAAATGGCGGCAAAGGATTCTTTACAACCATTCTGCACAGCGCTGTCGATGGTGCGACCCATGCGGATTTGTTCCTTGATACGCTCGGATGTGATGATGTTGGCATCCACACCCATACCAATGGAGAGTATGATACCGGCAATACCGGGCAACGTCAGGGTGAAGCTGTCCACAAAGGCGAAATAGCCGGACACCGCGGCGATGGAGCCGCCGATCTGACCGATCAGTGCAATGACGGCAACAAAACCGGACAGGCGATAGTATAAAAGCATGAAGATGGCGATCAGCGCAAAAGCCACGATACCGGCCCAGATCATCAGCTCCAGGGCGTTTTGACCCATGGTGGCGGTGACGGTGCTGTAGTTGTTGACCTTAATGCTGAACGGCAGGGTGCCGGCGTTAATGAGGTTTGCCAGCTCGGCGGCATCGCTGTATTCGTCGAATGCACCGGAAATGACCGCTTCACCGTCGGTGATGTGCGCGTTGACGTTCGGGTTGGACAAACACGTAAATGTCAGCTTTTCTTCGTCATCGGCATCGTCGGATTCATCCTCCGACGTTTCGTTGGTGACTTGCCAGATAGAGATCGTGTATTTGGTATCGGAATCGGACAAGCCGACGTTTTTGTTGTATTGTGTTTTGGTGGCTTCAGCAAACAGCTTGGCGCCCTCATCGGTGAACTTGAGGTTGACAACTGCTTCGGCCGTCGTGCCGGAGGTGTCCCAACCGGCAGTGGCGGATTCCACCATGTCACCGGACAGGATCAGCTGGTCGTCTGCCGGTGGTTCAGTTGGCAACGTGCCGCCGGATTCCGACTGGTCGTAGTAGAAACGCAGCTCGCCGAGCTGACCCAGCGAATTGATGGTTTTTTTGGCATCAAACGCCGTTTCGCCGGCCGCCCACGGGAAGCGGACGATAACCTGATCGTTGGTGTAGTCGGCGTAGGCTTCGTAATCGGTAATATTTTTACCAATCATACGCAGGACGATAACTTCCTTCATAGCATCGACTTGAGCGTCGATGGCATCGATGGAATCGTTTGCCGGTGCAAAAGTAGCTTCTACGCCGCCGCTGATATCGATGCCGGTGCGGATGCCAGAGGCTCCGCGGATCACCGTGTCTACTCGGTCGCCATAGTGTGTGTACACTCCGAAAAGTGCCGTAAACGACATGGCGAGGATGAGTATGGCCACGATGAAGAATACGGGTTTCGGTGTTCGCTTCATCGGTCAATCCTCCAGTGTTCGATAGAAATATCCAGATGTAACCTATTATAGGTGATTTTCTTCCAAAAGTCAATCAAAACCGCATAACAATTTGGGTAAAATAGAAAACCACCGCAAGACTGCGGTGGTTCCGTTAAACGGTATGGTCTACTTTTACTGACTTGTTGCTTTATTCCAACTCAAAAGTGCCGGTGTACAGTTGATAATAGGTTCCCCTGTCTGCAATCAGCTGATCGTGGCTACCTCGCTCGATGATGCGGCCGTGGTCAAGTACCATGATGACGTCGGAATTTTGTACGGTGGACCGGCGGTGGGCGATCACGAATACGGTTCGACCCTTCATCAGCTTATCCATGCCATCCTGTACCATGGCTTCGGTTCGGGTATCGATGGAGGAGGTTGCTTCGTCCAAAATCATCACCGGTGGGTCGGACACGGCGGCACGGGCAATGGATAGAAGCTGTCGCTGACCCTGAGAAAGTCCGCTGCCATCACCTTTCAATACTGTGTTGTATCCCTGTGGAAGCATACGAATAAATCTGTCGGCATTGGCCAGCTTGGCGGCGGCGATGCAGTCTTCGTCGGTTGCATCGGGATTGCCGTAACGCAGGTTCTCCATAACTGTACCCGTGAACAGGTTTACGTCTTGCAGTACAATGCCCAAGCTACGGCGCAGGTCGGCCTTTCTGATTTTATTGATATTGATGCCATCATAACGGATTTTGCCATCTGTAACGTCGTAAAAGCGGTTGATGAGGTTGGTAATGGTTGTTTTTCCTGCACCGGTTGCACCGACAAAAGCAATTTTCTGTCCCGGCTCGGCGTACATGGAAACGTCGTAAAGAATTTGTTTTTCGGGGGCATAGCCGAAATCCACGTGGTCAAAGACCACTCTGCCCGCCAATTTTGTGTAGGTCACAGTCCCATCCCCATGGGGGTGCTTCCATGCCCACGTTCCGGTACGATGGCTTGTTTCCCGAATTTCACCATGTATTTCTTCGGCGTTCACAAGGGTCACGTATCCATCATCGGTTTCCGGTTGTTCATCCATAAAGGCAAAGATACGCTCAGCACCTGCCAAAGCCGTGACAATGGAATTGAACTGATTGGAAATTTGAGAGACCGGATTGGTAAAATTGCGGGAGAGGGTCAAAAACGATGCGATTGCACCAAGTGTTAGCGTGCCTGTTCCTGTCAATCCCCAATTGGTTGTTCCCTTGATTGCCATATATGCACCAAGAATGGCAATGATCACGTACTGCACGTATCCAAGGGCGTTCATCATGGGCATCATGGCGTTGGCGTAGCTGTTGGCACTGGCGGCCGCGGTCTTCCACGCATGGTTCTTTTCCCGAAGCTCCTCTTTTGCCTTTTCCTCGTGGCAGAATACCTTGATGACCTTTTGACCATTTACCATTTCTTCCACGAAGCTATTCACGTCTGCAAGGGTTTTCTGTTGCATCATGAAAAATGTTCCGATTTTCATGGAAACGATTTTGACGATTTGCAAAATCAAGAACATTACGGCCACTGCAACCAGCGTCAGAGGAATGCTGATGTATAGCATACACAAAAAAACTGCCACGATGGTGAACACCGAGGATGCCAACTGCGCCATGGACTGGGCAATCATCTGCCGCAGGGTATCGGTATCGTTGGTGTACAGGCTCATAATGTCGCCGTGGGTTCGGGTGTCGAAGGCACGAATGGGAAGACGTTGCATTTTTTCAAACATTTCGTCACGAATCTTTTTAAGTGTCCCTTGTGCAATCGTTACCATCGTCCGGTTATAGAACAGATTTGACAGTATGCCAATCAGATAAACGGCACCAATGAAGATCAAGGCCTTGACCAGCCCGGAGAAAACGGGAGCAGACGAGCCGATCAGTTGGGTGATATAATCGTCAATCAGTGATTGCAAAAACAGAGCGGAGACCGCTGAGGCAATGGCGCTGAGCAGAATACAGACCGCCACGAATACCAGCCGTCCCTTATATTCCTTCATATAGGAGATTAGTCGGCCCAGAGTTTTCGGATTGATCTTTCCTTTGGGTGGAATGGCGTTCGACGGCTTTTCACGCATGGTCTGCTCCTACTTTCTGCTGAGAACGATATACCTCGCAGATGTCGCTGTTTTTCAAAAGCTCCTCGTGCTTGCCATTATTCAAAACGATGATCTGTTCGGCGTGCTGAACGGAGCTGATCCGTTGTGCAATGATGATTTTGGTCGTGTCAGGGATAAATTCTGTAAAGGCCTTTTGGATAGCGGCATCGGTCTTGGTATCAACGGCAGAAGTGGAGTCATCCAAAATCAGTACCTTTGGTTGCTTTAGCAAGGCGCGGGCAATGCAAAGTCGTTGCTTTTGACCGCCGGATACGTTTGTACCGCCCTGCTCAATATGGGTGTCGTATTGATCAGGAAAGCTTTCTATGAATTCATCGGCACAGGCAAGACGGCAAGCTGCTCGGATTTCCTCGTCGGTGGCATTTTCGTTGCCCCAACGCAGATTTTCCTTGATCGTGCCGGAAAACAGTTCGTTTTTTTGCAGCACCATGGCGACGGCATTACGCAGGGTATCCAGATCATAGTTTCGCACGTCGATACCGCCGAGCAGCAGCGTTCCACCCGTCACGTCGTAAAGCCGAGGAATGAGCTGTACCAGGCTGGATTTGGAAGCGCCCGTACCGCCGATAATTCCTACGGTTTCGCCGGAAGCAATGGAAACATTGATGCCATCCAGCACTTTTTTGTCGGCTTTTTTGGAATAAACAAAATTCACGTTTTCAAAGCGGATAGAACCATCTTTGATTGTTTTGACGGGATTTTCTGGGCTTGCAACGTCTGTCTTTTCCTCCAGCACTTCGGCAATACGCTGTGCAGAAGCGAGGGAAATAATAATCATGGCAAACACCATAGAAAGTGCCATCAGACTGGTGAGAATCTGCGTAGCATAAGAAAACAAGGCGGTCAGATCACCGGTGGTCATGCCCAGCAACTCGTTATTGCCGCTGGCAACGATGGCTTTTGCGCCGATCCACGAAATGAGGATCATACAGGCGTACATAAAAAACTGCATAATGGGGGAGTTCAGCGCAATCAGCCGTTCGCCCTTGGAAAAATCTTCGCAAATCACCTTGGAAATTTTTTGGAATTTGTCCGTTTCGTAGTTTTCCTGATTGAACGATTTGACAACACGAATTCCTCTTACGTTTTCCTGCACGATATTATTCAAATGATCGTAGGTGTGAAAGACACGCTTGAAGATCGGGTCAACCTTTCGGATAATAAGGTACAGAAGCACTGCCATGACCGGGATCGCGGCGAGGAAAATCAACGCAATGGTTGAGTTGATACGAAAAGAGGCAATCATGGCGAAAACAAGCACGACGGGTGCTCGCACCGCCATACGAATCAGCATTTGATAGGTGTTTTGGATATTCGTCACATCGGTAGTCAATCTTGTTACGATAGAAGCCGTGGAAAATTTATCGATATTGGAAAAGGCAAAGGTCTGTACGTTGTCGTACATATCCTGCCGTAGATTTGCGGCAAATCCCACCGAAGTTTTTGAGGCGATATGGGCAGACATGATTCCGGTGACAAGTTGCAACAATGCAAAAATCAGCAGGATCATGCCGAACTTCCACACCGCAGGCATCTGCCCCAAGTCTATGCCACGGTCGATCAGCTCGGCCATGCACAATGGAATGAGAATTTCAAATGCCACTTCCAAAACGGAGAGGCAAATGGTGATGATCGAGCCTTTTTTGTTTTGGCGCAGGCTCCGTGCTAAAGTTTTAATCATAGTTCCTCCTAATTTTGTGTAGCACGCTACACATCGTGCCTAAATGAGAGCCGAATGCTCGTCTCTGTTTACTCCAAATGGTTGTTCATGCGTAGAAGCAGCCGCTTCAGTTGTTCTGCCTCAACCGAGCTTAGCGGCTCAAGAAGATGCCGCTCCGTTTCTAGCATATGCTGCTCCATGTCCATATCGAGAGAATGGGCTTTCTGTGTTAGCTTCACGTTTTTGTTCCGCCGATCCTCATCCTGCCAGCAGATGACGTAGCCGCTCTGTTCCATACGGGAAACGATGCCGACCACCGTGGGATGGGATACGTCCAAAAATACCTCGATCTCCTTTTGCGTTGCTTGACCGCCTTTTTCCTGCAAAAAAGCAAAGACGCGGCTTTGCGTAAAGGTTAAATGATAGCGCTTCAAATCCGCATCGGCTTTTACTTTCAATTTGTCGTTGATGCTTTTAATCAAATAGCCTACGTCTTTATTCGGCATGGAAACACCTCATTTTTGCTGTAGCACGCTACATATAATCGCAGAAATATCGATGATCGTCAATTCGTTTTTCGGAAAGTTTACAATTCGGAAACAAGCCCACGTCCGTCGGACGCAAAAGAAAACGCTACGGCGTGATGGTCGCTTCTAAATCAAATGGAAGCAATGCACTGTTGATCAGTGCAGCGAAATACTCGGCATCGGCGCTGTCCGTAAAGGCTCCGGACAAACAGACTTCATTTCCATCGACCGGCGCGTTGACCACAGGATTCGAGAGGCATACGAACGTGGATGCCTCTTGTTTGCTGTCGCCGATCCAGACGGAAATAGTATAGTAGTGATCGTCAGCTGCGGCGTTTTTTCGGCTTGTTTCCTCGGTTGCCTTGTAAAACAGTGCCGCCCCTTCGTCGGTGAACCGGATAATAACGGTAGCTTCCGGTGTGGCGTAGGTGGTATCTTCTTCGACGGAGGCAGTCAGAAGCATATCTTCGGATAAAATGAGTTGGTTGTCCTCCGGAGGCTCGGTCGGCAGTGAGCCGTTAGCTTCGGCTTCATCGTAATAAAAGCGGATGGAGGTAGAGGTAGTGACAAGACCGGTAATATCATCGGCAAAGTCGTTGATGGACGCTGACGTGGTTTCCGAGTCCACCGGGATGATCACGTCGATACCATTGCCGGTCGTGGACAGAGAGTAACCGTCGATGGAATACTGTGATAGCTTAAAGGATACGACGTAACGTAAGGCTTCCTGCTGTTCGGTGGTGATTTCGTAGGGATAATCGATGGGCGAAAACGACACGGTTACCGTATCGGTCCCGTGCGGAGAATCCGCCGGATACGTCGTAGCCGTGGCTGTCGGGGCTACCGATCCGTTGCTTTCGGACGTGGTGCGGTGGACGTGAAAATGGGACGAATAAGAATTTAAGTGGGAAAACACGAACCACCACGCCACTAACAATAGGGTGAGAGCGGCGATGACGGCGAGGCAAATCGTCAGTAGCTTTTTGCGGTTCAATGTGGTCATCCTTTCCGGGGTAAAGTCGGAAAAAGCGCCGCAAAGACGCGGCGCTTTTGAAAAACGATTAACCGATAAGTTTATTCAGTGCGGCAATCTCGGCGCAGATGCAGAACAACTCCATGGCGGTTTGCAGTTCGGCGACCGAGGGGTAGGAGGGAGCAATGCGCAAGGTGGCGTCTTTGGGATCACGTCCATAGGGATGCGTGGCACCGGCCGGGGTGAGAATCACACCGGCTTGCTTCAGCAGACGCACCGTTTCGGTGGCCGTTCCTTCCATTAGCTCGACACTGACAAAATAGCCGCCGTTCGGTTTGTGCCACTGGGCGATACCGGTGCCGCCCAGCCGGGTCTCCAACGTGTTGAGCACGACGTCGAATTTAGGACGCAGTACGGCGGCGTGGCGCTTCATGTGCTCGCGGATACCGTCCAGGTTTTTGAAATAGCGCGTGTGACGCAACATATTGATTTTATCATAGCCGATGGTTTGTACCGACATACGCTTCTTGATATCGGCAATGTTCGCCTGGCTGGCCGCGATAGCGGCAACACCGGCGCCGGGGAAGCTGATTTTGGAGGTGGAGGTGAATTGGATCACGATATCTTCGTTGCCTACGGCAACGGCTTCCTTGTACAGATTGAGCAACGTATCGGGAGTGTCGGTCAGGTGATGGACGCAATAGGCGTTGTCCCACATGATGCGGAAATCGGGTGCCGCCGGCTTCAAGCGGGCAAAACGACGCACCGTTTCGTCGGAATAGGTGATGCCGTCGGGGTTTGAATACATAGGCACGCACCAAATGCCCTTCACGGCCGGGTCCTGTACCAGCTGTTCCACGACGTCC
This sequence comes from uncultured Eubacteriales bacterium, assembly GCA_964390295.1. Taxonomy (GTDB): domain Bacteria; phylum Bacillota; class Clostridia; order Oscillospirales; family Acutalibacteraceae; genus RGIG3009. Next base: position 81,946 of record CAYMHR010000003.1, read on the forward strand.
ATATCGGGGCCGGTTTCCAGCATGGGAACCGGCAACATTTCGATGCCGTAATGCTGGGTAACGGCGAAGTGGCGGTCATAGCCGGGCACGGGGCAGAGAAACTTGACCTTGCCCTGCTGTGACCACGGGGTGTTGCCGCACACACCGGAGGCGACTGCTTGAGTAATATAATCGAACATGAGGTTCAGGCTGGAATTGCCGCCGACAATGACCAGCTCGGCCGGTACGTCCAGAATTTCACCGAACAGGGCCTTGGCTTCGGCAATGCCGTCTACCAGACCGTAGTTGCGGGTATCGGTGCGGTCAGCTGCCAAATAGCCGTCGCGGGCGTTGACGCAGTTCATAACCTCCAGCGAGATATCCAGCTGCTCCGGACCTGGCTTGCCGCGGGACATATCCAGCAACAGCGACTGTGCTTGATAGTCGGCGTAAATTGCCTGACATTCCGCCAAACGGGCGGCGGCTTGTTCTTTTGTCATAGACGGGATTGAAGACACTTCCAACGACTCCTCTCATAAGTACTTATCTATTGTAATACACGTTGCTGCATTTTGCAAGTCCAAATTTTAATTCCTGCAAAAAATATTTGAAATTCGCCTATTTCTTCAAAAAAATCCCGCCCAATAACGGACGGGATTGCAAAAAACGCAAAATCAGAATTCGGCAGAGCCAGTGGTACGTGGAAAGGGAAGAACGTCGCGGATGTTTGCCATGCCGGTGACGTACAGGATCAGACGTTCAAAGCCGAGGCCGTAGCCGGAGTGCTTGGCACCGCCGTAGCGACGCAGGTCGAGGTACCACCAGTAATCCTTTTGATCCAGGCCCAACTCGTTCATGCGCTGTTCCAGCAGGTCGAGGCGTTCCTCACGCTGACTGCCCCCAATGATCTCGCCAACGCCGGGTACCAGTAGGTCCATGGCGGCGACAGTTTTGCCGTCGTCATTCAGGCGCATGTAGAAGGCTTTGATCTCCTTGGGATAATCGGTGACGAAAACAGGCTGTTTATATACCTGTTCGGTCAGGTACCGTTCATGCTCGGTTTGCAGGTCACAACCCCAGAATACAGGATATTCAAACTGGTCCTTGTGTTTCCCCAAAATTTTGATTGCTTCGGTGTAGGTGACGCGGACAAACTCGGAATGAACCAACGCGTTGAGGCGCTCCAGCAAGGTTTTATCGTAGAAGTCGTTAAAGAACTTCATTTCATCGGGACAATGCTCCAGCAGGTAGGAGACCACGTAGGTGATCATATCCTGTGCCAGTTGCATATTGTCTTCCAGATCGGCAAAAGCAATTTCCGGTTCGATCATCCAGAACTCTGCCGCGTGACGGGCAGTAAAGGAGCGCTCGGCGCGGAAGGTGGGGCCGAAGGTGTAGATTTTTCCGAATGCCATGGCCATACATTCGCCCGCCAGCTGGCCGGAAACGGTCAGGGAAGTGTGCTTTCCGAAGAAGTCTTGTGAATAGTCTACGGTACCGTCCTCGGTGCGCGGCACGTTGTCCAGATCGAACGAGGTGACGTGGAACATTTCACCGGCACCCTCGCAGTCGCTGGATGTAATAAGGGGAGTGTGAGCATACACGAAGCCGCGCTCCTGAAAAAAGCGATGGATGGCATACGCCGCAACGGAGCGCACGCGAAACACGGCGCTGAACGTATTGGTACGTGGACGCAGGTGAGCGATAGTACGCAAAAATTCCAGCGAATGACGCTTTTTTTGCAACGGATAATCGGTGGTAGAAGCACCTTCGATTTCGACCGAGTCGGCGTGAAGCTCGCAGGGCTGTTTGGCTTCGGGCGTGAGCACAAGAGTGCCCTTAACGACCAGAGCCGCGCCGACGTTTTGGTGGCAAACTTCGTCAAAATTGGACAGTTTGGCCTGTTCGACAATAATTTGGAGGTTGCGCTGGCAACTTCCGTCGTTCAGTTCAATAAACGCAAGATTTTTGGACTGGCGCAGGGTACGTACCCAGCCGCAGACCGTCAGCTCGCGGTCGGTCAGTTGTGCAGAATCCGCATAGACCGCGGCGATTTCGTTTCGTTTCATCGTTTATCAGTTCCTTCCGTATAACCATACAGGTCTTATTATACAGCACTTGTACTGCAAAAAGCAAGAGCAACCGGACAAAAAGATGTGGTTTCCCCGGAAATGTTTTGAAAAGCCGGGCTTTTTGAAATTTTGGTTGACAGGCTCCGGAAAGTTTGGTATAAACTGAAGTAGAACATATCATGGAGGTCATCCGTATGTACGATGTCTTTGCATTGCCGTCGATTACGTTTCCGAAGAATTTTTTGTGGGGCAGCGGTTATGCCGGTCATCAGGTGGAGGGCAACAACCCCAACAATCAGAAGGCGGCGATCGAGGAGCTGCAGTATGCGGAAAAATCCGGTAGAGCGTGCAACAGTTGGGAGCTGTATGAAACCGATATCGCCCTGATGCAGGAACTGGAACAGCAGGCGTTTCGCACGTCGGTAGAATGGTGCCGCGTGGAGCCTGAGCCGGGTGTGTTCAATCGTGAGGCCACGGAGCACTACGTCCGTTTCTTTTCCCTGCTGAAGGAGCGCGGCATCAAAACGTTTTGCACGCTGGTACACTTTACGCATCCGCTGTGGTTTGAAAAGCTCGGCCATTTCACCAAAATGGAAAACTGGAAATACTTTGAGGAGTATTTGCATTATATCGTGCCGAAACTGGCGCCGTACGTGGATTTTTGGAACGTTATCAACGAATTTAACCTCGGTAACTGGTCGGATGAGCGAATTCAGTACAAGCTGAATTCGGTGCGTTATCACGCACGAGCCTATCACCTGATCAAGCAGTATTCCGATGCGCCGATCAGCTCAAATCACGCGCTGGTGCACTATATGCCGTACCGCCCGTTTGATCGTCTGGACGTCGTGGCGACGCAGTATCAGGATATCATCGACCATGAATTTTTCTTTCATGCGATCCGCACCGGTGAAATTGTGTATCCCCAGCACGACGGTACGTACGATCCCGATGTGAAGAATGCGATTGATTTTTGGGCAATCAACAGCTACACTCGCTCATTGATCGATTCGCGCAAGGCCTCCATGGAACGGAAAACCTATGATCATAAGCGCCTGACGATGGTGGACAAGGATTTCTATTTGGAGGAGCTGTACCCGGAGTGTATGATCGCCAATTTAAGCCGTTTGCATGACAAGCCGATTTACATTACGGAAAACGGGTTGTCCGCATTGGACGATCGCTTCCGCATTGTGTATTTGACGACGTATCTGCATGCGATTCACGAAGCGATTCGACAGGGTGCCGACGTTCGCGGTTATCTGTATTGGTCGCTTTTGGACAACTACGAATGGGCCAGCTTTAAGCCGCGCTTTGGCTTGTGTCACGTAGATTTTGAAACGTTTGAGCGCACGATAAAACCGAGCGGCTATTTTTACCGCGATATTCTGCGGCAGAATGGGATCAACTCAGATACGATTCGTCGGTATCTTACCGAGTTGCCGATGCTGGATCATCGCAATCCGGCTGTGGAAACGCCCTTTATTACGCCAGGTTATTTGGATCGCTGAACGTCAAAAAGCAGCCTCCTACGGGAGGCTGCTTTTCTATTGGTTCGTCAGGATATGTTCGGAGATTGCAGGATCAGCAACAGGCCTTCCTCGTGGAGCGCCTCCGTGTAACCGTAATCCAGTGCGGTTCCGATGTATTCGTCGTAGGAAAGACCGTGACGCATATCCAGCACCACGTAGTCGGTGTCGGGGATGGGGTGGTAGTAGGCTTCGTAGATGCAGTCGCGGTCCGCTAAATGCGGCAATAGCATGGCGTCGGTGGTCACAGAGGCGTTATCGGGTACGGTGTCCAACAGTTCCTCGAGCCGTGTATAGGTGTCATAGTTTTCTACGTAAGCATTGACGTAATAGCTGAAGCTGGACAACACGAGCATGGTGTACGTCAGCACGGTGGCGATGAGCGCAAACAGCAATTGATTGCGTCGAAACAGTGCCGGAGCATCGGCGGTGTTTTGTACCAGCAGGTAGAACAAAAAAGCGGTGATACCGAACTGATACTGAAACCCGACGTCGAACATGTACGTGTAATTGGTAAGCAGGTTCAGCAGTAACGGCGCGAGCAACCACAGGCGGCTGTAATGCCCCCGCGGTGTCCACAGCAGAGCGCCGAGCGGTAACAGCAAGGTCAGCAACCAGCGCAGTTTATCGGAAGTGGTGCTCTGCGTGGCAATGATTTGTAAAAAGTTGGCGGGGTCGCGCAGGAGAGTGTCCAACAGTCCGCCGGTATCCCGTTCGGTGGAGAGCAGCTCCTCGTAGCGCCCGAACATGGCACCGTCACCGAAATGCATCAGCAGAAACACGACGATTCCAAAATAGACGATGGCACCGGCGGCAAGAGGGATACCGCGCTTAAAGTCGCGCTTTGAAAACAACAGATAGAGTGCGAAAAAGGCTAAATAGACGGCGGCGTCTTCCTTGACGGCGAGAACCAGACAGGCGACGACGGTCATCCACGCGTAATGCTTTTCTTCGTACAAGGCGAACAACCATAGCAATAGCGGCGTTAGAAAGCAATTTTCGTGAAGATCGTAGAAGCACCCGGTGGTCAGCGGCGGATAGGCGGCGTAGATGGCGCACACCACGGCGGTGGCGGTGGGAGACAGGCGAAAGTGCCGTGCCAGCCGATACAGGGGAATGAGTCCGCTTGCCAAAACGACGGCTTGGGCGATTTGCAGAGTTAGCGGCGAGGGAAACAGCGCGTAGAACGGCAGAATGAGATAGTAGATGGGGGAAACGTGGACGGCGAAGTGGGACAACAGTTGATCGCGTTCGCAGGAAACCAGAGGGGTCAGACTTTGGCTCATGTGGTGGAACATATTGCACCAGATGCCGAAATCGTAATTGGGCGAGGAAAACGTGAGATAGCGCAGACAGGTGATGGTGGCGTTGACGCCGCAACAAATCAGACCGGCAACGATGACAGCTGCAATGCACCAGCGGCGCGATACGGTGAACGGCAACAAGCGCCCGGTTTCACGATGAAGAAGCGGAAACAGAACCACGGCGACAGCGAACAACAGCAACAAAAGCAGGAACCAGTTGTTTCCATAAGCGGCCTGCACGTACACCTGGATTATGGCGTAGGTGACGGTGCAGACAACCAAGGCGACACCGGACAGGCGTGGCCATGGTAGAAAAAGCTGTGCCGTGGTGAGTGTCAGAAAAGTGCCGAGAAAAACCAGTAGCGTGGCACCGACGGATAGAATGGTATCGGTGCGGAACAATTCGAACACGGTGCAACAAAAAAACCAGGAGGCGATCAAACGCAGGGGCGCTTTCGGCACTGTGGCAAAGCGCTTGAGAAAAGCCAGCATTTGAGTTCACCTCCGGGTTTTAGTTGGAATGGAAGTATTACGGAGTATCGGACGAGGCGGTCAGCGATTGCTTGATACCGTCGATGGTCAGCGAGCTGAGCACCCAGGTGTCGTCGGATGCATGGAGAAACGTCACGTCGTAGGCGACAGCAGACTCGCCCTCGGCGGTTGCGCTGTGCACGGTGCAGGAAAAATCGCTTTCGGAAAAGCGGCGGTAATTATCAACCGTCAGCGTGGCAGAAGCGGCGACGTCGGCAGATAACTGCGCGGCGATCGCTTCGCATGCCAGTGCCTCATGTGCGCTACGTTCGTAGTCGTCCGCCAGCGTCAGTACCAAACCGTTTTCCGATTCCTCGCGAAGGCAGTCGCTGCCGTTAATTCCGGTGGCTTCGATTGTCGGCGGCATCAGCAGGCCGGTCAGCGTATAGGTCTTGACAACCGGCAGATTGGCACCGTCGGCAATGCCGAACAGGGTAGATTGCACTTCGGTGGCGGTGACGGAATCGGCGGAAAGCAAACCGATTGGTTGACCGTTGACGTAGAGGTCAACGTCCTCGGAGGCAGTGACGACATAATCGGGCTGATAGGTCAGCTCGGCGGTGATGTACCAGTTGGTTTTTCCGTTTTCGTCGGTGTCGCCGGTGACGAGCAGGGTGGCGAGCTTGACGGTGCCATTGTTATACAGATGATAGCGCTGAACGCGGCTGTCAGACGTGACCTGCTTGACAACGGATAAATCGCCGGCATCGGCATACAGCGCTTTGAGATACGCTATATAGGTCTCCTTGCCGGCAAGCTCGGTCGTTTGAAAACCGGAGGAGGCATACAACGCTTCGTAATCCTCGTTTTTAATCAGCTCCAGGTAGGCCTGCAACGGCGGTTGCTCCTGCTTGGCTTCATAGGAAGCGAGAGCGGTTTGATAAAGCCACAGCGCCGCAACGACGGTGATCAGCAACAGTACGCACAGGATGCTAAAGCCGATCCGAAAGCCGCGCTTCTTGCGTGGGAGGGCTTCCTCCGGCTCAAAAAAATCTTCTTCCGGTGCTGTGCCGTCCACTTCGGGAGGAACAACGGTTTCCTGAAGTGCGGTGTCTTCGGCAAAAATGGCGGAGTCTTGGCTGGACTGTGGATTCTCAAGCATGGTGAGTACCTCCTTTTTGACCGATTATAGGATGACGAATGCCGTCGGTGCACAGTGGTCTGTGGCGGCAATGGTTTTGTTTTGCAAAGTCCCCTGATACAGGAGGGCGGCCGAGGAGGTTTGATCCAGCACGGCGGCATTCACGGCACCAGCCTTCAGCATTTCGCAGATGCAGTCCTCTGCCAAAACGCCGTGGGTAGCGGTGTTAGTGCCGGTCAGCACCATCAGAAGAATGGCGCCGTCGGCACGTTGACCAATCACGGCACGGGGAAACAGCCCATCACCGAGCCCGGCAATTTCGGTAGCCTGCCCGTTGACGATGATGGCGGAAACGTCGCTGCAAACAGCGTTGAGCGCGCCGACGTTGAGTGCTTGCTCGGCGGTCATGGTACCGACCAATAAGCGGTTGCTTTCGTCGATGGCGATGACTGAGGCGGCGGTAGCCGGATCACCGTAGATCAGTTGACCGTTTTGGATGACGAAGCCAACCGGAGTGCCGTTGGTGCCGGTACATACGGCGGCAACGGCATTGGTGCTGTTGGCGAAGCTTTCGACCGAAGCACCGGTTTGATCCGCCCCGAACGTGGTAATACACGCTAGCTTTAAGCGAGAGGGATCGGTAACGGTCAGGAGAGTGCCGATGTAGGTATCTCCGTGAATATCGGTTTTGGTAATTGGTTCGTCATTGCTGGGGGCTTCATCAATAAAGCCGAGCGAGGTGTCGGTGATCTCGGAGGGGGATAACAGCCGATTCTCGTTGAGAATGGCTTGGATTTCAGTGTTGGATAAAAACAGAGTGGGCAAAAAGCGGAGTGCGTTGTTGGATTGCACCGTGGTGACAAACAGATCGCGCGCCGTGGCGGAGGGGCCGAGGCAGGTAAGCCCGACGGCACCGAACAGCAACAAGGCTGCGGCCAGCACCAAAACGCCGAGTACGGTAAAGCAACGGCCGACGTGGTGCAACACCGAGCTTTTGCTCCGAACACGTTCTGCAGAATGTTTCATACGTCCACTTCCTTCTGGTGCAAATACATTACCTATATAATACACCAGCTTTAGGGGTTTGTCAATGTGGAAAGGCTTTGCATTTCTGCAGACAGTGTGGTACAATACTAAGGAGCGTATGAGAAAAGGAGGGGTGATCGTGCAGGTGCCACACGCAGTGCAACGGGTTATGGAGAGGCTACAGGCCGCCGGCTTTGCCGCGCACGTGGTAGGCGGTTGTGTGCGTGACAGCCTGTTGGGGTTGCCCCCGCAGGACTGGGATCTGACGACCGATGCCTTGCCGGAACAGACGGCGGCGGTGTTTGCGGAGTCCCCCGTCTTGAAAACCGGAATACGGCACGGTACGGTGACGGTGCTGTACGAGGGAATGCCGCTGGAGATCACCACGTATCGTACCGAAGGGCTGTATCGCGATCACCGGCGACCCGATCGGGTAACGTTCGTATCGGATATTACCGAGGATTTGCGGCGGCGCGACCTGACGATAAATGCCATGGCGTGGGAGCCAAACAGCGGACTGTGCGATCCCTTCGGCGGACAAGCCGATCTGAAGGCGGGGATTCTGCGCTGCGTCGGTCGCGCCGAAGAACGGCTGGAGGAGGATGCCTTGCGCATTTTGCGCGTCCTGCGTTTTGCCTCCGTATACGGCTTTTCAGTCGAGCCGGAAACTGCCGCGGCGCTGTTTCACCGTGCGCCCCTACTTTGTCACGTGGCGGCAGGACGGGTACGTGCTGAGCTGGATCGGTTACTGACCGGCGATCACGTTGGCGAGGTGTTGCGCCGGTTTCACGAGGTGTTGTATCCGGTTTTGCCGGAGCTTCGCCCGCTGGCCGGATTTGACCAGCATTCGCGGTATCACGACAAGGACGTGCTGGAGCACGTCATCGCGGCCGTGGAATCGTCGCCACCGAATTTGCCGGTGCGGTTGGCCTTGTTGCTTCACGATAGCGGCAAGCCGTCGTGCTTTACACGAAGCGAGGACGGCGAGGGGCATTTTTACGGACACGCCGCCTTCAGCGAGGCGATTGCCGTAACCGTGACCGAGCGCCTGCGTTACGATCACCGCACGCAGGAAACGGTACGTCTGCTGGTCAAATATCACGATACGCCGATTGCCGATACCGACGCGGCAGTACGCCGCTGGCTGAATCGATTGGGAGAGGAACGCCTGCGCCTGTTATGGGACGTACAGGAGGGAGACTGCCGTGCCCACGCCGCTTGGACGGTGCCGCAGCGCATTGCCGAGCTGAACGCTTTGCGTGAGCGGCTGGATCGTATTCTGGCTGCGGGGGATTGTACGTCGCTGAAAACGCTGGCGGTGAACGGTGACGACCTGCTGAAGGCCGGTATTCCGGAGGGGCGTGCCTTGGGCACGTGTCTGCACGATCTGCTGGAAGCGGTGATCGCCGGTGAATTGCCCAATGAACGTGACGGTTTACTGGCAAAAGGGCTTGATTATTTTGCTGAAAATCGATACAATAAGATGATGTAACAAATTGCGGAGGGAATACCTGTGGCTAATTATAAAGATGAAATCGAACGGCGGCGCACGTTTGCGATTATTTCGCACCCTGACGCCGGAAAAACCACGTTGACCGAAAAATTTCTGCTGTACGGCGGTGCCATCGCCTCCGCCGGTATGGTTAAGGGAAAAAAATCCATGAAGCACGCTGTGTCGGACTGGATGGAAATTGAAAAACAGCGCGGAATCTCGGTCACGTCGTCGGTACTTCAGTTTGAGTACGATGGTTATTGCGTCAACATTTTGGATACGCCGGGGCACCAGGATTTTTCCGAGGATACCTATCGCACGCTGATGGCGGCGGATTCCGCGGTGATGGTCATCGATGCTTCCAAAGGCGTGGAAAAGCAGACGGTAAAGCTGTTTAAGGTTTGCATGATGCGTGACATTCCGGTGTTCACGTTTATCAATAAAATGGATCGCGAAGCGCGCGACCCCTACGAGCTGATGGCGGACATCGAAAGCGTGCTGGGAATCGAGACCTATCCCGTCAACTGGCCGATCGGTTCGGGTAAGCGCTTCAAGGGCGTGTACGAGCGAGACAACGATCGCGTGCTTTCCTTTGAATACAACGGAATTGGGCATGCCGCCGAGGCAAAGGTGACCTCTTCTGACGATCCGGCGTTGCCGGAACTGTTGGGCGACGAGCTGTATCAAACGCTGATGGACGACCGCGAGCTGTTGGACGGTGCCGGCGGTGAATTTGATCTGGAGCGTGTGCGGCGTGGCAAGTTGTCGCCGGTGTTTTTTGGCTCGGCGTTGACCAATTTCGGCGTTCAACCGTTCTTGGAGAGCTTTTTGAAGATGACCACGCCGCCGCTTGCGCGCCACTGCACTGAGGGCGACGTTGATCCGTTCGACGAGGATTTTTCGGCATTCGTGTTCAAAATTCAGGCGAATATGAACAAGGCGCACCGCGACCGCATTGCTTTTATGCGCATTTGCTCCGGTAAATTCGAAAAGGGGCAGGAGGTCTATCA
>CAYMHR010000004.1:0-71252 GCA_964390295.1 uncultured Eubacteriales bacterium
GCTAACGGCCGCCGAGGGTGACCTTAGGGAAAGTGCAACAGAGATATACCGCCGTGCTTGTCACGGTAAGGGTGGAAAGGCGAGGTAAGAGCTCACCGGCACACAGGAGACTGTGTGGCCCTGCAAACCCTATCCGATGCAACGCCGACTGAAGCGATACGTTGACCCGACGTGCTTCGACGGGCGGCTTGAGCTGTCTGGCAACAGGCAGTCGAGATAGATGACTGTCCACGACAGAACTCGGCTTACAGGCTCACTCAGCGCGCATCTGCTTTAGCAGATGCGCGCTTTCATTCTTGACAAACGACACCGCGTTCGCTATAATTAGGGGAGGAGGGATGCTCTATGAAATCGATACGTATTGTTTCTACTTTCCTGGCGTTTCTGATTCTCCTTACGTGTCTGAGCGGTTGTGGCAAAAACAAACAACCGGACGATTCCCAGGCATCGATTACTACGTCTACTACTGCCGACTCCACGTCGGCCTCTCCCGATACTTTCGATGATCCCATCGCTTCCGCCGACAGCTCGACGGTTGATACCGCTTCTTCCAACGTCCCGTCTCCCGACTCGACCACGGTGGTTACGGACGCGGAAAACCATACGACGAAGAAGGGTGACGTTATGACGTCCCGCCCTGATACTAAGACGACTTCTACGGCAAAGCCGAAGCCGGCGACTACCACTACCAAGTCGGCGACTACTACCAAGCCTACCTCCGGTTCGAAGCCGTCGGACTCGACTTCTACAGTAAAGCCGGTATCGTTAAAAGCATTGTCATCGTCCGAGTATTACGGGTATCAGTACTTGAAAAAGCAGGGCGGATCGCTGGCGGCAGCGTATGAGCGCATTGCGGCAGGGTCTGCTGATTTACAGACGGAAATTACGCTGAAAGATGCGGGTATCACGCTGTCTGAAAAAGAGCTAAAGTCGGTCATGCAATGCTATCACGCGGATTATCCACAGCATTTTTGGTACGCCGGCTCGTACACTTACATGCTGGATGGCTCCAAAACGGCGGTATCGGTTGAGCTGTCCTATACGATGAATGTGACACAGCAGCAAGCCGCCCAAAAGAAAGTGGATGCCGTTGTTAAAGAACTGTTGGCGAAAGCCGCATACGGTCAGACGGTGTATGAACGCGAATTGATTTTGCACGACGCGTTGGCATCCCGCGTGACCTATATCGAAGCTACTCATGCTCACGATTTGTACGGCGCTTTGGTGGAGGGCAAGGCGGTTTGTGAAGGCTACGCTCGCGCATTTCAATATTTGCTCTACCAAGCGGGTACGCAATGCCTGCTGGTGGAGGGCAGCAGTGTTCGCCCCGGTGGTAGCCGCGGCGAAGCGCATGCGTGGAACTTGGTGGAAATCAACGGCAAATACTACCACGTTGACGTGACATGGGATGACCAAACGGGCGCTGCAGTGCCGATTATGCACGCTTTCTTTAATCTGAACGATGCATTGATTCTTGAGGATCATACGATTAGCGCGGATAACGCCTATCCGATCCCCACCTGTAGCTCGACCACTGAAAGCTACTTTGTCAAGGAGGGCACCGAGGTTAAGAGCTTTACGGTGGACAAAATTGCCGATTTGTTTATCAAGGGCAATGGCACGGCGACGATCTACGTTTCCAAAAACACGGTGAACGAGTTTGTTACCTGGTTCCAAAAGCAAAGCAATTTGTCGGCCATCAGTACCAAAGCAAGCCTGAACGGAAAGTCGTTTGCTTTGCAATCCTGCGGCCATGAGATTATCATTATGACGGAATAGCCTTGGGGAAAATGGAGGAATATCAAAATGAGCAAGAAGGTAGTTTTGTGCGCGGACAGCACCTGCGATCTCAGTCCGGAGCTGAAAGAGCGTTTCGGGGTCCATACGTACCCTTTTCACGTGTTGCTGGGCGAGAATACGTACAGTGACGGCGTGGATTTGGTGCCCGATGATATTTACCGCATTTATAACGAGCAGCATATTCTGCCAAAGACTGCGGCGATTAACATGGCAGAATATACGGACTTTTGCTCGCAATTTATCGACGATGAGCACGAGGTTGTGTATATTACGCTCGGATCCGGTTTGTCCACGTCGCACAACAACTGCCGTTTAGCGGCGGAGGAGCTTCCGGGACTGTACGTGGTCGATAGTTGTAATCTGTCTACCGGCATGGGCTTGCTGGTGTTGGAAGCGGCAGAACGCATCGCCGCCGGAATGTCTGCCAAGCAGGTCGCAGAAGAGGTACAGGCATTGGCAAGCCACGTTGAGGCCAGCTTTGTGATCGATACGCTGGAATTTTTGTATAAAGGCGGCCGTTGCTCGGCTTTGGAAATGTTCGGTGCCAATTTGCTGAAGCTCAAAATTTGTATCGAGGTCGATAATACCTCCGGCAAAATGGACGTCGGCAAAAAATATCGCGGTTCGCTGGATAAGGCATTGCAACAGTACGTGTACGATCGCTTAAAGGATCGGGACGACGTTCGCACCGACCGCATTTTCATTACTCATTCCGGCATTTCCGAGGAACGTATCGAGCTGGTTCGCCAAGCGGTAGTGGAATGTCTGCCGTTCAGCGAGGTGCTGGTGACGCGTGCCGGTTGTACGATTTCCTCCCATTGCGGTCCCAATACACTCGGTATTCTGTTTATGACCAAATAATTTTATCAAAGCCAAACGCCTCCACGCAACGTGGAGGCGTTTTTCGTTCAATCGTTTTTCAATGGAAAAATCATCGGATTATGTGTCCGGTGCGGCAGCGTTCTTAAACCAAGCCTGAATGGTGGGCAGTGAAGCCGTGTACGTGCCGGAGGCAAACGGTGGTCGGCCACCGCCCTTTCCTTGCAGGGCACCGTTGGCAGAGCGGACGATTTTCGCAAACGAATCGTTGTCACAGTATAGTGTATAGCGCCCCGTTTCGGCGTGGATAACGACGCAGGCACCGTCAAATCGTGCGGCAACGCTTCGAGCCAAATGCCGTGCGGCATCGCCGGGTAAGGCACTGATCACGACGGGAATACCGACTGACGGCGACTGTGCGGCGGCCAATTCTTCAGCCACAGCGAGCAACAGTTGATCGTAACGGTACTGCGTGGTGCCTACCGCTTGAAGATGAGCGTCGAAGGCGGCAATGCCCTTTTCCTGTACCGTGGAGAGCGCTTCGGTGACGTGTGCGGTCAACGCTTGCTTTTCCTGATAATCACACACGGCGGTCATGCCGCATACAAGCTGTAATCGAATGCCGCCCTTGTAATGCTTGTGGTTAATAATTTTCAGCATACCGATCTCGCCGGTGCTGTGAACGTGTGGTGCACAGCACGCGCAAACGTCGATGCCATCCACCTCAACGATGCGTATAGCACCGTCAATTTCTTTTTTACTGCGATAAGAAAGCGCACGTAACGTTTCCGGATCGGGATAATACGCGGTGATGGCGCGGTTCTGGCAGATAACGTCGTTGGCTGCCAGCTCCAGTTCGTCCAACTGCTCGCGGGACAGCACGCCGTCGTAATCAATGGTGACAAGCTCGTTGCCCAAATGGAATCCGACGTTGTGGAAACCGTAGCGTGTAGTGACGATGCCGGATAGTACGTGCTCTCCGGAGTGATGCTGCATACGGTACCGACGAAGCCGCCAATCAATGCGCCCGTGCACGGCGGTTCCGACCTCCAACGGCTGGGTGGTAAGATGACGGATTTCTCCGTTCTGTTCCACGGTGTGGTGCACCGTTACCGCGTTAAGTGCGCCGCTGTCGCCGCGCTGGCCACCGCCCTCCGGCGCAAAGGCCGTTTGATCCAGTACGACGGCAAAGCCGTCTGTCAGCGGATAGCAAGCAGTGACTGTGGCGGTAAATTCCGCAAGATAGTTGTTTTCGTCAAACAAACGACACGTTATGCTCATACGACGTGCTCCTTTTGCAAAACAATACAGAAACGCCGCTTCTTACCGAACGATAAGAAGCGGCGTAGGATGGTTAAATGGCTTCTTCGACTTGATTGTGACGTACCGCTTCAAAATCTTCCTGAATTTCTTTGGAAGGTGCTTTGGTCAGCAGGGAAACGACCACTGCGCACAGAATGGAGAACAGGAAGGCAGGAAGCAGCTCGTAGATGGCGAAGATGCCGCCCAATTGGCTGATTACCAGCTTCCACAGGAATACCATACCGGCACCGCTGATCATACCGGCGATGGCGCCGGGCTTGTTAATGCGCTTCCAGAACAGCGAGAGCAATACCAGCGGGCCGAAGGTGGCACCGAAGCCTGCCCACGCAAAGGATACGATCTCGAAGATGACGCTGTTCTCATCCAAAGCAATGAGAATACCGATCAGCGTTAGTGACAGCAGGGTGATGCGAGTGATGGTCATGACCTGCTTGTCAGAAGCGTTTTTCTTGCAGATTCCCTGGAAAATATTCTTGGAAAATGCCGATGCGGCAATCAGCAAATACGAATCCGAGGAGCTGATGGTAGCCGCCAAAATACCAGCCATCACAAAGCCGGCAAAGATGGGTACCAGTGAATTGGTAGCCAGTGTGATGAAGATGTTTTCGGCATCGGATTTCGTCAGGTGCGCGGTCGGGAATACCTGGCGCCCGGCGATGCCGATAAACACGGCGACGGTCAGCGAAATGACAACCCAAACCATCGCAATGCGGCGCGAGCGCTTCAGCTCGCTTTCCTTCCGGATGGCCATAAAGCGCAAGAGTACCTGCGGCATACCGAAGTAACCGAGACCCCATGCCAGCATGGAGAAGACCGATAGGAGGCTGTACTCCCCGGCGGCGCCGAACAAAGGGGTCCCGTTTTCCACTACCTGCGTAGCGACACCACCGACGTCGGTGGTGGTCGGCGTGGCGATGCCGAAGAATTCCAGGAAGCCGGGAATATCACGCGCATTATCCAGCACGGCACTCAAGCCGCCCGCCTTCACAACACTGATGATTACGATGACAGCCAAGGCAACGATCATGACGATCGATTGCATGAAATCGGAGGCGCTTTCCGCCAGAAAGCCACCGAGAATGGTGTAAACCAGCACAAAGACGGCGCCGACCAGCAGCATCAGCCGATAGTCCAGCCCAAACAGGGTGGAAAACAGCTTGCCGCAGGTGACGAAGCAACTGGCGGCGTACACGGTGAAGAACACCAGAATGAAAGCGGCCGAGATAAAGAGGATGGTCTTCTTCTTTTCGCGGAAGCGATTGGAGAAAAATTCCGGCAACGTGATGGAGTTGTTGGCGCGAATACTGTACCGGCGCAGACGCTTGGAAACGATGAGCCAGTTCAGGTAGGTGCCGACCGCCAGACCGATGGCGGTCCAGGCGGCACCGGCTAAGCCGCACCAGTATGCCACGCCGGGCAATCCCATCAGGAGCCAGCCGCTCATATCCGAGGCTTCGGCGCTCATGGCGGTGACCCAGGGGCCCAGCGAACGACCACCTAAAAAGTATTCTTCCGAGCTTTTGTTGGCGCGCTTGGCATACAGCACGCCGATGACGATCACGGATGCCATGTAAAGAACCATGGCGATCAGAATCTGTATGGTGTCCCAGGACATAATAACCCTCCTAAAAGTTATATAAGTACTAGTTTAACAGAAATAGAAGGATTTGGCAACGAAAACTTGAAAAAAGAGGTAAAATTTATGGTGTAAGCCGGTGACGAAACAAAATATTTGACGAACTGTGGCAGGTTTGCTATAATGGTGGAAATTACTAGAGGACAGGTGACGTTGATGAGCAGAGAACGTTTGGGGAGCCGACTGGGCTTTATTTTGTTGAGTGCCGGTTGCGCGATCGGCGTAGGAAACGTGTGGAAGTTTCCGTGGATGACGGGGCAGTACGGTGGCGGTGCCTTTGTACTGCTGTATTTGATTTTTTTGGTGATTTTCGGTTTGCCGGTCATGGTGATGGAGTTTTCGCTTGGTCGCGCCAGTCAGGCCAGCCCGGTGAAGCTGTATCAAAAGCTGGAAAAGCCGGGGCAAAAGTGGCACTGGCACGGCTATGCGGCTTTGGTTGCGAACTTTCTTCTGATGATGTTCTACACCTCCGTTACCGGCTGGATTTTACGGTATTTCGTCGGCTTTGTGGGTGGAGAAATGACCGGCTTAACCGATGAGCAGTCCGGTCAGCTTTTCGGCAACATGATGGGCAATCCCACCGTGATGGTCGGCTACATGGCGATCGTCGTGGTGCTCGGTTTCCTGATTTTGTCGTTTGGTCTGCAAAAGGGCGTCGAGCGTGTTACGAAAGTCATGATGATCGCTTTGCTTTTGTTGATGATCGTGCTGGCGGTGAACAGCTTTACGCTGTCCGGTGCCGCAGAAGGCTTGACCTTTTATTTGAAGCCCGATCTTTCCAAAATCAACGGCAACGTGATTGTGGCGGCCATGAATCAGGCGTTTTTCACCTTGAGCTTGGGCATCGGCTCCATGGCGATTTTCGGAAGCTACATTGGCAAAGAGCGATCCTTGCTGGGCGAATCGATCAACATCCTGGTGCTGGATACCTTTGTGGCGATCGTTGCCGGGCTAATCATTTTCCCGGCGTGCTTTACCTTCGACGTGCCGGCATCGTCCGGTCCCAGCCTCCTGTTTGAGTCGATGGCACGGGTATTTAACAATATGTCCGGCGGCCGCTGGTGGGGATCGCTGTTTTTCCTGTTCATGTTCTTTGCCGCGATGTCCACCATCATCGCCGTGTTCGAAAACATTCTGGCCTGTGTGCGCGAGCTGACCGGCTGGAGCCGCGTGAAAACGTGCGTTGTGTGTGGTGCGGCATTGCTGGTTTTGTCGGTTCCCTGCGCACTTGGCTATAATGTGTGGTCGGGCTTTGTTCCTTTCGCGTCCGGCTCCGCCGTTCTCGATTTGGAGGATTTTTTGGTCAGCTATTGTGTCCTGCCGCTGGGTGCTTTGTGCTACGTTTTGTTCTGCGTTTGCAAAAAAGGCTGGGGCTTCGACAACTTCATGGAAGAAGCCAATGCCGGCAAGGGGATCAAGCTCAAGCGGTGGATGCGTCCTTATTTGACGTACGTGTTGCCGCTCATTATCGTGGTGCTGTTTGCCATCGGTATTTTGACGTTCCCCTTCGCGGATGATTTTACCGTGTGGAACTGGCTTTGCGGCTTGTTCTGATAATCAAACGATAGAATACGGGTCGGACGATTTGTCCGGCCCGTTTCGTATGTTTTGCGCGCAACTGCTTATGCTATCCGGGGAGGGAAGCGTATGTGTACGGCTATGGCTTACCGCGGACGGCATTTTTTCTTTGGACGGACGATGGATTACGAGCGCTCTTATGGCGAATCGGTGGTGATTACGCCTCGGAATTTCTCTTTGGGGTTTTATCGGGTACCATCCGAAAAGCCGACGTATGCGTTGATCGGCATGGCGCACGTAGAAAATAAAATCCCGTTGTATTATGATGCGGTGAATGAGTGCGGATTGGGCATGGCCGGATTGCGATTTGCCGGAAATGCCGTATACCATGCGCCGCAGGTGGACAAGGAAAGCATCGCCTCCTTTGAAATGATTCCCCGAATTTTGCGCCGATGCGCTACCGTGGCCGATGCCAGACGGTTATTAAAGCGCGTGCTGATCACCGACGCCGCGTTTTGTGATGCTCTGCCGCCGTCGCCGCTGCACTGGTTGATCGCTGACCGTCGGGAAGCGATTGTGGTCGAGCAGCAAAGCGACGGCTTGCATATTCACGATAATCCAGTGGGGGTGCTGACGAACAATCCGCCGTTTACCGAACAGCAATTTCGCCTGCGGGATTACGTCGGGCTTTCGCCGCGCGACCCGATCAATACGTTTTCCGACGAGATTGAATTGCCGTTGTACAGCCGCGGTATGGGAGCGTTGGGCTTGCCGGGAGATTGGTCCTCGGTATCCCGGTTCGTTCGTGCCTCTTTTGTGAAGCTGAATTCCGCCTTGCCGGAATCCATAGAGGACGTTACTCAATGCTTCCACGTCCTCGGCTCCGTGGAGCAGGTGTGCGGATGTTGCGCGGTGGGGGAGAACTACGAAATGACAGTATATACCGCCTGCTGTGATGCCGATACCGGGACGTATTATTATACCACCTATGGCAATCACCGGATTACCGCCGTAGACCTGCACGGTGAAGACTTGCAAGGCGACAAGCTCGTTGTGTATCCGCTGACCGACGGCGAACAAATACGGTATCTTAATCGCAACGGATCGTAAAAAAGCAGCAGACGTCGTTTGGACGTCTGCCGCTTTTTATGCTTGAAGAATTTGCTGGATGGCCGCCAACTCATCGGCGGTAAAATCGGTGTGGTGAACGGCGGCAACGTTTTCACGGATTTGCTCCGGGCTGCTGGCACCGACCAATACGCTGGTGGTTTCGCCCGCCCCCAGCAACCAAGCAATCGCCATTTGTGCCAGCGATTGACCGCGCGCGACGGCAAGGCGGTTGAGACGCTCCACTTTGTGAAGAACGGCGGCATCGATGCGGTCGGCAGTGAGAAAGGTGTCCGGCTTAGCAGCACGTGATCCGGCAGGAATCCCGTGCAAGTATTTGTCGGACAAAATGCCCTGCTCCAGAGGCGAAAAGGCGATCGAGCCCATACCGGCATCGTGAGTGGCACGAAGTATGCCGTCGGTTTGTACGTGCCGATCCAGCATGGAAAACCGAAGCTGATGGATCAGGCAGTGCACACCGGAGGCTTCCAGCAAGGCCTGTGCTTTGATTGCCGTCGGAGCATCGTAGTTGGAAATGCCGACGTAAAGTGCTTTGCCGCTCCGAACAATATCGCACAGTGCGCCCATAGTTTCTTCCAGCGGCGTATGAGGGTCCATGCGATGATGGTAAAAAATATCGACGTAGTCCAGTCCCATACGCTTTAAGCTGGTATCCAGGCTGGAGATCAGGTACTTGCGACTTCCAAAATCGCCGTAGGGCCCCGGATGCATATAGTAACCGGCTTTGGTAGAGATGACCAGCTCATCGCGATACGGTGCCAGCGTTTCTTTCAAAATACGTCCGAAATTGCGTTCTGCCGATCCGGCGTATGGGCGACCGTAATTGTTGGCAAGGTCAAAATGCGTGACACCCAAATCGAATGCCGTGGTCAGCATCTCCGTCATGGTGCGATAATCGTCCGCATCGCTGAAATTGTGCCACAGTCCCAGCGACAGCGCCGGCAATTTCAAACCGCTGTGTCCGCAATAGCGATAAGGCATGGTATCGTAGCGAGTGGCGGCGGCTGTATAATTCATAACAACGCTCCTTTGTTAGTCGATAAGGTCAGTATAGCACAAAGCGGCAGGTGTTGCAACGAAAAATGGAAAAGCGGTTGCCACGATACCGTGGCAACCGCCGAGCATTAACGAATACCGTAATGCTCAATCACGTAATCCATGTCTTTGTCGCCTCTGCCGGAGAGGTTGATCAGGACGGAGCCGTGTTCCATGGTTTGGGCGAGCTTCATGCCGTAAGCGACGGCGTGTGAGCTTTCGATGGCCGGAATGATACCCTCCAGTCGCGACAGCTTAAAGAAGGCGTCGATGGTTTCTTCGTCGTCGACCACGTCGTATTGAACACGCCCGATTTCTTGCAGGAAGGCGTGCTCCGGTCCGGAGGACGGATAATCCAATCCGCTGGCAACGGAGTATACGGGTGCCGGTTCGCCGTTTTCGTCCTTGAGCATGATGCTGTTAAAGCCGTGCATGATGCCTTCGGTGCCATATTTCAGGCTGGCGGCGTGGTCGCCCAGCTTGGGACCGCGACCGAGCGGCTCGACACCGTAGATGACCACGGGATCGTTTAGGAACCCGGCAAACAGACCGGCCGCGTTAGAACCGCCACCTACGCAGGCTACGATCGCGTTGGGAAGATGTCCGGTTATATCTAAAAACTGTTCGCGCGCTTCGATGCCAACCACGCTTTGGAAATCGCGCACCATCATGGGGAACGGGTGAGGGCCGAGCACGGAGCCGATGCAGTAGATGCAATCCTTATACTCCTTGCTATACGCGTCAAAAGCGGCATCCACCGCTTCCTTCAAGGTTTGCAGTCCGTGTGTGACCTCGATTACGTTGGCACCGAGGATTTTCATGCGTGCTACGTTCGGCGCCTGCTTTTTAATATCCACAGTGCCCATGTAGATGTCACATTCCAGTCCGAAATAGGCGGCAGCAGTAGCCAGCGCAACACCGTGCTGACCGGCACCGGTTTCGGCAATCACCTTTTTCTTGCCCATGTACTTGGCCAGCAGAGCTTCGCCCATGCAGTGGTTGAGCTTGTGAGCACCCGAATGGTTCAGGTCTTCGCGCTTGGCATATAGCTGCACCTTGCCTCCCAAAGCGTCGGATAAGCGCTCCAGATGAGTGACGGGTGTCGGGCGACCCTGAAATTCTTTGCGGATGCGGCGCAGCTCGGCAATGAATTTGCGAGACTGGCAAATCGAATAGTACGCCTCGGTGATTTCCGCCATAGCGTTTTTCAGCTTTTCATCCACGTAAACGCCGCCGTATTTCCCAAAATAACCGTCTTTGTTGGGGTAATTGTTAAAATACGTGTCAAAATTGATACCGTTAAATTCCATGATAATTGCCTCCTAATATTTCAAAATGGGGATGGAAAAATCAGTCAACGCCATCGCCATCGTTTAGTTAGCAGGATCATTCGTATTCCTCCCTGAAAATCAAAAACGCCCTTGACAAAGCCTATCGGCTGTCAAGGACGAACGTTTAATTCGCGGTGCCACCTTGATTCACGGAAACCCGTGCACTTGCAGGATACCAACATATCCCCGGCAACTAACGCATGCCCACGCGTTGCAGTATACTTTGTGAAAAAACACATTTGACTGCACCCTCAGCGGCCCATTTGACGATGGTTTCTTGCCCGATTTCCAGCACCACGGGCTCTCTGTGAAGGCTTGATCGCCGTTACTTCCGCTTCAACGGTTTCTTGTTTAATTTGAATGTACTATATCACATTGCTGCGAATTTGTCAAGTGCTATTAAAAAATATCTTTTTCCTTGGCGGTGTACCGCGAAACAGGTAACAATTTAACCAATTTCGCAAAACGCGAAAATTTCGGTTGACAAAATACGTTTCATCCACTATAATAGGTGTGCTGTGGAGAGTTGTCCGAGTGGTCGAAGGTGCAGCACTCGAAATGCTGTGTACGAAAGTACCTAGGGTTCGAATCCCTAACTCTCCGCCAAAATCCCACCGTAATTTCACAAAATTACGGTGGGATTTTTTGTTAGCAAGAGGAGAGGGCAAGCAATCGCTTGCCCTCTCGTAACGTTTAATCGTAATCCCGGACGTCTTGCAGGAATTCTTCCCACGCTTCCGGATTGCGGACAAAATAGCGGGGACACTCCTTTCCGGTGATGTCGTAGTGACGGATGACGTGATCGGTGGAAAGATCACCGGCTTGCAAAAGCCACGCGGTGAGCTTAACCAAAGACTGGTAGGTCGCTTCGTTGAATTTGCCGGTATCATCCGGATGACACACTTCGATCGAGATGGTGTCGCCGTTTCGATTGTTGCTGGCGGCGGATGTCTCGGACAAGGGGATGCACTGGATGATCTCGCCGTCCAGCCCTACCACAAAATGTGCACTGACCGAAGAATCGGGATTGTTAAAATAATTACGGTTTTGCCGAGCGGTCGTGCCGGGATTGCCGATGTAGTGGATCACTACGTCGTGAAAGGCTTCCAGCTTCTCGCCGTCCCGTGAGACACCGTCCACGTCGATCAGGTCCTGCTCGATCCAGTCGAGAATGGTAACGTCGTACCACGCTTTGGACGACGACCTTGAACGATCGCTGTGGCGATTGCCCAAAGCAAAGCACAGGGGAACAATCACCGCAGCCGCTACGGCAATCAGAGAGATCAGAACGATCCGATGCCGCTTGCGCGCATAATACCGACGGCGGCTTTGCGATTCATCCAAAAATTGCGTTTTCATGATGTGTGCCCCCGAAATATCAATCGTTCAGACCAAGCGTTGTTATAGGCAGCTCGGTCGTATCACCGGGCAAAGCGAAAAAGCCGTCGTAGTAGGCGTAATCGTAGTACGTGCCGCCGTATTCGTCATGATATTCGTTCAGCTTTTCCAATCGCAGGTAGCACAGCGGCTTTGCACCGTCGAGGTTCTTGTCGGTGGATAACTGCTCCAGCCATGCACAGAGCCCTTCGGCGTTTTTGGTAATCGTATCGCTGTCTAAATAGTAGGCCGTTTCGTTTTCAGCGTTGGTGTTGTACAGATAAATCTTGATGGAGGTATAAGCGTCGGGATCGCGGATGACGTCGGCAAGCCGGTTGTCATAGTCGACGGTACAGTGCTCGTTGTATAGCTGTAAATAGGCGTTCAGAGTTTTCGGAAGTGCGGAAGAATACAGCGGCACGTCGAAGCTCGACCACGACGAATAGCCGGGGACGTAAAAATGCAGATAGGTAATCGGCTGTTCTTCCTTTTCATAATCCACACCGGTATTGAGTAGCTTATACCACGCCTCAAAGCCAATGGAGTTTATCTCTTCTTGGAGTACGGTATAGAGCTTGGTGCGCTCCTGCTTATCAAAATTCATATTGGCGGTGAGAGAGTCGCTGATGGAGGACATAGTATCCGGCAAATTCATGTAGACCTCTTGATAGCTGTCGTTTTGTGCCAGACGGTCGGACAGCAACGCGATATCTTCATCGTAGATCACAATGCGTCGCACGTGCGAGATACCACCGCTTTTGATCGAGACGACCAGCACGCTGTTTTTATCACAGGCGCTGTAAAAGTCGCGTTCCGAACGGTTGGCGAGTGCCAGCGAGCTTTCCAAACGAGAGGTGACCATATCGATGATTTGCGGGTCGTCCAGTTGAACGCTGGACGTTTTTTGTAGAAAATAATCGTGATTTTCGTCGCTCCAAAACGTATCGTTGTCACCGGTGCTTACGATGCGAACCGAGGAAACGTCCGCCGCCGTCGGAGAATACGATACCAGCAACGCCCGTATGCCGGTCAACGTGCCGAACAGAGCGACGTTGGCAACGATCAGCCAAAGGATGGTGACAAGGCTTTTGCGAAAAAAGCCCTGTAACCGGCGCGTGCTGAGTAGCTCGAATACCAGCGAAGCGAACAGCGCGATAACGTAGAAGAAAATTTGATTGGCGACGGTGTATGCGTCGGTGGAATAGTTGCTGAAGTGGTTTGACCAGATGGAGAGCGTGACGAACGCACTGATGGTAAAGCCAATTAGAAAGCGATACGCACCTTGCAGGTAGCGGTTCGGTGCGGAGTGTGAGGCACCCTCACTGTGGCGGCCGCGGAACAGCAAACAGGCGATCACGGTGTACAGCAGAGCCAAAACCAACGTGTACACGCCACTTTGCCACGTGGTAAGCGCGGTAAGCGCGGTAACGTTTTCCGAGATAAAGGAACTGAAAACCGTACCGACGGGAACGTTGTAGCTCGCACTGAGAATTGGCAGAAAATCCAAATTGCTGACCAGAGGGAAGGAGCTTTCAATGGCGGAAAGGACCAGAGACAGCAACGCGCGCGGTAGAAAAATGATCAGCAGAGACACTAGAATGTTGGAGACAAAGGTGCCGGTGACCGACATGGCAATCGCTACGCTGGCTGCTACCAGGAGACTGCCGGTAAAGCAGTTAAAGCAGGTGTACAGAATACTGTAATAGTTGATAACATACAGCTTCGGAAAAACAGCGTGGCACAGTGTGGAAAGTATCGTGGTGGTGCCGATGAAAATCACGATCCAGGTGACGACCGCGGCAAAGAAGCTAAAAAACAGGCAGGTGCGTGTTGCCGGGATCGAATGGTAAAAGTCGCTGGATTCACGGCGATTGAGAAACGAGAAGAGATTGAGCGTCAGCAACGGTGCCACGATGCAAAATGAAAGAACAATCATCGGATTCATGCTGAGACAATCCACTGCCGTAGAGACGACGGCGGTAGCGTCCAGCGTTGCCGTGTATTCGGAAATCGGCAAGAACATGGCAATCAGGCTGACGCCGACCGTCAACAGGATGCCTAACAGGCGGAGCTGACGAAGTCCCTCAACGTATAAGCGGGGACTGAAACCGGTTTGCTTCATAACTTAACCCTCCCAGATATTTTCGGCGGTGTAGCCGAGCGCTTCCATTTCGTAGGTGAACACCTCTTCCAGCGACAAAGGAAGCACGTCTAACAAAATCGGACAGAGGCTTTGCAACTTGGCTATGGTGTGCTCGCGGTCGCCGCGTACAATCATGTTGGCAACCGAGCCGTGCTTGACGAAATGCAATATTTCAATATCCGAAAAGTCGTGGTCGTCAAGCCCTTGTGCAAAGGCAATTTGAATCTTAAACAGTGAGGTGCGCAGATTCTGCACGTCGCTTTCCATGATCAGCCCGCCTTTGTGGAGCAACGCAAGCTGATCGCAGGTATCCTCCAATTCACGCAGAGAGTGCGACGTGATGATCGCCGTAGAGCGCCGCTCCAATACGTCCTCGCAGATGAGGTTTTTAACGCGGCTACGCATGATCGGATCCAACCCGTCGAAGGTTTCGTCGAAGAAAATGTATCGTGGACGGCAGGACAATGCCAAAATGGTGGCAGCCTGCCGCTTCATTCCCTTGGAAAAATTGTTGATCGATAATTTCGGGTTCAACTCAAAGGCGGCCGTCAGCTGTTCAAACCGATGCGGGTCAAAGGTGGGGTAGGAGGCGGCGTACAGGGCGGCCATGCGTTCCATCGAAGCGCCGTTGAGAAAAAACAGCGTATCCGGTACGTAGGCGATTTCGGATTTCTTCGCCGTGTTTTCGTAAATCGGCTCGCCGTCGATGGTGACAGTCCCGCTGTTGGGACGGTAAACGCCGGTGATCACGCGCAGAAAGGTGGATTTTCCCGCGCCGTTGGAGCCGACCATGCCGTAAATACAGCCTTCGGGGATGGAACAGGTAACGTCGTCCAACGCGGCAAAATCACCAAAGCGTTTGGTTAAGTGTTGTACGTTAATCATGAATAAGCCCTCTTTCTTCATAGACTTCGTTAATACAGGCGATCAGCTCGTCTTTGGTCAATCCGCCAATCGCCAGCTCGGCGGCCAGCGCGTGCAGCTCCTTCAGCTTGCTTCGGGAGTGCTCCTGAAGAACCGTTACCGCTTGCGGCGAAATGAAGCAACCGATTCCGGGAACGGAATAAATGATTCCTCGCATATCCAGCTCGGAATAGGCCTTTTGAATGGTGTTGGGATTTACCTTCAGCTCCAGAGATAGGCTCCGCACCGACGGTAGCTGCGTTTCCGGCGGCAATAGTCCAACCAAAACGAATCGCTCCAGCTGGTTGATCAGTTGCTCATACACCGGTTGCCGGGACAAAGGATCAATTTGAAACATGCCATACCTCCCTTGACGTTCTAGGTGTACTATTTGTGCTAGTACACCTAGAGTATAACACCGTGCGCGGGTGATGTCAACCCCAAAAATAAAAAAAGACGGAGTTTTCACTCCGTCGGATAGGCATCGATCTTTTTGTACAGTGTGTGCGCGTTGGCGGTGGTGATACGCAGAAGCTCTTCCACGGTGATGCTCCGCAGGGAGGCGATCACTTCGGCGGTGTGACGAATCATAGAGGATTCGCATCGCTGTCCGCGCAGGGGAGTGGGGGCTAAGTAGGGCGCATCGGTTTCCAGCAACAGACGCTCCAGCGGAACGGCCGTGGCGACCTCGACCGCTTTGCGCGCGTTTTTGAAGGTGACGACGCCGCCCATGCCAACGTACAGCCCCAGCTTGACAATTTCTTTGGCCATTTCCACACTGCCGGAAAAGCAGTGAACAACGCCGGTAGGACGATATTCCCGGAGCAGCTGTAGGGTGTCCTCGTGCGCTTCCCGATCGTGAATGACGACCGGCAACGACAACCGATTCGCCAGCGCCAGCTGACGGCAAAGCCATTGCTTTTGAAGAGAACGCGGACAAGCGTCCTCGTAGTGATAATCCAATCCGATCTCACCGATGGCAACCACTTTGGGGTCGGCCGCCAGCCGTTCGACGACCGCCAAATCCCTATCGGTAGCCGTGGCGGCGTCTTCGGGATGAATACCGACTGCCGCCCACAGGCCGGAATACCGATGCGCCAGCTGAACGGCTTGCCGCGAGGTGTCGGCGTTGGTTCCGTTTTCCACAATGCCGCACACGCCTTGATCGAATAAGGTGGTGAGCAGGGAGTGGCGGTCGTCGTTGAACCGCTCGTCCAGGTAGTGGGCGTGAGAATCAAAGATAGGCATGAAAAGCTCCTTGTAACAAGGCTTAATGAATACGGCTTCCCGGCTTTAAGCCGTCCACGAACAAAACGCGGGCACCGTCTCCATCGTCGGCGGCCAGGATCATACCGCGGCTTTCCACGCCGCACAGCGTGGCGGGCTTCAGGTTGGCAACCACAATGACCTCGCGCCCCTTCAGTTCATCCGGCGTGTACCATTGGGCGATGCCGGAGGCGACGATCCGCGGCGTGCCGCTACCGTCGTCCAGTGTCAGCTTCAACAGCTTTTTCGCTTTTTTAATCGGTTCACAATCCGAAACGCGTGCTACGCGCAAATCCACCTTGGCGAACTCGTCGATGGTAATTTCATCCAGAAAAGCAACGTTTTCCGCTTCGACTTCGGCGGACGCGGCGGATTTTTCGGCCTCCTCGGCCAGCACCTTGGCTACGTCGATGCGGGCAAACAGCGGTTCCGGCGAGCCGACGGCGTAGGCGGCGCAAGCGCCGAAACGGAGGTTATCCAATGCCAGCTCTTGCTCGTTCAGGCACAACTGCTTGGCGATGCGGTCGCTCGTTTCGGGAAGAAACGGACGAAGGCAAATTGCCAGTAGACGGATACACTCCAAAAGATTAAACAGCACCGTTTCCAAACGATCGCGTGTGGCCTCATCCTTGGCGAGTGCCCAGGGGGTAGTTTCGTCGATGTATTTGTTGCACCGTTTGGCAAGCGTCATGACAGCTGCTACCGCTTCGGCGTTATGGTATTGCTCCATCTTATCGACAAACAGCGCCAGTGATTTTTCGGCGGTGGCGATCAAATCGGCATCGGCATCAGAAGCCACGGTTGCGGTGTGGTGTACGGTGCCGCCGAAATATTTGTTGGTCATGGCAATGCTGCGGTTGACAAGGTTACCGAGCGTGTTCGCCAAATCGGCGTTGTACACGTTCAGGAAGCTCTCCAGCGTGATGGTTCCGTCCTGCGCGAAGGGAATCTGCGACAGGAGGTAGTAGCGCACGGCGTCCGTGCTGAAGCGGTCGGCCAGCTCGTCGGCGTAAAGCACGTTGCCGCGCGACTTGCTCATTTTGTCCTCGCCGGACAGCAACCACGGATGCCCCAACACCTTTTTCGGCAACGGCAGTCCCAGCGCCATCAAAATGATGGGCCAGTAAATGGTGTGGAAGCGCACGATGTCTTTGCCGATCACGTGCAGGTCGGCGGGCCAGTTGGCTTCAAACCGCTCACTGCTCCCGTCGGGGTGATAGCCGATGCCGGTGATGTAATTGGCCAGCGCGTCCAGCCACACGTAGACGACGTGCTTGGGATCAAAGGAAACCGAGATGCCCCACGTGAAGGTGGAACGCGAAACGCACAGATCGGACAGACCCGGCTTCAGGAAGTTGTTGATCA
Source organism: uncultured Eubacteriales bacterium (assembly GCA_964390295.1). Lineage (GTDB taxonomy): Bacteria > Bacillota > Clostridia > Oscillospirales > Acutalibacteraceae > RGIG3009. The sequence goes on from CAYMHR010000004.1 coordinate 17,645, forward strand.
TTTCATTGCGGCGCGATTCCGGCTGAATGAAATCGGGATGCTCTTCAAAATATTGCAGCAGGCGATCCTGATATTTCGACAGACGCAGGAAGTAGGCTTCTTCGCTGGCGTCGATCACCTCGCGACCGCAGTCGGGGCATTTGCCGTCCTTGAGCTGAGAAGGCGTGAAAAAGGATTCGCACGGAACGCAGTATTTGCCTTCGTATTTGCCCTTGTAAATATCTCCTTGATCGTACAGCTTTTTGAAAATAGCCTGTATGGCGGCTTCGTGATCGCTGTCGGTTGTACGAATAAAGCGGTCGTAAGAGGTGTTCAGCTTGTTCCATACGTCTTTGATTTGCCGGGACACGCCGTCAACGTATTCCTTGGGGGAAATGCCCTGTTCTTCGGCATATTGTTGAATTTTTTGACCGTGTTCGTCGGAGCCGGTCAGGAAATACACGTCGTACCCCTGCATTCGCTTGTACCGCGCGATCATGTCCGCCAAAACGACGTCGTAGGCGTTGCCGATATGCGGCTTGCGCGAGGTATAGGCGATTGCCGTGGTCAGATAGAATTTTTTGTTTTCCATATTCCGGAAACCTCCTCAAATGGCATCCTTTGTATTTTACCAGTTTCCGTTAAAAAATACAAGTCTTTCTGCGCAGGAACTTGAAATTTATCGGGAAAGTCCGTATAATGGTAGATATGGAAACGATGATTTTTACAATACCAACCGAATACGACGGTGCCACGGTGCAGACCTTTTTGCGACAGGGGTGCGGCTTTTCGTGGCGCATGGTGGTGCGCCTGAAGCATCACGAAGGCGGCATTACGGTGAACGGCGAGCATCGCCGGAGCATCGATCGCGTTTGTGCCGGCGAGCAGCTTTGCTTATGCTTTCCGGAGGACGCGGTGCGTATCGAAGAAGCGGACCTGCCGCTGTCCGTGGCCTATGAGGACGACTCGTTGTTGGTGGTGGACAAGCCGCCGTATCTGGCGGTTCATCCTTCGGCCGGTAAGCCGGAGCCGACGCTGGCGAACGCCGTGGTTGGGTATTACCGTCGCCGGGGACAGCCACATTCGTTCCGGCCGGTAAACCGTTTGGATCGCAATACCAGTGGGTTGCTGTTGGCGGCCAAAAACGCCCACGTTGCCTATGCGCTGACGCATAAGGTGCAAAAAACCTATTTGGCGATCGTGCTGGGAGAGCTGACCGGAAGCGGCACGGTGGATCAGCCGATCCGCGCGAAAGAGGGTTGTTGTATCACGCGCGAAGTGGGCGAGGGCGGAAAGCCCAGCGTCACGCATTACGAGGCTTTGGGAACCGATGGTCGGATTACGCTGGTGCGGTTGTGGCTGGAAACGGGGCGCACTCACCAAATCCGCGTTCACATGGCATGGTTGGGGCACCCGTTGGCAGGCGACACCATGTATGGCACCGACGAAACGGTCTTGCCACGCCACGGCTTGCACTGCTGTGAGATGAGGCTGATGCATCCGTTGACCGGCGAAAAGCTGGTTTTGACCAGTTCCTTGCCGGAGGATATGACAACGTGCTTGCACGAGCACGGATTGGAGGACGTTTTATGAAAACCATTCAGAGCTTTCGGATCAATCACGATACCCTGATGCCGGGATTGTATATTTCTCGTGTGGACGGGGAGGTGACGACCTACGATTTGCGCTTCGTGCGCCCAAATACACCGCCGTTTTTGGAGGTGCCGGCGATGCACACGATCGAGCATTTATTTGCCACCTACGTGCGGAACAGCGCTTTTGAAAAGCAGATTGTTTACTTCGGCCCCATGGGATGTCGCACCGGGTTTTATTTTTTGACAACCGGCATGACGAACGAGCAGGTGATCGCGCTGACACAGGAGGCGCTGGCATTTATTGCGAACTACGTTGGCGAGATTCCGGGCGCTACGCGGCGTGAGTGCGGCAACTATCTTGAACACGATTTGCCCGGTGCACGCGCTTATGCGACCGTGCAGGCAGCCGTGTTACGGCATTGGACGACGGAGCAACTGATTTATCCGGAATAACAGTAATTTGTGAAATAATGCGCAAATTCTTGCATGAAATTGTTGCATTTTGACCACGCCTTTTGGCGCGACTTGCTTTTTTTGTCGAATCACGATATACTATTTACAGAATTTACCGGCGTTACATAAACGTTTGCCGGTGATCGACTGAACGTGATTGGAGGAAAGGAGACGGTGTCGAATGAAACGGCGCAAGCACACGGTGCGTTCCCGAACGGACTCGGCGCCGTCTGATCGTTTTGCCCGCGCGTTGGCGACGTGGCAGGAGTTTGAAAAAGAATTTTCTCGCTTTTGCTACGTGGTCGGCGTTCGTTCGATTCGTTGCGTGAAAGCCGTGGGACGATTTACGCGCAACCTGTGGCGTCCGATAACGCAGAGCTGGCAACGTCGAGTTAAACAGCGGCTTGCGAATCGTCGCCATCGGATCGCGACGGAATGGCGAGCGGTACGTGCGGACGTTTCCAAAGTGCGTCAGTACATCGGCGACCTTGAAACGGGGCGTGGATGGAACCGCTTGCGTGCGTGGGCAGTATTGCCGGTGTTGGCGATTCGTCGTCATCAGGCGTTATGGCGAACCCTGCGTAACGTTACGGCGCCGATCCTGGCCCTGCTGGTGCTGATGGTGACTGTCTGGTACTGGAAGCAGGCCAACTTCGTCTTGGCGTTGGAGTACGACGGTAAATCGTTCGGCTACGTTGCCGACGAAGCGACGTATACGGCGGCGGTTGCCGCGGTCGAAAGTATGGTGATCGATGCCGACGATTCCTTTAGCGCACAACGCTCGTCGCGCATGTTCCTGAAGGTGGATGCGGATGCGAAGGTGCTGGATACGCAGGCGGTCAGCGAACTTATTTTGCAGGAGGTCAGCGGATCGTTGACCGAAACGGCAGGACTATACGTGGACGGCCGCTTCGTAGGGGCTTTGCCGCGTGCGACGCTGGAACGTCTTATGACTGCGTCTTTGGCAAAACGTCCGGTAAAGGCGACGGAAACGGCGAAATTTTTCGGCACGGTTGAAATTGTCGAGGGCTTGTATCCGGTTTCGGCCGTCAGCACGGAGGCGGAGATGTCCGCCTATTTGGACATTTTACCGGTTCAGGTCAGCCATTTCGAAACGTACATCGAGCGGGTGGGCTACGAAACCGTCGTCGTTTGGGATGAAAACAAGCTGCCCGGTGAGAACGTGACGACGGTTCACGGCAAAGACGGCGAACAGCGGGTGACCGTGGAAGTCATTACGATCAACGACAAGGAACAATATCGGGCGGTATCCTCGACGGAAATGCTTGTCGAACCGATTGACGAGGTGATCGTCAAGGGAGGCTCGCCGGAGATCGAGGTCGGTGACGGTGTGGCAACCGGAAAATTCGTTTGGCCGTTGCCGTATACCAAGGTGATTTCTTCGCCGTTTGCTTCCCGGTGGGGGAGCTTCCACGGCGCGATCGATATTTCCAACGGACGCGTGAACGGCAAGCCGATCATCGCTTCCGACGGTGGCACCGTGATTGAGGCCGGCTGGCACAACAGCTACGGCAACTACGTGCTGATCGATCACGGCAACGGGTTTAAGACGCGGTATGCTCACTGTAGCTCGCTGAACGTTACTGCCGGTCAACAGGTAGCGCAGGGCGAATATATTGCAAACGTCGGAAATACCGGCTATTCCTTCGGTGCTCACCTTCATTTTGAAATTATTTTGAACGGTCAGTTGGTAGACCCCATGGACTACGTAGAGTATTGATGAATAAAGAAAAGCCACGAAAGCAGCTTGCTTTCGTGGCTTTTTTGCCGGGATTACAGAAGAGCGTATTTTTGGCGATAGGCCAAATAGGATTGACGGAACTGGGCGTCGTCGGTCTTGATTGCGCGCAGGTTTTCGTGGATGTTCATATCCCGGTAGGTCAGATCGACGATGCCGATGGCAATGTTGGAGCAGTGGTCGGAAACGCGCTCCAGGTCGGTAAGAAGATCGGACCAAATAAAGCCGGCGTCGATGGTACATTCCCCTTGCTGCAGTCGCAAAATGTGCGCGGAGCGCAGAGCTTCCTTGAGGTCGTCGATCACTTCCTCCAACGGCGAGATCGCGACAACGGCTTCGGCCTTTCCGGTGGAGAAGGCGTTGAGCGTCAACTCCAATATTTCCCGAACCGCTGCCAATAGCACACCCATTTCGGCGTTGGCAGAATCGGAAAATACGATTTCTTTTTCACGAAGCTCCTCTACCGATTCCAACAGGTTGACACCGTGGTCGGAAATGCGTTCCAGGTCACCGATTGCTTTCAGTAACATCGCGGCCTCGGCGCTGTTGGTATCACCGATCGGCTGTGAGCTGAGCTTGACCAAATACGAACCGAGAATATCCTCGTAGTGATCGGTTGTTTCTTCGTTTGTACGGACGCTTTCGGCGGCTTCCGGCGTATAATTTGCCACGCAGTTCAAGGCGTCGTACACGGTCTGAACGGCGTGCTGTGCCATTTCGGTTGCGACGGTGCGGCAACGCTCCAAGGCAACGGCGGGGGTATTCAGCAAACGGCTGTCCAGTTCGGTGGCCGTTTCCGGAGTTTTGGCATCGGGAATCAGGAGGGTAACCAGCTTTTCCAGCAGATTGCTCAACGGTAACAGCAGTATGGTGCACAGGATTTTGAAGGTCGAGTGTGCCACGGCAATACCGACGGCCGAGGCGGACTGGCTTAAAATCGGCGGGTTTACCAGCACATCGACGATCCAAAATACACTTAGCCATACGGCGGCACCGATCACGTTAAAGAGCAGATGCACCAGGGCGGTACGGCGGGCGTTTTTGTTAGCACCGATGCTGGACAGAATCACGATGAGACAGGAACCGATGCTTTGCCCCATGATCATGGGGATGGCTACACCAAACGAAACCTGACCGGTGCTGGCCAGTGCTTGAAGAACACCGACCGAGGCGGAGCTGGACTGAAGAATGGCGGTGAGGATGACACCGGCCAGCAAGCCGAGCAGGGGATTTTCGAACAGTACGAACAGATTGCGGAATCCTGCGACGTCCTTCAAGCCGGAAGCGGCAGTGGACATGGTGTCCATACCGAACATCAAGGTGGCAAAGCCCAGCAGGATCATGCCGGTGTCCTTGGTTTTGTTGTTTTTGCAGAACATGTAGCAAATGATGCCGACCAACGCCAAAATTGGCGTAAAGGAGGTTGGCTTCAGTAGCTGTACCAGCAGATTTTCACCGCTGATGTCGCTCAAGCTGAGCAACCATGCCGTCACCGTCGTTCCAACGTTTGCGCCCATGACAACGCTGATTGACTGGTTAAGCAGGAGCAGTCCGGAGTTGACGAAGCCGACGACCATGACGGTGGTGGCGGCAGAGCTCTGAATGATGGCGGTAACGCTAAGACCGGTCAGAAACCCGACGACGCGGTTGGTGGTCAGCTTACCCAGCACCGTGCGGAGACTGTTGCCGGCGCGACGCTCCAAGGCTTGTCCCATCAGCGTCATGCCAAACAGAAACAGACACATACCGCCGAGCATGGTTAAAAAATCGAATATACTCATAATCACCCATTCTCCTTGCTGAATACTCGATACGAACGGTAGCCTACTATAATAAAGCGCAAAACGCTGTGTTGTTTTCACAAACTCCCAAAATATACTATACGAAAATCTGCGAAAAATGTCAAGTTGCATTTGAACGGCAACACGGGCGGCTTGCTTTTTGACGCGTAACGTGATATAGTTGGCTGGAAACGATGAGAGAGCGGGTGTCACCAATGAGTACGCATCTGAAAAAACAGCCTCCCGCATGGCTTCGGTCTGCCAAAACGGGGCGGCACTATGCGTGGCGGAGCTTTGTTCGCGGCAACGTGGTTATGCTGATCGCGTTTGCGGCGGCACTGATTACCTGCTTTTTCGTGCCGCCGGACGCGGAATATATCGGCTATTTTGATTTCAAAACGCTGACCTGCCTGTTTTGCGTGTTAGCGGTCGTCTGTGCACTGAAGAATATTCGCTTTTTCTACACCCTTGCCAAAAAGATCGTGCAGATTTTCGGCAACGTGCGTATGAGCGTGCTGGCATTGGTATATATCACCTTTATCGGCTCCATGCTCATTGCCAACGACATGGCTCTGCTCACCTTTTTACCGCTTGGCTATTTTGTCCTGACGACGACCGGCAAGGAAAAATACATGGCGTTTACCTTTATTATGCAGAATATTGCCGCGAATCTGGGAGGAATGTTGACCCCGTTCGGCAATCCGCAAAACCTGTATCTGTATACCAAATTTCAAATCCCAAACGGGGAATTTATGACGATTATGGCACCTCCGTTTCTACTGTCGGTTCTTTTGATTACGGTGTGCTGCTTGGTCTTTGTGAAACCGGAGCCGCTGAACGTGGCTGACGAAGCGGTCCGTCTCCCGGTGGGGCGTACCGTGGTCTATCTGTTGCTGTTCGCTTTGTCGATCGCCATTGTGTTTCGCGGTGTTCCGTACTGGATCGGTTTGATCGTCATCCCAGCCTGTCTGCTGGTGTTGGATCGTCAGGCGTTAAAAACGGTGGATTACGCTCTGTTGTTGACTTTTGTGTTCTTCTTCGTTTTCGGGGGGAATATGGCGCGGATTGAGCCGGTTCGGGAGTTGTTTTCGTCCTTGCTTCAGAAAAACACGTTGGTGTTCAGCACGTTGTCCTGCCAGTGTATCAGCAACGTGCCGTCCGCCATCCTGTTGTCGCAGTTTACCGACAACTATCGCGAGCTGTTGGTCGGTGTGAATATCGGCGGCGTGGGAACGCTGATCTCCTCGTTGGCGAGCTTGATTACGTTTCGCCAGTATACCGATCACAACCCCGGAAAAGCCGGCTATTATCTGAAAACGTTCTCGGCGTTCAACTTTGGCTTTTTACTGGTGCTGACAGGCTTTATGCTGTTTTGGAACGCGTTGTGAGGCGAAAATCAAGAAAAATCCTAAGCGATCCATTGATTTTTGCGCCGAAAAGGAGTAAACTGATAGCAGATACATACTTTCATGTAAAAGGAGAAAACGGTTATGCAACTTGTGGATATGTTTTACGATCAAATTGAAGACGCGGTTCAGCGTAAGGTGCCCTTTATCATTCCCATCGGCACGCTGGAATATCATGCTCATCACGCCTCCTGCGGTACCGATACCATGGTGGTAACCGGGTGCCTTCGCGAGTTGGAAAAGGAAAAGGAAATCGTGGTATGTCCGCCGATTTGGTACGGCGTTGCGTCCTATGCGGTTTGCGAACCGAAGCCGAGCCATTTTCACGTGAACGAGGACACCTATGCGGCGTACGTTTACGACGTGCTGAAGTCCATGATTTACGCCGGTATTAAAAATATCTACCTGATTCCGCACCATCAAACGGAAAACGCCGGCTTGATGCCGATGACGATCGCCTGCCATAAGGCGGCCAAAAAGGTTACGATGGAGTATATGGAGGACACCCTCGGCAAGGGCTGGTGGGGTAGCGATGCCTATGCCAGCTACTATGAGAATTGCGGCACCGGCGATGATCCGTTTTCCTATATCAAGGTGATTCCGCTGATCGGGGCGGAGGCTCAGGTGAAATGCGGTGGCTTCGATCATGCCGGTAAGTGGGAAACGTCGCTGATGATGGGAACCTGGCCGGATCACGTGGACCTTTCGCGCTGTGCTCAAAACACCGAATGGTTTGCCGAAAGTGCCAAGGAAGCTTCGGCAGAAACCGGTGCTCACATGGTGAAGTGCACGCTGGAATGGTTGCGCGAAGCAATCGTGTAATTGCCGATTGTCATTGGATGGGAGACGCTCTTTATCGCAGAGCGTCTCCTGTTTTTTACGGAACAAGGCGCACCCATCCGGGTGCGCCTTGCGTTTGACAGCAATGAATTTTTATTCGCGAATCAATCCTTGCGTGCAGTCGGTGCCGCAGGGGAGCGGCTTGGGAAAGGCTACGTTGTACAGATCGGTTACGTGATTTTCCAGCGCCCACAGCGTTTGACACGCTTCGCTGAGCTTGCCGACCTGTGAAGCACGGTACAGCAGGGGAACGTCGGGATGGGCGGCGGACAGAATTTCCTTGCCTCGTTCGTTGGCGGCAAGCACGCGCGCATAGGGCGGACGCGTAGAGGCGTAGCCGGCAGGAATATCCAGATATGCAGACCAAATGAGTCGGCGCACGCGCGTGAGCGGATACCGCTTTGTTTTGATACGTTCCTCCAGTTCCTCCAGACTTTGCGCGGTACGGGTTGCGTTGTAGGCCCGGTTTTCCAAGCCCTCGGCAATGCCCGGAACCGCCTTCCAGTCGTCGACGGACAGAAGACGCAGACGTGAGAGAACGGCACGCTCCAGCAACTTGACGTCGGCGGGCAAACGTCCGTTTTGCGCCGCATCCGACAGCGCCGCGGCGGCGGGGGCGGGGAGATAGGGCAGGGCGTTGATCAGGCGATCGGCGGACAATAACGTTCGCAGATAGGAGGCCGATGCCACGTCGCCGATCGGTGCCAGCGAATCGTGTGCACTGCCCTGACGCGGGATGGTGAAGGGCTCGATCGGGCTGTTCAGTCGCTTTAATGCTTTCAAATATTCAACGCCGAGGACGTTGTTGGGCGTTTTTAAGACGGCGGCGGTGGTGGCACCGGCGATTTCCGCCAAAGCCTTGTACTGTGCTTCGGGAAACGAAATGCCGGATTCCATGAAATATTTTAGCAGGGTAGCGTAACGGGGCGTTTCCATGACGGATACCACTCGCTGTAGTGGCGCCAATGTTCCGGCTTCGCTTCCGAAGCTGACGTGATCGACGCAACCGAGCGAATGCAGTAAGGACATCGCACCGAATGCGAAGCCTTCGGCGGAGGACAGGCACCACGGCGTCGGCAATTCCAGCACCAAATCGACACCACTGAGCAGTGCCATGCGTGCCCGGTCAAATTTAGACAGGATCGCCGGCTCACCCCGCTGAACAAAACTGCCACTCATGACGGCAACGATGTGCGTCGCTTCACAGCCGCCGTTATGCGCACGCGTTTTTTCCAAATGGTGGGCATGCCCGTTATGGAAGGGATTATACTCTGCTACAACACCGGCAACGTGCATGTTTTGGAAACACCTCCGTGTAATTTTTGAAAAAGCCTTGAAAAAATCCAAAAATGGTATTATGATAAGTATATAGCATTTTATGACAAAAATCAATACACGAATGGGAGCACGGAACACATGAAAATTTTGGTTATCAACGCAGGCAGCTCGTCGTTGAAGTATCAGCTCATCGACATGGACGGCGAAAAGGTAGTCGCCAAAGGCTTGTGCGAGCGAATCGGTATCGATGGCCGCTTTACTCACAAGACCGGCGATGGCCGCGTCGTACAAAAGGAAGTGGCTATGCCGGATCACACGACCGCGTTCGAGCAGGTGAAGCAAGCCCTGGTTTCCGGTGAGGGCAAGGTGGTCAACGACCTGTCCGAGGTAGCCGCCATCGGCCATCGCGTGGTTCAGGGCGGTGCCAAATACGATAAGTCGGTTCGCATCGATGAAGAAGTGCTGAAGGCGGTTCGTGAATATGAGGTACTGGCGCCGTTGCACAACCCGGCTTGCCTGAAGGGGATCGAGGCGGCGACCGCTGCTTTCGGTACCGAAATTCCGCAGGTTGCCGTGTTCGACACCGCTTTTCATCAAACCATGCCCGAAGTGGCCTACCTGTGGGGCCTGCCGTATGAGTATTACGAAAAGTACGGCGTGCGTCGCTATGGCTATCACGGCACCTCGCACCGCTTTGTCAGCCAGCGTTGCTTCGAACTGCTGGGCAAGCCGGACGGCAAGGACACCAAAATCATCACCTGCCATCTCGGTAACGGCTCGTCGTTGGCGGCGATTCGCGACGGCAAGGTGATCGATACCACCATGGGCCTGACTCCGCTGGACGGCTTTTTGATGGGCACGCGCAGCGGCGCGATTGACCCTTCCGCCGTTACTTTCATTATGGAAAAGGAAGGCCTGACTCCGGAAGAAATGGATACCCTGATGAACAAAAAGTCGGGTATGTTGGGTATTTCCGGCGTTTCCAGCGACGACCGCGATATTACGGCGGCTATGGATGCCGGCGATCCGCGTGCCAAGCTGGCATGGGATATGCGTAGTTACCAGATTTTGAAGTATATCGGCGGCTACGTTGCCGCGCTCGGCGGACTGGATGCGATTGTGTTTACCGCCGGTATCGGTGAAAACCAGGATCGTTTGCGCGCCGAATTGCTGGAGGATTTGGCGTATCTGGGCGTGAAGCTGGATGCCGAAGCCAACAACGTTCGCGGTCAGGAACGCGAGATCACGACGCCGGATTCGGCTGTGCGCGCGTTTATCATTCCCACCAACGAAGAATTGGTGATTGCCCGTGATACTAAAGCATTGATCTAACGTTGCCGAAAAAGCCTGTGGCACGGAATTCGCGCCACAGGCTTTTTGTGTTTGAGCCATCGTTTTTTGATAAAACGCGGAAGTTTCTGCTGACAAAGCGAAAAAACTTTGCTATAATCAAAGTGATCAAAGGTCGTGCTGTCGGCAAGAGGTGGCACGGACGTTGCGATACGGTTAGTCGCTTTCCTCCAGCATGGGCTGGCGATGGCGAAACAGCAGAGAGATGCACCAAACGCCGGCCAAAGCAACCAGCGTATAGATTACGCGGCTGACGGTTCCGTCCTGTCCTCCGCCGATCCAGGCGACCAAGTCGAATTGAAACAAACCGATACTGCCCCAATTGAGTGCGCCGATGATGACTAAAATCAAAGCGATGGTATCCATGATACTGACCACCTTTCCGTGTTACTTGTATCGTTTGACGTACCGCTAGTATGTACCGTTTGCCGAAGCTTATACACAGCAAAATGCTGTGAATTTCGGCGCGGCAAGCGGAATGTTTACAAATCTTTCATACACTGCTTTGAAAACGTTGTATCATAATAGTATCGTGTACAAGGGTGAAGGAAAACTATGTTCGGATATGTGAAGGTCTATCAGCCGGAGCTGAAGATGGGCGAATTTGAGCAGTATCGCGGCTTGTATTGCTCGCTGTGCCGGCGCTTGGGAAAACGATACGGCTGTACGACGCAAATGACGCTCAGCTACGACATGACGTTTCTGGTGCTTCTGGAAATGGCGATGGCGGAGGGCTGTGTCGGCTTTCACAAAGCGCGTTGCCCGTATAACCCGCTGAAGAAAAGAACGTGTTGCGGCGACAATCCGGCGTTGGACCGTTGTGCGGATGCCTCGGTGCTGTTGGTGTATCACAAAACGAGGGATACGGTTGCGGACGGCGGATTTTTCAAGCGGAATGCGGCGCGGCTGGCCTTGCTTCCGGCCTCTCGACATCGCCGTCGGGCCGCAGCGCTTCAGCCGGAAATGGATCGTGCCGCGACGCGTTACGTTGATCGGCAGGCGTCCGTGGAGGCGGCACGCAGTGCCTCTTTGGACGAGGCGGCGGAACCAACGGCCGAGCTGTTGGCATTTCTTTGCTCACAAACAGCGGCGGACGAGCGGCAACGTCGCGTGCTGGAACGCTTCGGCTATTGTCTGGGACGTTGGATTTATTTAATGGATGCCGCTGACGATCTCCGGGATGACAACCGAACCGGCAATTATAATCCGCTATTGGAATCGCTTCGCCCGGCAATCGCCACGGAGGAACAGCTTACGGCGTGCCGCGAGCGTGTGCGGGCGTCGTTGAACGCCTCGTTGGCGGAATGTAAGGCGGCGTACGAATTGTTGGATATTCGTCGATTTGACGGTATTTTGCGCAATATTTTGGAATTTGGGATGATGAACGCACAGCAATCGGTGCTAAACGGCGTACCCCAAGACAGGCTACAGGAGGTTTAACCGATGAAAGACCCGTATCAGGTATTGGGCATCAGCCCGAATGCGACTGACGATGAGGTGAAGGACGCGTACCGTCAGCTGGCACGGAAATATCACCCGGATAATTACGGCGACAATCCCTTATCGGATCTCGCCAAAGAAAAAATGCAGGAGATCAACGAAGCCTACGATACGATAATTCGTGAGCGTCGCTCCGGCAGAAAATCACACAATCAGTATCAAGGTGCGGCCGGTGGTTCGCACTATGCCGACATCCGCAACCTGATCCGTACCGGCCGCACGGCGGATGCAGAAACGCTGCTCGACGGTGTTCCGGCGCCTTCGCGGGATGCGGAATGGTATTTTCTGAAGGGCAGCGTGCTGTACAAAAAAGGCTGGCTGGACGAAGCGTACAATCACTTTTCCACGGCAACGCGCATGGACCCCGGCAATATGGAATATCGTGCGGCGTATAACCAACTGGAGCGTCAGCGCCAGACAGGTGCCTACCGTGCCGGTCCGTCCGGCAACGGCTGTAGTGCCTGCGATATGTGTCAGGGCTTGATTTGCGCGGATTGCTGTTGTGAAATGATGGGCGGCGACTTGATCCGTTGTTGCTGATCGAATGGGAGTGAAGGTTGCGTGAAACGTTCGGCACGAATTGCATGGAGCGGTTTGATGGCCGCTCTTTCCTTGGTGTGCCTGTTGCTGACGGTGTTTCCGTTTGCGACCTACGCATTGCCGGCCTTGGCGTCGGTGTTTCTTATGCCGGTCGTTATTGAATGTGGCGCGCGTTGGGCTACCGCCGTCTATGCGGCAGAGGCCTTGGTGGCGTTGCTCATCACGCCGGATATCGAGGCCAAGCTGTTGTTCGTCGCCTTTTTCGGCTACTATCCCATCTTGAAATCGCTCACCGAACGAAGCCGGTTTCGTTGGCTGGAATGGCTCGGCAAGCTGGTTGTATTTAATGCCGCCGTTGTCGTAGCCTATGCGGCGCTGTCGATTCTAGGCTTTTCATTGGAGGTTTTCCGCTTTGGTGCTCTCGCGTTGCCGCTGTGGACGTTTTTGCTGGCGTTTTTGCTGGCCGGTAATGTGATTTTCGTACTGTACGATTTGGCGCTTACGCGGTTGTTGCCGCTGTATTTCAGTCGTTTCCAGCCGTTGCTCCGTCGAATTTTTCGCGGATAGGGCTTGCTTTTTTTTGAAAAAAGCGTTACACTGAACTGGATTTAATTTCACTTTCAGTAAAGGCTTGTGATGACGTTGAAAATCGATCTCATCGCGCACATTTCCAAACAAATGCCGGAGTTTTCCAAGGGGCAGCGTTTAATCGCCGCCTATATTCTGGAGCACTACGATACCGCCGCTTTTATGACGGCGTATTCTTTGGGCGAAGCGGTGGGCGTCAGCGAATCCACCGTGGTTCGCTTTGCCACGGAGCTGGGCTTTTCGGGGTATCCCCGTCTGCAAAAGGCGATGCAGGAGCTGGTTCGCAGTAAGCTGACCAGCGTACAGCGCGTGGAGGTTACCCGCGCCAGAATGCAGGATGACGAAGTGTTGGACAACGTCATGTCCTACGATATGTCGAACATTCGTCAAACCTTGGCCGAACTGGACCCGGCGGTGTTTAACGCCGCGGTGGAAGCACTGGTTCACGCCCGGCGGGTGTATGTGTTCGGCGCCGGAAGCTGTCGCGCACTGGCGAGCTTTACGGCATACTATCTCAAATTGTTATTGCCGGATATTCGGCTGATCAGCACCTCCAGTGAAACGGAAATTTTGGAAGAAATGTTTCCGATCAGCGAGGAGGACGCGATTATCGGCTTGAGCTTTCCCCGGTATTCCAGCAAAGCGGTCAAGGCGGTGCACTTTGCTCATTCGCGCGGTGCCAAGGTGATCGCCATCACCGACAGTCTGCGTTCGCCGATTTCCGATTTTGCTTCCTGCCTGCTGTTGGCGCACAGCGATATGGCAACCATCGTGGATTCCCTGGTCGCTCCGTTGAGCGTGATCAACGCCCTATTGGTGGCCATCTCGTTGAAGCGAATGGATGCGAACCGCGCCATGCTGACCGAACTGGAGACGCTGTGGGATACCTACCACGTGTATCAGCCCACCGAAAAGCAACCGACGGAGTCGGCCCATGAATGAGTCGTTGCACGTGGTGGTCGTCGGCGGCGGTGCCGCCGGTCTGATTGCCGCCGGATTTGCCGCTCGCCGGGGGTATCGCGTTACTGTGGTCGAACGCAACGAACGCCCGGCACGCAAGGTGATGATCACCGGCAAGGGACGTTGTAACGTTACCAACGAATGTACTCCGGCGGAGTGCGTGGAGCAGGTCCCCGGAAACGGCCGGTTCCTCTATAGCGCTTTTTCGGCGTTTTCGCCGCAGGATACCATGGCACTGTTTACCGACCTGGGTGTTCCGCTCAAAACCGAGCGCGGTCATCGGGTGTTTCCTGTTTCCGACAAAGCCGTCGATATCGTGGATGCGCTTGTTCGATTTGCCCGTGCCGGCGGTGTCAAGCTGATGACCGGGCGCGTTTCCCGCCTGTTGCTGGAAGATAACGTCTGCTGTGGCGTTGAGCTGGAGGATGGCCGTCGGTTGTCCGCTTACGGCGTGATCGTGTGTACCGGCGGTTGCTCGTATCCCGTTACCGGTTCTACCGGGGACGGCTATGCGTTGGCACGCCAGGCGGGTCATACGGTGATTCCACCGCGCCCGTCGTTGGTCCCTTTGGAAATTCGGGAAGCCTTTTGCCGTGATTTGCAGGGACTGTCTTTGCGCAACTGTACGTTGACCGTTACCGATTCCGTAACCGGCAAGGTGGTTTTTCACGAGCTGGGGGAAATGCTGTTTACTCACTTCGGCGTATCCGGCCCGTTGGTGTTGAGCGCCAGCGCCGTGATGCGTGATATGGCGCCGGAGCGATATCGTTTGTCGATCGATCTGAAGCCGGCTTTGACCGCAGAACAGGTTGACGCGCGATTGGTTCGGGAGCTGGGTGTCAAGCCGAACGCCTGTGTCGGTAACGCCATGGCCGCTGTGTTGCCGCGCTCAATGATCGCTCCGCTGTTGAATCTGGCGGAATTGGCAGGGGAGACACCGTGCCATGCGGTTTCCCGCGCGGAGCGGTTGCGCTTCGGCGCAGTGCTGAAGGCGGTGCCGCTGACGGTTTCCGGCTTTCGCCCCTTGGCGGAAGCCATTGTGACCGCGGGTGGTGTCAGCACGCGTGAGCTGAACAGCAAGACCATGGCCTCGCGACTGGTCAGCGGTCTGTCGTTCGCCGGCGAGGTGATCGACGTGGACGCCTATACCGGAGGCTTTAATCTGCAAATTGCTTTTTCTACCGGTGCCGCTGCCGGAAATCATATTTGAAGGACGTTGAGGGGACATGACTGATAAAAAGGCGGTCGCCGTGGCCATTGATGGGCCGTCCGGTGCCGGGAAAAGCACCATTGCCCGCATTTTGGCGGCGGAGCTGGGATTCGTATACGTCGATACCGGTGCGCTGTATCGCACAATCGGCTTGGCAGTGTTGCGCCGCAATCTGGACCCGAACGACGAGCAACAGGTGGTGGGGCTCTTGCCCGAACTCACCGTTTCGCTGGGGTATGTGGATGGCAGTCAGCGCGTTTTCTTAAACGGTGAGGACGTCAGCGGTTGTATTCGCTCACCGGAGGTGTCTATGGCGGCCTCCGCGGTGTCGGCGTTGCCGCCGGTGCGCCGGTTCTTGTTCGATTTACAGCAGGATACGGCGCGCCGTCAGAACGTCATCATGGATGGACGCGACATCGGCACGGTCGTTCTTCCGTTTGCGGAGGTTAAGATTTTTCTGACGGCATCCGATGAAGATCGCGCGCGACGGCGGTTTGAGGAATTTCAAGCGAAAGGGATTTCGACCAGCTATGAAGCGGTTCTGAAGGATATGAAGGAACGCGATTACAACGACTCGCACCGCGCCGCCGCTCCGTTGCGACCGGCCGAGGATGCCGTGCGGATCGATACCACCGGCAATACTTTGGAGCAGTCGGTAGAGCTGCTCAAGGCTCTGGTTTCAGAACGCTTAAAGGAGTGACGGGCTGTATGTGGCTTGGAAAAAGTATTCTTTGGCTGTTTGGCCCGCTGGTTCGATTGCTGGTTCGTGTGAAGGTGATCGGCTACGAAAATCTTCCGCCGGAGGGACAACCGCTGGTGCTGTGCTGTAACCACATTTCCAACTGGGACCCGGTGATGCTGCTGGTCGTTCAGCGTAAGCGCCCGATTTACTTTATGGCCAAGGCGGAGCTGTTCAAAAATCGGTTGTTCGCTTGGTTTATCGGTAAGCAATTCGGCGCGTTTGCCGTGCATCGCGGCACCGGCGATACCGGTGCGATTGAAACTGCGAAGCGCATTGTTTCCGAAGGAAAGATCATGGGAATATTCCCGGAGGGCACGCGCTCGCGCGACGGCAAGCTGTTGCGTGCCAAATCAGGCGCGGCGCTGATCGTGGCGCAAACCGGCGCGACGGTGCAACCGGTAGCGGTGGTGACACGAGGTCAACACGTGCGGCTGTTTCAGCGCACTTTGTTGGTTTACGGCAAGCCGTTGACACCGGCAGAACTGCATTTGGATGGTGACACGCCGGATATTCGTTACGCGACGCGCCGTTTGATGGAGGTCATCGGTGGCTTGATCGAGGAGCACCGCGCGGAGGTGGAACCGCAATGACGATTCGCGTGGCGGAGTCGGCCGGCTTTTGCTTTGGCGTTAAGCGTGCGGTTGACGCGGTGTACGATCTGCTGGATCACGGAAAGCAGGTTTGCACGCTGGGCCCGATCATTCATAATCCCCAAATGGTGGAATCGTTATCGCAACGCGGCGTTCGTATCGTTTCCGACCCTACCGAGGTTCCGTCCGGGTCCACGTTGGTGATTCGGTCACACGGTGTCCCGGAGAACGTTTATCGTCTGTTGCAGGAGAGCAATGTGCCTTATCACGACGCTACGTGCCCGTTTGTCGCTAAAATACACCGCATCGTGGCGGAAGCGTCCGAGGCCGGACAGGTTGTGCTGATTGCCGGGGATGCCGCTCATCCCGAAGTGATGGGCATTCGCGGCCATTGTCACGGCACGTCCTACGTGTTTTCTTCGGAAGCGGAATTGGAAAAATTGATCGAGGAACAGCGCATTGCTCGCGATTTTCCGGTGATTTTGGTGGCACAAACCACCTTCCAAACAGATATTTGGAAAAAAAGTTACGAAATTGCAAAAAAACACTATACAAATCTTCGAATCTTTGATACAATATGTAGCGCAACCGCTTGTCGACAAGCAGAAGCGGTTGCCCTGTCACAGCAAAGTGATGTGATGGTGATTGTCGGTGGACGCCAAAGCTCCAACACCGCCAAGCTTCGCGACGTTTGCCAGCCCTTTTGCCGCACGATTTTGATCGAAACGGCAGACGAGCTGACGGCAGAGCAGCTGGCCGGTGCACAGACCGTCGGATTGACGGCAGGAGCTTCTACGCCGGCCGATATTATAAAGGAGGTACTTTCAACCATGTCCGAGATCGTAAACAACAGCGAAGTCCAAGAAAATGAGGTGGCTGTCGCCGCCGAGCCTGTCAAGTCTTTTGATGAAATGAGTTTTGAGGAGGCGCTAGAGGCTTCTCTTCAAAGTTTAACTACAGATGAAAGAGTGCACGGCATTGTTATTGGCATTGCTCCCAACGAAGTCCAGGTCGAAGTGATCGGCCGCAAGCAGACCGGTTACATTCCGGTGGATGAGCTTTCCGCCGAGGGTGCAGACCCGGCTTCTTTGGTGAAGATCGGTGATGAGCTGGAGCTGCTTATCATGCGTACCAATGACCAGGAAGGCACCATCATGCTGTCCAAAAAGCGCGTCGATGCCAAGAAAGGCTGGGATACCATCGTGGCCGCCGGCGAAAGCGGCGAGGTCCTGACCGGTGTCGTTACCGACGTGATCAAGGGCGGTATGCTGGTTGTGTCGCACGGCGTTAAGGTGTTCGTTCCCGCTTCGCACGCGTCGCTGAACCGTATGGAGGATTTGACTCCTCTGCTGAAGACCGAGGTGCGCTTCAAGGTGCTGGAAACCAACCAGGCACGTCGTCGTGCGGTCGGTTCCGTTCGCAGTGTGGCTCGTGCCGAGCGTAAAGAGAAGGAAGCCGCTTTCTTCGAGCAGGCCGAAGTCGGTCAGAAGTATACCGGCACGGTGCGCTCGCTGACCTCTTACGGTGCTTTCGTTGACCTGGGTGGCGTTGACGGCATGATTCACGTGTCCGAGCTGTCCTGGAAGCGCATCAAGCATCCCTCCGAGGTCGTCAACGTTGGCGACGTCGTCGAGGTGTACATCCGCGATTTGGACGTGGAAAAGCGCAAGATTTCGCTGGGTTATCGCCGCGCCGAGGACAATCCGTTCGTCGTCTTTACCGGAAAGTATGCCGAGGGTGACGTCGTTACCGCGAAAATCGTGGGCATGACTACCTTTGGCGCGTTTGCTCAGATCATGCCCGGCGTGGACGGCTTGATCCACATTTCTCAAATTGCCAACCGCCGCATCGAAAAGCCTCAGGACGTCCTGAAGGTGGGCGAAGAGGTTCAGGTGAAAATCACCGGCATCGACGTGGAAAACAAGCGTATCAGCCTGTCGATCCGTGCGTTGCTGGCCGACGAGCCGGTCGAAGAAGCGACTGCTTCCGCTGAAGAAGCTGTTGAAGAAGCCGTTGCCGAGGACGCAGAATAAGAACGTATCGCAGGGAAACGGGTGACCGTTTCCCTGTACTTTTCAGGAGGGAAAATGATGATTGCGATTGCTTGTGATCACGCCGGTCCGGCGTTGAAGGAAGAAATCAAAGCCATGCTGACGGAGATGGGGGAAACGGTTAAGGATTTCGGTACCAACACCGGAGACAGCGTGGATTATCCCGTCTATGCCGCGCGTGCCGCCCGTACCGTGGCATCGGGTGAGTGCGAAAAGGGAATTGTGATTTGCGGTACCGGTATTGGTATCAGCATGGCAGCGAACAAGGTGAAGGGCGTGCGCTGTGCGCTGTGCAGTGAGCCGCTGTCCGCCAAGTTGACCCGTATGCACAACGATGCCAATATGGTGGCTGTTGGTGCCCGTGTGACCGGTCCGGAGCTGGCCAAGGAGATCGTCCGCGTGTTTTTAACAACACCGTTTGAGGGCGGTCGTCATCAGCGCCGCGTTGATATGCTGACTGCTTTGGAAAACGGACAGGAGCTGGAGTGATATGTCACAACAAACCGAACGGATCGCTGCCGTAGCCGAGGCGTTGCGCCGCAATAACGTGGATGCTTTTTGCCTGGAACGCGCCGACGAAGTGGTTCCGCTGATCCAAACGTTGATCCGGCCGGGAGACGTTGTCGCCATCGGTGGGTCGCGTTCACTGGAGGAATGTGACGTTTTGCCGTTGTTGCGAAGCGGCGAATATCGGTTTCTGGACCGCAATCAGCCGGGCATTTCTCCGGAGCAGATACGGGAAATCTTTCTGCAAAGCTTTAGTGCCGACGTGTATTTGTGTTCTGCCAATGCCGTTACCGAGCTTGGTGAGATTTATTGCGTAGACGGCAACGGAAACCGCATCGCGGCTCTGTGCTACGGCCCCGATTCGGTCATCATGGTGGTCGGCTGTAATAAGCTGGTCTCCGATTTGGAGGAGGCACAGCGTCGCGTGAAAACGGTCGCTGCACCGTTGAATGCACAGCGCTTGCAGCGAGCCACGCCGTGCGCGGCTACCGGAACCTGTTTCGGCACCGATCAGCGTTTTTGCTCCGACGGCTGTGCTGCCGGGGAGCGGATTTGCTGTTCATACTTAACGTTGGGGTATCAACGGACGCCGGGACGAATCAAAGTGATCCTGGTTGCAGAGCCGCTCGGATTTTGAAAATAAAAAAACGCCGACGTCGTGTTTGTCATAACGACGTCGGCGTTTTTTCGTTTTGGAAAACCTTTCTCGTTTAGTTCGTTCGGAACCACTCATACTAGATATAGTGGTTTCTCTGAAAAAAATACTCGATTTTTTAGAAAATGTTTGATTTTTCTGAAATATGTGATATACTGAAATACGGAAAGCGTTAGGGGGCTTTTGCACCCTTTTACATGACCATCCTACACAGCAGAGACCATCAAGCTTGCGGGGAGTGGGTATTTTGGAAAAATACATTATCAGCGGCGGTCATCGTCTGACAGGCACTGTCGACATCAGCGGCGCTAAGAATGCCGTTGTGGCTATTTTGCCGGCGACGGTTTTGGCAAACGGCGTGTGCCGGCTGGAAAATATACCGTGTATTGCCGACGTGGAAACGGCACTGGAAATTTTGGATGCCTTGGGGGCGCAGGTGCGTCGTCTGGATCGTCACACCGTGGAAATCGATTCGCGTACCATCGTTTCGCAAACCGTGCCTCACGATTTGGCGAAAAAAATGCGTGCATCGTATTACTTCATCGGGGCACTGCTCGGTCGTTTCGGCAGGGCCAGTGTTCCCATGCCGGGCGGTTGCTATTTCGGCGTTCGCCCGATCGATCAGCATCTCAAGGGCTTTACCTCGTTAGGTGCCCAAGTGTTGCCTATGGAAAACGGCATGATCTCTGCTCGCGTGGACAAGCTGGTCGGCAATTCGGTGTATCTGGACATGGTGTCTGTTGGTGCCACCGTGAACATTATGCTGGCGGCCGTGCGCGCAGACGGCGTTACCGTGATTGAAAATGCCGCCAAGGAGCCGCATATCGTCGATTTGGCGAACTTCCTGAACTCCATGGGTGCCGATGTTCGCGGTGCCGGTACCGACGTGATTAAGGTGCGGGGCGTACCGCGTCTGTATGGTACGACGTACTCCATCATTCCCGACCAAATTGAAGCCGGCACGTACATGGCGGCCGCAGTGGCGACGGGCGGTGACGTGATCGTTCGCAACGTGATCCCCAAGCACTTGGAATCCATCACGGCCAAGCTTCAGGAAATGGGTGCGGATATTGAAGAATTTGACGAAGAAATTCGCGTTTCGGCTTCGGGAAAAATGAGCCATTGCAACGTGAAAACGATGCCGCATCCCGGCTTCCCGACCGATATGCAGCCGAAAATTGCCGTGTTGCTTTCCATGGCGGAGGGTACCAGCATTATTAACGAGGGCGTTTGGGAAAATCGCTTCCGTTACGTGGATGAGCTGCGGCGTATGGGTGCCGATATTCAGGTGGACGGCAAGCTGGCGGTTATTCAGGGCGTTCCTGCTTTAACGGCGGCTCCTGTCAAGGCAATGGACTTGCGCGCCGGTGCCGCCATGGTGATTGCGGCTATGGCCGCCAAGGGCGTCACGGAAATTGAGGACATCCAATATATCGAGCGCGGCTACGAGGATTTGGTGGAAAAATTGCGCGGCTTGGGCGCGGATATTCAGCGCGTTACCGTGGAGGATTCAGCTTTCCAGTCGGCACAATAACAGGCGTTAGCGGCGCACACCGGCCGGTGTGCGCCGTTTTTTTAGAAAGGAACCGAGCATGGCACGTTTTTGCCCGTTGTTCAGCGGAAGCAGTGGAAACTGTATATATGTAGGCAATTCGACCGAAGGCTTGTTGGTGGATGCCGGTGTGAGCGCTCGGCGCATGGAGCGTGCGTTATGGGAACACGAGATTGATCCCGGCACGATCCGCGCGGTACTGGTGACGCACGAGCACGCCGATCATATTACCGGGTTGCGTGTGTTTACCAAAAAATACCGGATTCCGGTGTATGCTACGCCGGGCACCTGCGCCGCCTTGCGAGAAAAAAACGCTTTGGAAGCGAGTACGTTGTGCTTGCCGTTGGATAAGCCTTTGGAGCTTGGTGGTTTTACCGTTACGGCGTTTCCTACGTCGCACGATTGTCGGGAAAGCTGTGGGTATCGAATCACCTTGCCGGATGAGCGCTGTGTGGGAATTGCCACCGATATGGGGATTATGACGGAAACGGTGCGAAAGCATTTGCAGGGCTGTGATTTAATCCATATCGAATCCAATCACGACGTACGAATGTTGGAAAACGGGCCATATCCTTATCCGCTCAAGCGGCGCATTTTGTCTTCTGCCGGACATTTGTCCAATGCGGCGTGTGCGCGGGAGCTTCCGGAGCTGGTCCGTCGGGGAACGACGCGCATTTTTCTGGGTCATATCAGCCGCGAAAACAATTTGCCGGAGCTGGCGTATACGACGGCACAGAGCGAGCTGGCGGCATGTGGCTTTGTGGAAAACAGAGATTACGTGTTGTGCGTTGCTGAGCCGGAATGTCATCGACCGTATACGGTGTTTTAAGGAGTCAAAGCGATGCTGACTGTAACGATTGCTTGTGTGGGCAAGCTGAAGGAGTCGTATTGGCGTGAGGCTTGTGCCGAATATCAGAAGCGTCTGTCCGCCTTTTGTAAATTGCAGATTATCGAGGTGGCGGAGGAACGCTTGCCGGACGAGCCGTCCGCGGCGCAAATCACTGCGACGATTCAGGAAGAAGGGCGACGGCTCCTATCCCGTATTCCCGACGGTGCCGTGAAAATTGCCTTGTGCATCGAGGGAAAGGAAATGCCTTCGGAGTCGTTGGCGCATTGCCTGTCGCAATGGGCGGTAGAGGGCGTGAGCCACGTCGCCTTTGTGATTGGTGGGTCCTACGGTTTATCGGATGCCGTCAAGCGCGAGGCACGATTGCGGTTGTCCTTTTCACCGATGACCTTTCCGCATCAGTTGGCGCGGATTTTGACGTTGGAGCAGGTCTATCGGGCGTTTCACATTGCTTCCGGGGGAAAATATCATAAATAAGTTTCTTTTCGTTCATAGCACGTTCATGCTTCTACGGTATACTGAAACCGTCGAATACGGAAAGAAAAAGTGAGGAACTTACTATGAATGTAGCATATTTTTTAACGCCGCGCAGTGAGGTTGGTTGCGTTTGCGACGACTATACGTTGCGCCAGGGATTGGAAAAGTTGCGGCGTTCTGGCTATACGGCACTGCCGGTGGTTACGCGGGAAAACAAATATATCGGCACCGTGAGCGAGGGAGACTTTCTTTGGTATCTGGTGAACGACGGAGAACTGACGACGACGTCGATGCGTTCGCTGGAGCGTGTGACCGTGCGTGACGTGCTTCGTTTCGACCGTAATCCGCCCGTGCGGATTACCGCCGATATTCACGAGCTGGTTGGTCGGGCCATGAATCAAAATTTTATCCCGGTCGTGGATGATCTCGGTTCGTTTATCGGCATTGTTACACGAAAGGATATTATTAAGCATTTTGCCGGAGAGACTGCCGGGGAGCCTTCGGCGTGTGAGGATCGGGTGTCATAACCAACGGGAGGGGTATTTATGGGACGAAATCGCGTAAAAATGACGATTGCCGGAACGGAATATACCGTGGTTTCCGAGGAACCGGCGTTGTATATGTTGCAGGTGGGGTGCGACTTGGATGCCGACCTGCGTGAAATGATGAAAAATAATCCCAGCATGACGGTGGCGACGGCGGCTGTGCTAACGGCCATCAACGATCGCGATCGTTTGAATAAGGCGGAGGAAACGTCGGATCACCTCCGCGATCAGTTACGCGAATATTTGGAAGAAAACAAAGCGTTGCGCGCCGAATTGGAGCGGTTGCGTCATCGTGGGTAAGCCGGAGTTGTTGGCACCGGCCGGTTCGTACGAGGCACTTGTCGCCGCGGTACGAGCCGGAGCCGATGCCGTCTATTTGGGCGTAGAAGGGTTCAATGCCCGTCGCCATGCCCGCAATTTTTCCATCAGTCCCACCGAGGAATCGGAGGGGTGTTCGCTGGCGGAGGCGGTGGCGTTTTGCCACGTTCGCGGTGTCAAGGTGCACCTGACGTTAAATACGCTGGTGCGCGATCGTGAATTGCCGGAAGCGCTTCGAATTGCCGAACGTGCTTGCGAGTGCGGCGTGGATGCGCTGATCGTACAGGACCGCGGCTTGGCACGGTGTTTGCACACCATGGCACCGCAAATGCCGTTGCACGCCTCCACGCAGTTGTCTTGCCACACGCCGGACGGCGTTCGCCTGTTGCGCGACGCTGGGTTTTCCCGTGTCGTGTTGGCGCGTGAAATGTCGAAGGATGAGATTGCCGCTTGCGTCGGTCTCGGCTGTGAGCTGGAAACGTTTGTGCACGGTGCTTTGTGTATGAGCGTGTCGGGACAGTGCGAGTTGTCCGCCGTGCTGGGTGGACGAAGCGGCAATCGCGGTCTTTGCGCGCAGCCGTGCCGCTTGCCGTTCGCCGTGGATCATCGTCCGCATGACGGGGAAGCGGCGTTGAGCTTGAAGGATCAGTCTTTGTACCTACACGTGGACGAGCTATGCTCCTTGGGTGTGGATTCGCTGAAAATCGAAGGTCGTATGAAGCGGCCGGAGTACGTTGCCGCCGCTACGGCGGTGTATCGTCAGCTGTTGGACGGCGAAACGCCGGATTCCCAATTGCTGGAGGATTTGCGGTCTGTCTTTTCGCGTTCCGGCTTCACGGACGATTACTTTACGGGTCGGCGTGGTAAAACGTTGTTTGGTTATCGCCGTGCCGAGGATATTGCCGATTCGGCGGTGCTGTCGCGCCTGTCAAAGCTCTATGACCGAGAAAAGCAACGGGTGGCGGTCACAATGCGGCTGACGGATCATCCGTTGGCCGTTACCGCGACGGATACGGATGGGCATACGGTGCGCACCGTAGCCCCTGACGATACACCGTTGCTGGATCGGCCGTTGCCGTCGGAGCGTGTGGTCGAGCAGCTGCAAAAAGCCGGGGGGACGGCGTTTTCCGTGTCGGCTTCCGTTGCCGCTGAGCCGTGCGTTTCGCTGTCGACAGTCAATGCCCTGCGCCGTCGCGCCTTGGAACTGATGACTGCTGCGCGAGGCGAGGTCGTACCGGTTACGTGGAATGACCGGGCAACGCCGGAGGAACGCCCGTTTCATCAGAAAATTTTTCACGGCCTGGTGGCGCGCGCCGAGCGTGCGGAGCAGGTTGTTCCCGGCGCGAATCACTGGATCGTTCCGCTGGGCTGTACTCCGAACGTGCCTCATTGGGGCGTGGAGGTGCCGCGTGGCTTGTTTGGAACGGAAGCCGCAACGTATGCCGCCTTGCGGCGTGCGGCGGCCGCGGGTGCCGATTTTGCTTTGTGCAATACGGTCGGCGCCGTTGCTCCGGTTCGTGCGGCTGGTTTGACCCCACTTGCCGGCCCGTTTTGGAATATTACCAACGGTGAGTCTTTGTCGGCGGCAGAGGCGGATGGAATTGCCGCCGCGATTTTGTCGTTCGAGCTTACCTTTTCTCAAATGCGCTTTGCGGAACATCGCGATGGGATCGGGCTGTTCGCCTACGGCCGGTTGCCACTGATGCTGTTGCGTGCTTGTCCGGTATCCACGGTCAAGGAGTGTTCAGCCTGCCGTGGTAAAAGTGTCCTGGTGGATCGTACCGGCGTACGATTCCCGGTGCGATGCTACGGCGGTTGTAGCGAGCTGTTGAACGCGGTACCGCTGTATTTGGCAGATCGCCTGCAGGAGCTTCCGCATCTGGCGTTTTCCTATTTGCATTTTACCGATGAAACGCCGGAACGGGTGGCGGAGGTGCTTCGGGAATACCGCGAAGGCGGCGTGCCGCCAAAGCCGTTTACACGGGGCTTATATAAGCGAGGGGTGGAGTGATCAACGATGAAAGTGGCAGTTGTCGGGTCGCGCAACATCTCGATTTCGGATATCGGTAGCTTTTTGCCTCAAGGTACCACGGAAATCGTATCGGGCGGTGCGCGTGGCGTGGATGCCTGTGCTCGCCGGTATGCGCGGAAGCACCGTATCCCGTTGACGGAGTTTTTGCCGGATTACGATACGTACGGAAGAATGGCACCGTTGCGTCGCAACGATCGGATCATCCAATACGCCGACGTGGTGCTGGCTTTTTGGGACGGTCGATCGCACGGGACCCGGTACGTATTGCGCCGTTGTCGCGAGGTGCACAAGCCGGTTCGCGTGTTTCGTTTGCGCGAGCCGGAGCCGCTGTGGCCGGAACAACTGATATGGGACGTGGAAGAAAGCCAATGAGATTCGGGCGATAGGAACGCTTCAAAGCAGGGCATTGCCCTGCTTTTTCTGTTGTCATAAACGCGTCGGTCGGTTCATAGGAATGTACAAACACTGATGCGAGCGGAGGAAGAAGTATGACAGCAAACAAAAGCATCTATCAGGATATTGCCGCAAGAACCGGAGGCGATATTTATATCGGCGTTGTTGGACCGGTTCGTACCGGAAAATCTACGTTTATTAAGCAGTTTATGGATACGCTGGTATTGCCGAACATCGACGGCGAATACAGCCGTGAGCGTGCGGTGGACGAATTGCCGCAGTCGTCGGCCGGCCGCACGATTATGACCACCGAACCGAAATTCATCCCGGAGCAGGCGGTGGGGATTACGGTGAGCGGTGTTGCCGGCATGAAGGTTCGCATGATCGATTGCGTGGGATACGTGGTGCCGTCGGCTCTGGGATATATTGAAGAAAACGCTCCGCGCATGGTGAAGACACCGTGGTTCGAGGAAGAGGTTCCGTTTAACATGGCGGCGGAAATTGGCACGCAAAAGGTAATTTCCGAGCACTCTACCATTGGTTTGGTTATTACCACGGACGGTAGTATTACGGAAATTCCACGCGCGGAATATGCCGAAGCCGAGGAGCGGGTTATCCGGGAATTGCAGGCGATTCACAAGCCGTTTGCCGTGCTGCTGAATACGACGGAGCCAACCGGTGAAGCGACGACTGCTTTGTGCGAGGAATTGAGCGAAAAATACGGCGTTCCTGTTTGCGCGGTCAACTGCCTGGAAATCGGTGAGGAGGAGATACGCCGGATTTTGGAAACGATTTTGTTCGAATTTCCGGTGAATCAAATTGGATTCCGGATGCCGTCGTGGGTGATGAAGCTGGATCGTCGGCATCCGGTGCGGCAAAGCATCGTTGGCGCGGTGCGCGGGGCGGTGGCAGACGTGCGGAAAATCCGCGAGCTACACGACTTGGGGCAAGAGCTGACGGCGTGTGAGTATTTGTCGGATGCCACGTTGGCTGCAGTGGATTTGGGAAGCGGCAGGGGCGTGATCGACCTTGCTGTGCCGCCGACGCTGTTCTATCAGGTGCTTGGTGAGATTACGGGATTGCCTGTGGCAAACGAGGGCGAGCTGATGACCTGCATGACGGAGTTGGCGGAAATCTGTCATCGGTACGATAAGCTGAAGACGGCATTGGAGCAGGTGGAGCAGACCGGCTACGGAATTGTAATGCCTTCGCTGGAGGAAATGTCACTGGCGGAACCGGAGATCATTAAGCAGAGCGGACGATACGGTGTGCGCTTGCGTGCAACGGCACCGTCCATCCATATGATGAAGGCCAGCATTACGACGGAGGTAGCACCGATCGTCGGCTCGGAAAAGCAATCGGAGGAGTTGGTCAACTACTTACTGCGCGAGTTTGAAGCGGAGCCGGGAAAAATCTGGGATTCCAATATTTTCGGAACGTCGCTGTACGGCTTGGTGAACGAAGGCTTGCATAACAAGCTGCATCGTATGCCGGAGGATGCTCGCATGAAACTGAAGGAAACGGTGGAGCGTATCATCAACGACGGTTGTAACGGTTTGATCTGTATTATCGTTTGATGGCAAGGGGGCTGTGCGTATGAAAGAACAACACCGCCGATCAGCGGGGGCGCGTACCGGGAAAGGTCGCTCCGACTTTTCGCTATTGATGGTACAAGGCGTGATTTGCGGTGTTGTTCTTCTTTTGGTGCTGCTTCTTCGCTTGATGGGCGGCAAGGCATGGTCACAGCTACGGACGCTGTTTCGACAATGGATTACCGACGACGGCTGGGTGCAAACGATTACGGAACGACTTGCCGAGGAAAATGTCTCGGCAAGCGATCGTTCGGTGAGGCTGACATCTGCGGCGGTATCGCCGCTATCGGCAGAGCCGGTAGCGTCCGTTGTCGAAGCCCTGCCGCAGGGGAAAGCGCCCATGGACAACGGTAAAGTCACCTCGCCGTTTGGCGTTCGGGAGGACCCACTCCGCGGCGGGACAGGCTTTCACAGCGGCATCGACGTGGCGGCAGAGGAGGGGACGCCGCTCTATGCGACGCACGACGGTTTGATCACGGCATCAAGGTGGGAGGCCAGCTACGGATATTATATCACCGTGCGATGCGCCGGGGGCTTTGAGATCACCTATGCGCATTGCTCCCGGCTTTTACACGACGTTGGCGAAACGGTAAGCGCGGGGGAGACGATTGCTTTGGTGGGCAGTACCGGAGATTCCACCGGGCCACACGTTCACGTTATGGTATCGAAAGACGGCGTTTACAGTGACCCTTCGGCGCTGATCCCGGAGGCATGGTATGCTTGAATGGCGCTGGTTCGGCGTGCGTCTGCGGATGGAACTTTGGTTTCCGGCGTCGATCATCGTCATGCTGTCTCTGGACCGCAGTGGGATGACGTTGCTGTGCCTGCTGGCATCGATGATGCACGAATGTGGGCACGGGATAGCCATGCTGTGCGTGCGAGACACCCCGCGTTGTGTTACTTTCGGTGCTTTCGGTATGCGTGTTGAGCGGGCCGATCGGCAATTAAGCTATTCGTCGCAGTGCGTGGTGTCCTTGTCGGGACCGCTGGTCAATGCCGTCTGCGGCGCGTGGCTGTGGGTGGTCGGTGCTACCGATGCGGCGTGGGTTCACAGCGTTTTGGCGGTGTTCCACGTCTTGCCCGTCGTTTCGTTGGATGGCGGCGAGGCGTTGTACGCACTGCTTTGTCTCCGTTTTGCCGAGGAGCAGGCCGATCGGCTTTTGCGAATTTGTTCCATCGTGACGGTCTGTCCGCTGATCCTGATCGGCGTTTGGCTGTTGCTGTCCACGGGATATAATGCCACCCTGCTGGTTGTGTGCGGTTATTTACTGTTGAGAATGTTTTTGCGAACTAATCGTTGAAAAATAGTGAAAAATATCGTATACTGCTATTGGAATCAGAAAAACCGAGGAGGATACTATGGCACTGACGTTGGACGAGCTGTTTGAACGCGTACAAAAACCGGCACGGTATACCGGTGGCGAGCTGAACAGCGTGGTAAAGGATAAAAGCAAAGTGAACGTGCGATTCGCCTTTTGCTTTCCCGATTTGTATGAGGTCGGTATGTCGCATCTGGGAATGAAAATTCTCTACGGCTTGAAAAACGCCGTGGAGGATTTCTGGTGCGAGCGCGTCTTTGCGCCGGATACCGATATGGAAGCGCTGATGCGTGAAAACCGGATTCCGCTGTTTGCACTGGAAAGCCGCGATCCGATCCGCGATTTTGACTTCGTCGGGTTTACTTTGCAATACGAAATGTGCTATACCACCATTTTGAATATGCTGGACCTTGCCGGTATTCCGTTGCGTGCCGATCAGCGTGACGAAACGATGCCGCTGGTGATCGCGGGCGGTCCCTGTGCCTGCAATCCGGAGCCGCTGGCGGATTTTTTCGATATCTTCATTTTGGGCGAGGGCGAAGAGGTTAATCTGGAGCTGATGACGCTTTACCGCGAGCACAAGCTGCAGGGCTACGATAAGCGACGCTTCCTGAAGGCGGCGGCGCAGATCGAGGGCGTTTACGTTCCGGCCTTTTATGAGGTGACCTATCACGAGGACGGTCGCGTTCAGGCGATCATTCCGCACGAGGGTGCACCGGCCACGATTCGTAAGCGCGTGATTTTAGACATGGACAAGGCGTATTATCCGGAGTCGTTCGTGGTGCCGTTTGTGGATATCGTGCACGACCGCGCGATGAGTGAAATCTTCCGCGGCTGTATTCGCGGCTGTCGCTTCTGTCAGGCGGGCTTTATTTATCGGCCGGTTCGTGAAAAATCGGTGGATACCATTGACCGTCAAAGCCGTTCGCTGTGTGAAACCAGCGGTTACGAGGAGTTTTCTTTGTCATCGCTGTCTACCAGTGACTATACCCGTCTGGAGGAGCTGTTGAACCGATTGCTTTCGTGGGCGGAGGAGCAGCATGCCAATATTTCAGTACCCTCCCTGCGTGTGGACGGCTTTTCGGAGGAGCTGGCCAATCGGCTCAACGTGTTGCGCCGAAACGGTCTGACCTTTGCTCC
Source organism: uncultured Eubacteriales bacterium (assembly GCA_964390295.1). GTDB lineage: Bacteria > Bacillota > Clostridia > Oscillospirales > Acutalibacteraceae > RGIG3009. The sequence goes on from CAYMHR010000004.1 coordinate 47,644, forward strand.
GGAAGCGGGAACCCAGCGCCTACGCGATACGATCAACAAAAATCTGACGGAGGAAGAAATTCTGGAAACGGCTCGTCGGGCGTTCGGCGGCGGATGGACATCGGTGAAGCTGTATTTTATGATGGGATTGCCCACGGAAACAGCCGAGGATATTGTCGGCATCAACGAGCTGGGGCAGAAAATCGTAAACTGTTTTTATCAAAATCCAAACAAGCCGAAGGGCAAGGGCGTTACGGTGTCGGTGAGCGTTTCCTGCTTTGTGCCGAAGCCGTTTACGCCGTTCCAGTGGGAACCGCAGGATACGTTGGCACAGTTGGAGCAAAAGCAACGGATTCTGCGCGAATCGGTAACGACTAAAAAGGTTTCGTTGAGCTGGCACGATGCCAAAACCAGCTACTTGGAGGCGGTGCTGGCGCGCGGCGACAGGCGACTGGGTGTCGTGCTGGAAAAAGCGTTTCACCGTGGATTTAATCTGGACGCGTGGTCGGAGCATTTCGATTTTGATGCCTGGATGGAGATTTTCCGCGATTGCGGTCTCGATCCCGACTTTTATGCCTGCCGTCGCCGGGAGGCAGACGAGGTGTTCCCGTGGGATCATATTGATATCGGCGTGACCAAAGCGTTTTTGTGGGAGGAAAACCAACGTGCACACGACGGTGTAACGACACCGAACTGTCGCCAGCAGTGCTCCCATTGCGGTGTGACCTGCTTCAAAGGAGGGTTGTGTGTTGAACGACGTTAAGGATTTTGTGACGGTGCGCGTTGTCTTTTCCAAAGCCGGACGGGCACGGTATATCTCGCATTTGGACCTTAATCGCGCCATGACGCGCGCCGTGCGGCGCGCCGAACTGCCGATCTGGTATACGGAAGGCTTTAACAAGCACCCCTATCTGACGTTTGCCGCACCCCTGTCGCTCGGCTATGAGGGCGAGCGTGAAACCATGGATATCCGCTTGAAGCAGGAGATGCCGATGGACGAGCTGGTGACGCGCCTGGACGCCGTGATGCCGGAAGGGTTGCACATTTTGACGGCGGCTCCGGCCGTTAAGAAAGCCGGCGAAGTTGACCGGGGCGTATATTGCTTGACGTTGAATTGTCCGGCATCGTCGGTGCACGCCCTGCTGGCGCAGGAGTCCATTCCTGCCCAAAAGCGCAACAAAAAGAAGGAGTGGGTCAGCGTAGAGCTGAAGCCTGTGATGGAACAATCTGCGAGCCAAATTGTCGAAACCGAAGCCGGAACGCAGTGGGTACTGACGTTGCCGATCAACAGTGAGCTGTCGGTGAATCCGTCTCTGGTGATCGCCGCTTTGCGTGAACGGCAGAGCTTGCCGATGCTGGTGGCGCAGGTGCGTCGCCTGCGCGTCTTGGCCAAGGACGGCACGGAATTCGCTTGAAAATTTATGCCGAAAGTGCGAAAAAAGTACTTGCTTTTTTGAAAAAGACGTAGTATACTATTGCAGTATGAATGTCCGTTCCACCTTCATCCGGGCGGAATGGGGATGAGTGCCGAGCGAAAGCAAGACATGAAAGCGGGTATTCCTCTGTCGGCGGTACGTTGCCGCTTCGGACATGAATATCTGAAATGAGAAGGAGGATTTTTCCATGGATGCATTGAAACTTATTGCCTCGGATAGCTTGAAGGAGGCAGCCCCTCAGTTCGCGATCGGTGACACGGTTCGCGTCGACGTGAAGATTCGCGAAGGCGATCGCGAGCGTATTCAGGCCTTCGAGGGCACGGTCATTGCCAAGAAGGGCTCCGGTGTTGCCGAAACCTTCACGGTGCGTCGTGTGTCTTACGGTGTCGGTGTGGAACGCGTGTTCCCGTTGCATTCTCCCAACGTTGCCGCTGTCACGATTGTGCGTCACGGTAAGGTTCGCAGAAGCAAGCTGTATTACCTGCGCGATCGCGTTGGTAAGGCTGCCAAGGTCAAAGAGCTTATTAAATAAGGCAGAAGGGGAGAAAATCGGCTCGGTTTTCTCCCTTTTCATTTCAAAAGCAGTCGGCCGGACGCAGAAAACGGTGGTTTTGCAGATGCGTTCGTTACCGAAGTTGACGCAATGAGGGAGGCAATACGATGGAGCAACAAACGATACAATGGTTTCCGGGGCACATGACACGGACGCGCCGTCGCATTGTCGATCGGCTTCCGTTGGTGGACCTGGTAGTGGAGATCATCGACGCCCGTATCCCGGTCAGCAGCCGCAACCCGGATTTGGACGGTATTGTAGCCGGTAAACCGCGGTTGGTCGTCATGAATAAGTCGGATATTGCCGACGAGGCGGCCACCAAGCAATGGCTGGCGTATTTTTCTTCGCAGGGGACACCGGCTCTGGCGGTGGACTGTAAGAGCGGTCGCGGTATTCAGAAATTCGTGTCCCTGTTGCGGGAACTGTTGAGTGATAAAATCGCCACGTGGGAGCAACGCGGCATGGCCAACCGCGCGATCCGCGTCATGGTGGTTGGAATTCCCAATTGCGGTAAATCTTCGTTTATCAACCGTATGGCACGCGGCGGCAAGGCCAAGGCCGAGGACCGTCCCGGTGTGACGCGGGATCAGCAGTGGTTTGTCATCGACGGCGGTGCACAGCTTCTGGATACTCCCGGCGTGCTGTGGCCGAAGTTTGAGGATCAGCAGGTGGCACTGCGGCTGGCCTTTACCGGTGCCATTCGCGACGAGGTGCTGGACAGCGAGGAGCTGGCGTGTAGCCTGCTGGAGATATTGCAACGTCAGTACGAGCCGCTGTTGCGCGCTCGCTATAAGCTGACCGAGGCTTTGCCGGATACCTCCTACGAGCTGTTGGAGCTGATCGGTCGAAAGCGCGGTATGCTGATCTCCGGTGGCGAGGTCAATACCGAGCGGGCGGCGATCATGCTGCTGGATGAATTCCGCGGCGGAAAGCTGGGACGGCTCACGTTGGAGTTGCCTCCGCAGGAATAAACGTTAAACGGAAGGATGGGAAGAGCTGTGCAGTCCAAGACCGAAGAAAAGATCAAAACGCAAAAATCGCTGTTTGAATGGGCGCAAACGATCTGCATTGCACTCATCGCGATCACCGTAATTTATACGTTTTTGGGGCGTATGGTCAACGTGGAGGGACATTCCATGGAAAACACGTTGACCCACGGCGAGCGGTTGTTGCTTTCCAGCATGCCGTATACGCCAGAGCACGGCGACATCGTGGTGATCAGTCGCGGCGAGGAGAAAACGCCTCTCATCAAGCGAGTCATCGGCTTGCCGGGTGACACGATCCGGATTGACGAAACGACCGGGCAGGTGTATCGCAACGGGGAGCTGCTGACAGAGCCTTACGTGGTTGGAGAAACGGCAACGGAAAAGATGACGGGCGAGATTACCGTCCCGGAGGGAATGTTGTTCGTCATGGGAGACAATCGTGCGTCGGGCTGTTCACTGGACAGCCGCACGTTCGGCTGTATCGCACAGGACGACGTGGTTGGCAAAACGGTGTTTCGCCTTCTGCCGCTTCAGCGCATGGGAGATTTGTATGATGACGAATATTGAGTTTGACGAAGCCATCCGGCAGGAAGGCGTTTCACTTCTCTGCGGTGTAGATGAAGCCGGGCGCGGCCCACTGGCCGGTCCGGTGGTGGCGGCGGCCGTCATTTTGCGTCCCGACGCCATTCCGGAAGGCTTGAACGATTCCAAAAAGCTATCGGAAAAGAAGCGCGAGCTGCTGTTTGACGATATTTGCCGCTCAGCGCTGGCGTATCACATAGCTTCCGCGTCGGTGGAGGAGATCGAAGCCGTCAATATTTTGCAGGCGACCTATTTGGCGATGCAACGGGCGGTGGAAGGGCTGTCGGTGATACCGTCGTTGGTGCTGGTGGACGGCAATCGTTTGCCGCCGGCCTTGACGGTTCCGGCGCGCTTTGTGATTAAGGGCGACGCGCTCTCCGCTTCCATCGGCGCGGCCTCGATTTTGGCCAAAGTCAGCCGGGATCGCTGGATGCTGGAGCTGGATCGGCAGTATCCGGAATACGCCTTTGCCAAGCACAAGGGCTACGGAACGGCGTTGCATTACGAGCGGTTGCGCGAGTACGGCGCTTCGCCGGTTCATCGCCGGAGCTTTTTGAAAACCATGCATTAGGAGGAACAACGGTGGCTGGGTTGTCCAAAGGAGCGGCCGGCGAGGTGCTGGCGGCTCGTTACTTGCGCGATCAGGGTTACGATATTTTGGGTGCGAATTACCATAGCCGCTTCGGTGAGATCGACATAATTGCGGCCGACGATACGTATATTGTGTTTGCAGAGGTCAAATGTCGTTCTCAAAACTCCTATTATGCACCGCGCGAAGCGGTGACGGCGGCCAAGCAACAGCGCATTATCAAAACGGCGTTGTTGTACCTGGCGGAATATCCACAAAACCGTCAACCGCGCTTTGACGTCATCGAGATTGTGACGGCACCCGGAGAAGCGATGAAGCCGATCTCCTTACAGCATTTGAAGAACGCATACGGCTGTTGACCTTCTGTAGTTTACGTCGGAGGCGAGCTTGTGCGATTGTTCGATATGCACTGCGATACCTTGTCTGCTTGCTATCATGCCGGAGCCACGTTATGTAGTAACGACCGGCACATCGACCTGTGCCGTGGGCGGCAATATCGCCCCTGGTGTCAGGTCTTTTCCGCTTTTATCCCGGATTCCTTGCGTGGCAGAGCCGCCTTTCGGTACGTCTGTCGCTTGCTTGCGTTTGCGCGGGAGCAGGAAAAGCGGTTTCCGCAGCAGCTGTTGCTGGTCAATGATGTCGCCCAAATGGAGGCGGCGATCCGTTCCGGACGCTGTGCCGGTCTGTTGGCGGTGGAGGGCGGAGCGGCGCTGGCCGGAAAACTGCGGCACGTGGCTTCGTTGGCGGCACGCGGCGTTCGCGTTATGACGCTAACGTGGAACGGCGACAACGAGCTGGGACACGGCTGCCTGTCGCCAAGTCGGGAAGGACTGACGCCGTTTGGCCGTCAGGTGGTGCGCGAGCTGTGCCGATGCGGCATCGTTCCCGACGTTTCACACTTGAATGAGGCCGGTTTTTGGGACGTGGCCACGTTGTCCGATCGACCGTTTATCGCCAGCCATTCGTTGTCCGGAACGGTGCATGGGCATCCGCGCAATTTGAGCGATGCACAATTTAAGGAACTGCGGCGGCGCGGCGGTTTGGTGGGCATTTCGCTGTGCACCGAGCAGCTCGGCGGCACCGATTTCGAGACCGTATATCGACACATTTCGCATTATTTGTCGCTGGACGGCGATTCCACGGTGGCTTTCGGCGGAGACTGGGATGGCACCACCTTGCCGGATGACTGGAACGGTATCGACGCTGTGGTGAGCTTGGCCGAATATTTGTCGGGAAAAGGCCTGTCGGATGCGCTGCTGGATCGGATATTTTTCAAAAACGCCTTTGATTTTTTCTCTTCTACTTTACAACCGGGCGGAAATGAAGTATAATTTAAGTTAATCTTTTTGAAATTTTCAAAGTAAGGCGAGGTCAATAGCTATGATGTATACCAGCACACGGGATCATTCGGTACATACCACGGCGGCACAGGCGATTACGCAGGGCATTTCCGCGGACGGCGGTTTGTTCGTTCCGGAATCGTTGCCGACAATCTCCGGGGACGAGCTGTCCGCCATGACGTCGAAAACCTACACGGAACGCGCCGTGACCGTGCTGTCTCGTTTTCTTACTGATTTTTCCGAAGCTGAGGTCTCGGAGTGTGCAGAAGCGGCATACGGGACCGGGCGTTTTCTGGCACCGGAGGTGGCGCCGGTGCACACCTTGAAGGGCGGCGTTCATCTGCTGGAGCTGTGGCACGGGCCGACCTGCGCTTTCAAGGATATGGCGTTGCAAATTTTGCCGCATTTGATGCGCGTGTCGGCGCAAAAAACCTCCGACGGCAAGGAAATCGTGATTTTGGTAGCCACTTCGGGCGATACCGGCAAGGCGGCATTGGAAGGCTTCCGCGATGCGCCGCATACGCGAATTTTGGTTTTCTATCCCGAAAACGGCGTTAGTCCGATGCAAAAGCTGCAGATGACGACACAACAGGGCAACAACGTCGGCGTTTGTGCCATTCGCGGCAACTTCGACGACGCACAAAGCGGCGTGAAATCCATCTTTACCGATCCTGCCATGCGGGACAAGCTGGCACAACGGGGTCAGGCTTTTTCTTCTGCCAACTCCATCAACTGGGGCCGTTTGGTTCCGCAGATCGTATATTATTTTTCGGCCTATTGCGATTTGGTCGCCCAAGGCACCATCGCCCTTGGCGATTCGGTCAACGTAGCGGTTCCCACGGGAAATTTCGGCAATATTTTGGCGGCGTATTATGCTCGTGAAATGGGCTTGCCGATTGCCCGCCTGATCTGCGCTTCCAACTGCAACAACGTGCTGACGGATTTCATTCGCACCGGCGTGTACGATCGTCAGCGTGCGTTCCATACAACGATTTCTCCGTCCATGGACATTTTGATTTCCTCCAACCTGGAACGGTTGCTGTTCCACCTGTCCGGCGGCGACACCGGCCTGATTGCCGACTTGATGAACCAGCTCGGTACCACCGGCCGTTACGTCGTCCCGGCTCCTCTGCTGGCAAAAATCCAGGCAATGTTTTCAGCGGGCTGGTGCGATGACGAAAGCACGTTGGCAACCATTCGCCGCACGTTTGATGAACAGGCGTATTTGTGCGATACGCACACGGCAGTTGCCGTATCGGTGTGCGAGGAATATCGCCGTGAAACCGGCGATCGCAAGCCGGTAATCGTGGCGTCAACGGCTGATCCGTACAAATTCTCTGCCAGCGTTCTTCGCGCTTTTGGCGAGGAGAACCCGGCGGAAGACGAATTTGACAAGGTGGAGCATCTCCATCGCCTGACCGGTGCACCGATCCCGCCGTCTCTGGCGGTACTGCGCGGACAGCAGCCGCGCTTTAATCAGGTTTGCAGTCGCGAAACGATGGAAGAAACCGTGGAAGCAATGCTGAAATAAGCGAGGTGGCGGTGTGGCATTATTTGCGTTGTCCGACCCTCATTTATCACTGGCCGCCGATAAATCCATGACGGTTTTTCGCGGCTGGGACGATTACGTGGTGCGTCTGGAAAAGAATTGGCGCGCTCTGGTGCAGCCGCAGGATACCGTGGTGCTTGCCGGGGATATTTCGTGGGCCATGGCGCTGGAGGATACGTTGGCCGATTTTGCGTTTTTACACTCTTTGCCGGGGCGTAAGCTGTTGCTGAAGGGCAATCATGACTATTGGTGGTGCACGCGCCGCAAAATGGATTGCTTTTTGCAGGAGCACGGCTTGGATTCACTGACCATCGTGCATAACGATGCGGTCACGGTAGACGGTCGCTTTGCCGTTTGCGGTACGCGCGGCTGGTTTTACGACGATAGCGAGCCGGATAATGCCAAAATCCTGCGGCGGGAAGCGGCACGCTTGCAAATGTCGCTGGATGCGGCTGTGGCAACCGGCTTGGAGCCGATCGTATTTCTGCATTATCCGCCGTTGCTTGACGGGCATGAGTGTACCGAACTGTTGCAGGTTTTGCAGGGAACGCCGGTGCGCCGTTGCTACTACGGGCATCTGCATGGTGCCGGAATCCGGCAGGCGTTTCAGGGCGAGTGGCAGGGAATACGGTTCTATTTGACCTCGTGTGACGCACTTTCCTTTTGCCCTCTTCTTATTCCGGACTAAAAACTTTAGAAAACGGCTGAAATACAAAAAATATAGTGGAATTTTTCAGCATACTGTGATATAATAGCTTGTATTTATAATACACTGCTTTGGTATTTTAAGGATTTTCAAATCATAGGAGGCAACAATCATGGCATTGAAGCAGGCAAACAAAGTAGAAACCAACCGTGTCGAGCTGGAGATCGAGGTCGGCGCAGAAGCGTTTGAGGCGGCTGTTCAGGCGGCGTATCGCAAGAACGTCGGCAAGGTCAATGTTCCCGGCTTCCGCAAGGGCAAGGCTCCCCGCGCAATCGTGGAAAAGCTGTACGGCACCGGCGTATTTTACGAGGATGCGATCAACGATCTGTATCCCACCGCGCTGGACGAAGCGATCCGCGAGTCCGGTTACGAATACGTGGAAGACAAGGTCGATCTGGACGTTGTCTCTGTCGGTGCCGAGGGCCTGTGCTTTAAGGCGGTGATTACCGTCAAGCCGGAAATCGAGGTCACCGAGTACAAGGGGCTGAAAGCAAAGAAGAAGTCCGTTTCCGTGAAAGAAGATGAAATCAAGGTGGAGCTGGATAAGCTGTTGGATCGCAACTCCCGTTTGATCACGGTTGAGGATCGCGCCGCTGCCGAAGGCGACACCGTGGTGTTCGACTTTGACGGCTACGTGGACGGCGTGGCCTTTGAAGGCGGCAAGGCGGAAAACCACACGCTGGTGCTTGGTTCCGGTCAGTTTATCCCCGGCTTCGAGGATCAGATCGTCGGCAAAAAGCCGGAGGAAGCCTTCGACGTCAACGTGACCTTCCCGGAAGAGTATCACGTGGCGGAGCTCGCCGGCAAGCCGGCTGTTTTCAAGTGCCTGTTGCACGAGATCAAGACCAAGGAGCTGCCGGAGCTGAACGACGATTTTGCCAAGGATTGCAGTGAGTTCGACACGCTGGAAGCGCTGAAGGCGGACGTTAAGGCGACGCTGAAGCATCAAAAGGAGCACGCTGCTGACGAAGCGTTTGAAGTGGAGCTGATGGATCAGCTGTGCAACAATGTTCAGGGTGAAATTCCGAACGCAATGTACGAAAACCGCATCAACGAAAGCGTACAGGATTTCAGCTATCGTCTGCAGATGCAGGGCTTGGATATGGACACCTATCTGAAGTACACCGGCATGGACGTCGAGAACTTCCGCAACGGCTTCCGTGAGCAGGCGGAGCGCTCCGTTAAGGTGCGTTTGGCGCTGGAAAAGATCGCGGCGCTGGAAAATCTGGCTCCGACCGACGAAGAGATTGAGGCCGAATTCCAGAAGTATGCCGACCAGTACTCCATGGAGCTGGATAAAATCAAATCTCTGATCCCGGAAGCCAGTATTCGCGGTGATCTGGCTGTGGCGCAGGCGATGGATTTGGTCAAGGCCAATGCCGTGGCTCCGACCAAAGCAAAAGCCAAAAAAGAGGAAAAAGAGGATTAAGTCCTTTTTACCTGTCTATATTATTTAGAGGCAATACCGAGAAAGGATGAGTGCTATGAGCAGTTTGGTGCCTTACGTAGTCGAGCAGACCGGTCGTGGTGAACGTAGCTACGATATTTTCTCCCGTCTGCTGAACGATCGTATTATTATGCTGTCGGACGAGGTAAACGATGCGACGGCCTCGTTGGTGGTGGCGCAGCTTCTGTATTTGGAGGGGCAGGACCCCGACAAAGACGTCCACTTGTATATCAATTCTCCCGGCGGCTCCATTTCCGCGGGTATGGCGATTTACGATACCATGCAGTTTATCAAATGCGACGTATCCACCATCTGTATCGGTATGGCGGCAAGTATGGGATCGTTTCTGCTGGCGGCCGGTACCAAGGGCAAGCGCTTGGCACTGCCCAACAGCGAGATCATGATTCACCAGCCGCTCGGTGGTGCACAGGGCCAGGCCAGCGATATTAAGATTCAGGCTGAGCACATTCTGTTCATCCGCAATCGTATGAACAGCCTGCTGGCACAAATGACCGGGCAATCCTTAAAGGTGATTGAAAAGGATACGGATCGTGACAATTGGATGACGGCGGAGGATGCCGTCAAGTACGGTTTGATCGATAAGGTGATTGAAAAGCGCGCCTGATCGACCGGATCATTCTAACGTTACTGAGAGGATATGACACATGCCGAAAAACGACGAAACTCGTTCGATTTGTTGCTCTTTTTGCGGAAAAGCGCAGGAAGAAGTCTATCGCCTGATTGCCGGCCCCGGCGTTTATATCTGCAACGAATGTATTGAGCTGTGCATGGATATTTTGGAGGATGGGTCCCATTTTTCCAACAAGCATTCCTTGGACGGCGAGGCATCGTTTACGTTACCCACGCCTCAAGAGCTGAAACAATCTCTGGATGAGTACGTGATTGGGCAGGATGCCGCCAAGGTGACGCTGTCGGTCGCGGTGTATAATCATTACAAGCGCATTTTCATGCAAAAGCAAAGCGACGTGGAGATCGGCAAGAGCAACGTGTTGTTGCTGGGCCCTACCGGCGTCGGTAAAACGGCGTTGGCACAAACGCTGGCAAAGACCTTAAACGTTCCTTTTGCGATTGCCGATGCCACGACCTTGACAGAGGCCGGTTACGTCGGTGAGGACGTGGAAAACATTTTGTTGCGTCTGATTCAGGCGGCAGAGGGCAACGTGGAGCGCGCCCAACGCGGGATCATCTATATCGACGAAATCGATAAGGTGGCGCGTCGCAGTGAAAACCCTTCCATTACGAGGGATGTCAGCGGCGAAGGCGTGCAGCAGGCTTTGCTGAAAATTCTGGAAGGCACCGTTTCCAACGTGCCTCCGAACGGCGGACGCAAGCATCCGCAGCAGGAGTTTATTCAGATTGATACCAGCAACATTTTGTTTATCCTCGGCGGTGCCTTCGACGGCATTGAAAAGATCGTAGAAAAGCGCATTTCTTCCGGTGCCATGGGCTTTGGAAACGAAGTAAAGTCCAAAAAGGATTTGGATCAGGGTGAGATGTATCGCCAGGTCGTTCCGCAGGATTTGATCAAATTTGGGCTGATTCCCGAATTGGTGGGACGTATGCCGGTGATTACGGCGTTGCAACCGCTGGACGTGGACGCGCTGATCCAAATTCTCAGCAAGCCGCGCAGCGCGTTGCTCAAGCAGTATACCAGCTTGCTGAACATGGACGGCGTCGAGCTTGTTTTTGAACCGGATGCGCTGGCGGCGGTAGCCGAAGAAACGCTGAAGCGGAATACCGGTGCTCGCGGTTTGCGCTCGGTTATGGAGGAAGTGCTGACCAAGCTGATGTTTGATCTGCCTACCGACTACACGGTAGAAAAGGTTGTCATCACACGCGATTGCGTGCTGAATGGCGCCGCGCCGGAGCTGGTTAAGAATCCGGATAAAAAGCCGACTCGCATTAGAACGCCGGGAAAAAAAGCACCCCGACGCAAGGTGACGGCATAACCAATGATAAGAAAGGTCAGCAACAGACCGCAGGAATGCGACCGGTTGCTGGCTTTTCGCAATCGCAAGCGGCACGGCCGCGTTTGACATTCAGCGGATGCTGAAAGCACAGGAGTGAACAACATGAAATCGCTGCAAAATCGCGTACTGCGCGTTGCGACGTTGCCCTTGCTGGCTCTACGGGGACGGGTGGTTTTTCCCCATACCACCGTTACGCTGGAGGTAGGGCGTGAAAAATCCTTGGCGGCTTTGCAAAAGGCAGCCGGCGAGGATCAATCCCTGTTTCTGGTGGCTCAACGTGACGTTGACGTGGAGGAGCCGACGCTGGAACAGTTGTATAAAACCGGCGTGGTAGCGCACGTGCGTCAGGTGTTTCCGATGGGTTCCGGTGGGGTACGCGTCGTGGTGGAAGCACAATATCGTGCCCGTATTCGCACGGTGCTTCAAAGCGATCCGACGTGCGTGGTTGAGGTCAAAGAGGCGCGTTCCGGACACTTGGCTGACGAAGCGACCAACGCGGCATATTGCCGGGAGTTGTTGCACTATTTTGAACAGTATGTCCATGCTTCCGGGGACGTCAGCGAAGCGACCTTCCATGCAATCGCTCAAATTACCGAGGCCTCACTGCTGGCAGACCGCATAGCCGAATTGGTACAGGCATCAGTCAAAGAAAAACAGGCGATGCTGAATGCGCCGTCGACGGAAGTGCGGTTGCAGTTGGTGCTGAAGGCGTTGGTCAAGGAAGTAGAGCTTTTGGAGCTGGCCGCCGGCATTGAAAATAAGGTGCAAAACGCAATCGACAAAAATCAGCGCGATTATTATTTGCACGAGCAGATGAAGGCGATCGCCTCTGAATTGGGCGAGGAGGACGACCCGTTGGGCGAAGCCGAGGAGCTTCGCAAAACGGTGCGTGAACGCGCTCTTCCCGATGTGGTCGAGCAAAAGCTGCTCAAGGAATGTGATAAACTGGCGAAAATGCCGTTCGGCTCTCACGAGGCGACGGTGGTGCGTTTGTATTTGGACACGTGCTTGAGCTTGCCGTGGGGACAGTTTTCCAAGGAACGGCTGGACCTGAAAGCGGCAAACCGCGTGCTGGAACGCGATCATTACGGCTTAAAAAAGGTTAAGGAGCGTATTCTGGAGCTGTTGGCGGTTCGATGCCTGACCGGGGGCACGAAGGGGCAGGTAATCTGCCTGGTCGGTCCTCCCGGCGTGGGTAAAACCTCTATTGCCAAATCCGTTGCCGAAGCCCTGGGGCGTGCCTATGTGCGCGTTTCGCTGGGCGGTGTGCGCGACGAGGCGGAAATACGGGGGCACCGTCGCACCTATATAGGCTCCAAGCCGGGACGCGTGATCGAAGCGCTGATTCAGGCGAAAACCTCCAATCCGTTGATATTGCTGGACGAGATCGACAAGCTGTCGGCGGGCCAGGGCGGTGATCCTGCCTCGGCTTTGCTGGAGGTGCTGGATACCGAGCAGAACAGTGCGTTTTGCGACCATTATTTGGAGTTGCCTTACGATTTGTCGCAGGTATTGTTTATTACTACGGCGAACAGTGCCGAGGATATTCCGGCACCGCTGTACGATCGTATGGATGTGATCACCCTGTCCAGCTATACCGCGGAGGAAAAGTTTCATATTGCGCGGGAGCATCTGGTGAAAAGGCAAATTCAGCGAAACGGTCTGAATGGCAGACAATTTCGCATTACCGACGACGCCATTCGCTTGTTGATCGATGGATACACTCGTGAAGGCGGCGTGCGTAGCTTGGAGCGCTGTTTGGCAACGTTGTGCCGCAAAAGCGCACAAAAAATCGTTTCCGGTGAGGCAAAAAGCACATCGATCCGTTCGGAAACGGTAGAAACGTATCTCGGTCCGCGTCGCTTTAAGGAAGATGACGACGAGAAGCAAGATGAAATCGGCGTTGTGAATGGCTTGGCGTGGACGGCGGTCGGCGGCGAAACGATGCCGGTCGAGGTGGCCGTGATGGAGGGAACCGGCAAGCTGGAATTGACCGGCTCGCTGGGTGACGTGATGAAGGAATCGGCTCACGCTGCCATGAGCTACGTCCGCTCTCGTGCCGATCGTTGGCATATTGCCGGTGATTTTTACAAAACCAAGGATATACATATCCACGTGCCGGAAGGGGCGGTGCCGAAGGATGGGCCGTCAGCCGGCGTGACGATGGCGACGGCGATGGTTTCCGCTTTGACGGGAATACCGGTGCGCCACGACGTGGCGATGACCGGTGAAATTTCACTGCGTGGGCGTGTGTTGCCGATCGGCGGATTAAAAGAAAAAACGATGGCGGCGTATCGCCATCATTTAACGACCGTCGTGATTCCGCAGGCGAATGAGCCGGACTTGGACGAAGTGGATGACGTGGTTAAGAGCAAGCTCCGCTTCGTAACGGCGAACACCATGGATACCGTGATTGCAACCGCGTTGCGGTTGCAATGATGAGGAGACAGCGCCATGAAAATCGAATCGGCACAATTTGAATTATCGGCAGGCTTGGGAAGTCAGTTGCCAGCCTCGTCGTTGCCGGAGGTAGCGGTTTCCGGTCGTTCCAACGTCGGCAAATCCTCGCTGATCAACCGGTTGTTGAACCGTCGGTCACTGGCGCGAACCAGCGCCACGCCCGGAAAAACGATTACCGTGAATTTCTACCGACTGGATACCATGCGGTTGGTGGATTTGCCGGGATACGGCTATGCCAAGCTGTCACGCGCCGAAAAGGAACGATTTTCCCAGGCGATCGGACAGTATTTGGGTGATGACCGCGATTTGCGACTGGTGCTTCAACTAATCGACATGCGCCATCCGCCTACGGCGGACGACCGCCAAATGTTGCGCTTTTTGTCCGATAGTGAGGTGCCGTTTATGGTGGTGCTGACAAAATCGGACAAGCTGAATCGCACCGAACGGGAACAACGCCTACAGGCATTTGAACAGGAATTTTCCGAGTACGACGGTTTGTACTGGCTGCCGTTTTCCGCACAAAGCGGCGAAGGTGTGGAAGAACTGAGAACGATAGTCAGCGACGTGACGGCGGAATAAAGGGCAAAGAGGAGAGCATACTATGAACGATCAACGGAAATACGCAGCACCGACGATGGAGCTTTTATCGCTCACGGCGGAGCCGTTTATGCTGGATGAGGGGTTGGACGTGTCGGATGATGCCGATCACGATATTGCGACATTTGCCAATACGAGCGGCAAGTGGACACCGTGGTATTGAAAGCTTGAAAAATTTTCCAGCCGTATGTTTTGCGTCGATCCGGTTACACTAACGGTGGCGGGTTCGATGCAATTCGCCGGATCTCATCTTGAAGGAGGTTACCGGTATGAACAATGGCGGTTGTCAGGAAAACAAGGCGATTCAGTGCACGGTACAGCAGTGTCGGCATCACTGCCCGTGCGGTGACTACTGTTCACTCAATTCTATTCGGGTGGGAACTCACGAAACCAATCCGACGATGTGTGAATGTACGGATTGCCAGTCCTTTGAGTGTAAATAAGTAAATGAAAAGAGGGAGAAAGCCGAAAGGCTTTCTCCCTCGAATCTTTGAATTATGCCAGCAAATCTTTCATCGTATACAGACCGGCTGGTTTGTCATTCAGAAACACGGCGGCGTTTACGGCGCCGGAAGCAAAAATTTCTTTCGACGCGGCGGAATGTGACAGACTGATACATTCGTCGTGCCCGGCAAACAGGATTTCATGCTCGCCAACGATGGTGCCGCCCCGAATGGAGCTAAACCCAATTTCGTGCGGATCGCGCTTGGCGCGGACGGCTTGGCGGTCATATACGTATTTCGGTGTATACGACAGGCCTTCGGACACGGCACCGGCCAGCATCAGTGCTGTGCCGGAGGGAGCATCGATCTTTTGGTTGTGATGCTTTTCGATAATTTCCACGTCGAAGGAATCTCCCAAAACGGCGGCCGCTTTTTTGGCAAGCTCTGCCAGCAAGCTGACGCCGAGTGACATGTTGGCACTGGAAAACACAGCGATTTGGCGGGAAGCATCCTGCACCGCCGCTACGTCCTCATCGGACAGACCGGTCGTGGCAATGACCGCCGGTATGTGATGCTCCGTTGCGTACTTCAGTACGCCTGCCAAGGCGGACGGATGAGAAAAATCAATGAGCACGTCAGCCTCAACATCGCAATTGGCGGGATTGGCATACACCGGGAAACCGGCATTCGGTTCGGTGTTGCGGTCGAAGCCGGCAACGATCTCGCAGTCACAGCGATTTTTGACGCAAGCAGAAATAGCGCGTCCCATTTTTCCGTTACAGCCGCAAACGATCAGCCGTATCATACAAACATCCTTTCTGTGAAACAAATTATATCAGACGATACCGCTGCAATACCGCATGTAGGCGTTCCTTGCTTGCCGCATCCATGGTATACAGCGGTAAGCGACAGTTTCCAACCTGCATTCCCATTTGGTTCATCGCTTCCTTGACGGGAATGGGGTTGACGTCGCTAAACAAGGCGTTAGCGAGGCTCAAATAGTCCAACTGAAGCTGTAAGCTGACTTCCGACTGGCCGTTGAACCAAGCGGCGCACAGCTCGTGAACCGCCCGCGGTACAACGTTGGACAGCACCGAGATGACGCCCTTGCCGCCGAGTGCCAGGGTGGGAACGATGAGATCGTCGTTCCCGGAATAAATCGGAATATCGCACAGTGAGGCCAGCAGGGTGGTTTCCGACAAATTGTTGCTCGCCTGCTTGATGGCGTTAATCTGTGGGATTTTGTACAGCTCGGCTACGGTTTCTGGCTTGAGATTGACGCCGGTGCGCGAGGGCACGTTGTACAGAATCATCGGAAGATCAACGGCAGCGGCGATCGCGGAATAATGAGCGATTAACCCGCGCTGGGAGGTCTTGTTGTAATACGGAGTAACCAGCAGTAAGCCGTCGGCCCCCATGGCCTTGGCCTCACGCGACATATAGACGGCGTGGGCGGTGTTGTTGGAGCCGGTTCCGGCGATCACGGGAACGCGGCCGTTGACGTGCTCGATTGCCACACGCAGGGCCTCCAAATGTTCGCCGTCCTCCAGAGTAGGGGCTTCGCCGGTGGTTCCCACGGCAATGATGGCATCGGTGCCGTTGTCAATTTGAAAATCAATGAGCTCGCAGTACTTCGTGTAATTGATACTTCCGTCCGGGTGCATCGGTGTAATAAGGGCGACACCGGCACCGGTAAAGATGACCGATTTACTCATGACGTGACCTCCTGATTGCGGTCAGATTAGTCCATATAGCCCTCGGCACACAGCAATTCAGCCAGCAGTACGGCACCACCGGCGGCTCCGCGCAGGGTGTTGTGGGACAGACCGACAAATTTGTAATCGTACTGGGTATCCTCGCGCAGACGGCCGAGGGAGATGGCCATGCCGCCCTCCAGACCACGATGCAACCGGGTCTGCGGCATATTGTCCTCCTCAAAATAGTGGAGGAATTGCTTGGGGGCACTGGGAAGCTGCAACTCCTGTGCACGGCCGCGGAAATTAGCCCAGGTTTCCAGGATTTCCTCGCGGGTGGGCTTCTTTTCAAAGGAACAGAACACCGCCGCAAAGTGACCGTCCGATACGGGGACGCGCAGGCATTGCGCGGTGAACGCCGGTGCCTGTGCCGGGACGATAACGCCGTTTTCCACGTGGCCCCAGATTTTCAGCGGCTCCTGCTCGGATTTTTCCTCCTCACCGCCGATGTAGGGGATGAGGTTATCCACCATTTCCGGCCAGCGCTCAAAGGTTTTGCCGGCGCCGGAAATGGCCTGATAGGTACATACCAGCGATTTGGTAATGCCGAACTTGGACAGCGGGAAGAGCGCCGGGACGTAGCTTTGCAGGGAGCAGTTGGATTTTACCGAAATAAAGCCGCGCTTGGTGCCGAGGCGCTTGCGCTGATACGGGATGACCGCCACGTGATCGGCGTTCAGCTCCGGGATGATCATCGGCACGTCCGGGGTTCCGCGATGGGCGCTGTTGTTGGACACCACGGGACATTCCGCTTTGGCGTATGCTTCTTCCAAAGCGCGGATTTGATCCTTCGGCATATCGACGGCGCAGAAAACGAAGTCTGCTAGAGCGGCTACCTCATCCACGTGAGAGGCGTCGTGCACAATCATATTCTTCAGAGATTCCGGCAGAGGCGTGGTCATCGCCCAGCGATTGCCGATCGCCTCCTCGTAGGTTTTGCCGGCAGAGCGGGGGCTGGCGGCGAGAACGCTGACGTGGAACCACGGGTGCTCGGCCAGCAAGGTGGCAAACCGCTGTCCGACCATACCGGTACAGCCGATAATACCGACGTTGTAAGTTTTCATAGTAGGTGATCCTTTCCGAAAAGAAAATTCCGAATATGCCGGAAACTGGGTAAAAACGCAGAGAATCCCGGATATTCACTTGACTTTTGTCGTTTACTATTGTAGCATTATGAAATGAAGATGTCAATAATTGAGAATGTGAGAAAACGCGAATGGAGAACGATTTTTCATGGAAATGAAACGACAGGATTTTTATTACGATCTGCCGCAGGAGCTGATTGCCCAGGAGCCGATCGAGCCACGGGACCATTCCCGACTTCTGGTGCTGGATCGCCGGACGGGCGAGCGTGCAGACCGACATTTTTACGATATCGTGGATATTCTGCAGCCGGGCGATTGCCTGATCCTCAATGACAGCCGCGTGCTTCCGGCGCGGCTGTACGGCCAGCGCAAGGGAACCGGTGCGGCGGTGGAGCTGTTGCTGCTCAATCCGCGCGGAGCCGACCGCTGGGAGGTGTTGGCAGGTCCCGGTCGCAAGGCGCGTCCGGGTGACGTGCTGACCTTTGGCGACGGTTTGCTGGAGGCCGAGGTGCTGGAAATCCTGCCGGGCGGCAACCGATTGGTTCATTTTTGCTACGAGGGCAATTTTTACGCTCTGCTGGAGCGCATTGGTCAAATGCCGCTTCCACACTATATTACGCACGAATTGCGCGATGCAGAACGGTATCAAACGGTCTATTCCCGTGAGCTTGGCTCGGCTGCCGCGCCGACGGCGGGGCTTCATTTCACGCCGGAGCTGTTGGATCGCCTGAAGGACAAAGGCGTTTCGATCGGTTTTGTCACGCTGCACGTGGGGCTGGGGACGTTTCGCCCGGTGAAAGAGGAGAACATTCTGGAGCACAAAATGCATTCCGAGCATTACGAGCTTCCGGAGGAGACGGCGGAGCTGATCAATCGCACTCGCGCCGCCGGGGGACGCGTATTTGCCGTGGGAACGACCAGTTGTCGCACACTGGAAAGCGTGGGATTGACTGATGGTCGGGTGCAGGCATCGGAGGGATGGACGGAAATTTTCATCTATCCCGGGTATCAATTCCAGGTTCTGGACGGCTTGATTACCAATTTTCACCTGCCGGAAAGTACGTTGATCATGCTGGTTTCCGCTTTTGCCGGGTATCCGTTGACCATGGAGACGTATCGCTACGCTGTGGAGCAACGGTATCGGTTTTTCAGCTTTGGCGATGCCATGCTGATCCAATAAAGGAGTATGGTTATGGAAATTGTAAAGACCTGCGGACGGGCGCGCCGCGGCGTTCTGGAAACGCCGCACGGTACCGTGCAAACGCCTGCTTTTATGAACGTGGCCACCTGCGGTGCCATCAAGGGTGCCGTGTCGGCATACGACCTGGCCGAAATCAAATGCCAGGTACAGTTATGCAATACGTATCATCTGCATTTGCGCCCCGGCGAGGATTTGGTGCGCGAAATGGGAGGATTGCACGGTTTTACCGGCTGGAAGGGCCCGATTTTGACGGACAGCGGTGGGTTTCAGGTGTTTTCGCTAGCAAAGCTTCGCCGCATTACCGAGGAGGGCGTCACCTTTTCGTCGCATATTGATGGACGCCGTTTGTTTATTGGTCCGGAGGAAAGCATACAGATTCAATCCAAGCTCGGCTCCACGATCGCCATGGCGTTTGACGAATGTGTCGAAAACCCGGCTCAATACGACTATTCGGCACGCTCTTGTGAACGGACGACCCGCTGGCTCAAGCGTTGCGCTACCGAAATGGCGCGATTACGGGAACAGCCGGATACCATCAATCCCCGGCAGTGGTTGTTCGGCATCAATCAGGGCTGTACCTTCGAGGACCTTCGCGTTCGCCACATGCAGGAGATTGCCGAATTGGATTTGGACGGATACGCCGTCGGCGGTTTGGCGGTGGGTGAGCCGACGGAGGATATGTACCGCATTTTGGACGCCGTTGTGCCGCACATGCCGCAAGGCAAACCGCGGTATTTGATGGGCGTCGGTACACCGGAAAATATTTTGGAGGGCGTGTATCGCGGCATCGATCTTTTTGATTGCGTCATGCCGGCGCGCAATGCCCGTCACGCTCACGTGTTTACGTGGGAAGGGCATCGCAATATGCTTAACCAAAAGTACGAGCACGATCCGCGCCCGTTGGACGAAGCGTGCGATTGTCCGACCTGCCGTCATCATTCGCGCGCCTACATTCGGCATTTGTTCAAGGCTAACGAAATGCTGGCAATGCGCCTGTGCGTCATGCATAACCTGTATTTTTATAATACGTTGGTCGAACGAATCCGTGACGCCTTGGACAACGGCACCTTTGAAGCGTTTTACCAAGCTCATCGCGGCGTGTTGGATCGGCGTGTCTAAATTGTAAACTTTTTTATTTTTTGCGATTACTCTTGCTTTTGCCAACAATATTCTGTATAATAGTAACGATTTCTTTGGAGGTGCAAAACTATGTTTCATGTAACAGCCTTAACCGCGGATGCGAGTACCAGCGGCAGCAGCACGGGTAGCCTGATCGGTATGCTCGTCATGTGGGCCGCCATCATTGCCGTTATGTACTTTTTGATGATCCGTCCGCAGAAAAAGAAGCAGAAGGCCGAGCAGAAGATGCGTGAATCCGTTCGCGTGGGCGATGAGATCACCACCATCGGCGGTATTTGCGGCCGTATTGTGACGATCAAGGAAGACACGTTTGTCATTGAAACCGGCGTGGATCGCAACAAAATGGTGATCAAAAAGTGGGCTATGCAAAGCTGTGATACGGTCCACGATGCCGAAGTCGATAACGACGATGACGACGATGACGACGATATTTAATCGTTGCTGACAGTGCTATTTTCTCTTTCCGACGCATAGGCTGATGGTGTAATCCGGAAGCAGAAGCGGAGGAAATGCGATGAGTACGCGTAAGGAACAAACTTCGATCGTAGCACGGGTTTTACGCCCGATCGCCGTCGGCCTGACCGTTGGCGTGTTGCTGTGTCTGGCGTTGTTGCTGGTTGCGGCGACGGTGATGGCATCGTTTTCGGTGTCGCAGGCAGCGGTAACGCCGATCGCGATTGCCATTTTGGCGGTTTCAGCGTTTGGCGGAGGTCTCGTAGCCTCACGGGTGGCTCGCACACGGGGGTTACTTTACGGCTCCGGTTGTGGGTTGCTTCTGTTTGTCGTTGCTTTCGTTGCCGGTCTCGGCATCGAATCGGCCACCCAAGGCGCCTGGCTGTTCTTAAAGCTGGCGTTAGCTTTGGGATGCGGTGCGATTGGCGGGATCATCGGCGTGAATTGGAAGCGCTGACGGCGTCGCAGTGCAAAAGACAAACGCGGGGCGGAGACCATCCGCCCCGATTTTGGTATATCCGGTTTCCCTGCTGCATAGAATGGAGCACAGGAAACGGAGGATGCGCGATGACACGGAAAAGGACAAACCGTTGGGGACGCTTTGTAACCGAAAATCGGCGGTTGCTTTTGTTTTTGCTGTTGGCGGCGAGCGGCTGTATTGGCGGCGTGCTTTTACACCCTGCGATTCGGCAGTCTGCTTGGCTTTCGCTGGTTCAGGTTGAACGGGTGACGCTGAAGCTTTCAACGGTGCTTTCCGGTGTACTCGGTTCCTGCTTTCAGCCGACGTTGTTGTTGGCACTGTTGTTTTTGGCCGGCCTTTCGGCGTGCGGTGCACCGATCGCGTTGCTGATTCCCGTGTTTTGGGGATTGGGCATGGGCACGGTGCAGGCGTATTATTACGATCAGGGCTGGCAAGGCTTGCTGGTCATCGTCGCCGTGGTGTTGCCTCATTCGGTCATGGAGCTGGTCGCGTTGCTGATGGCGGCTTCCGAATCTTTGCGGATGTCGGTGCGGTTAAGCGGCGTATTGCTTCCACGTCCAGCACACTGCGGCGGATTGTGGCAAGAGTTTCGATTATATGGAATCCGTTTTTCATTATTGTTCTTGCTCTTGTTAGGTGCAGGCGCGGTCGACGTGATGATGCGCTTGCTGTTCAAAAGCTGGCTTTAGGAAATAAAAAACAAGGAGTGTTACTATGGCAGGGTTCTTCGGACTGTTCGATCAAAGCAAGCCCGGGCCGGGCGTGTCAAAGGATGAGCCGCAAAAAAAAGCGTTTTTCAAATTTTTTGAGCTGTACGGCAGAAAGTTTTGGAAGCTCGCGGTTGCCAACCTGTTGTACGTGCTCGTGTCGTTGCCGGTCGTAACGCAGGGCTTGGCGCAGGCCGGTTTGACCTATATCACGCGCAATTTCGTGCGCGAAAAGCACGCCTTTGTCAAGTCCGATTTCTTCGATACCATCAAGAAAAACTGGAAGCAGGCGCTGGTCGTCGGTATTTTGGAGCTGGTCGTCGGTGCGATCATGGCGTTTGCTTTGTATTTTTACTGGATGTCTGCGATGACCGCCACAGACTTTTCGTTCTGGTCGATCGTTCCCGTGGCGTTGTCGCTTTTCATGGTCATGATGTTCGTATTTACCCGGTATTATCTGTATTTACAGATGATTACGTTTCGGATGTCGTTGCGTCAGTTGATCCGCAACAGCGTACTGTTCGCCATGGCCGGCGTTAAGCAGAATTTGCTGATCACCTTCGTGCTTTTGGCCGTTTATGCCGTGCTGGCGCTGTTGTTGCTCAATTTTTTCTGGATCGGCTTTCCGATCCTTATCGCGGTGCTGGTGTTTTTCCTGCCGGCCTTCCGTTCGTTCCTGATTCAATTTACCATTTTCCCGTTGGTCAAGCGGTCGATTATCGATCCGTATTATAAGGAGCATCCCGAAGAAGACGTGGATAAGCGGCACGACCTGAATTTGGAGGTAGAGGCAGGATCGGACACCAAGCAGTCGGAGGCTGTTTTTACCGACGTCCCTCGCGCTCAAGAGCGAGAGGAATCGGTGGTTCCGCGGCAATACAGTGAAGCCGAATTGAAGCGAGGACGTCGGTTGCGTCGCTCGCAAGACGAAGCCGACGAGGACGGCACGATCTGAATACGACGAAAAAGCACCTGCCAACGTGCGTTGGCAGGTGCTTTGATATGGTGGATTACTTTTTGTTGAAGCTGTCCTTGAGCGAGACGGCGCGGTTGAATACCGGGTGCTCCGCGGTGTTGTCTACGTTGTCGGTGCAGAAATAACCGAGACGCAGGAACTGGAACGAGGTCGGTGCTCCTTCGCTCAACGCGGCGGCTTCCACCTTGCAATCGGTCAGAGTTTCCAGCGAATCCCGGTTGAGGCAGTCAAGGAAGTTCTTGTCGCCGCCCTCCGGCTCGGCATCCAAAAAGAGTGAGTTGTACAAGCGTACCTCTGCCGATTTGGCCGTAGCCGCATCGACCCAATGGATCGTGCCGCGCACTTTTCTGCCGTCCGGGGTGTTTCCGCCGCGCGTTTCGGAGTCGTACGTTGCTAAAATTTCAACGACGTTGCCCTGCTCGTCTTTGACACAGCCGGTACAGCGCACCACGTAGGCGGATTTCAGACGCACCTCGTTGCCGGGGAACAAACGGAAATATCCCTTTACCGGTTCTTCCATAAAATCGTCCCGTTCGACCCACAGTGAGCGAGAAAAGGATACCGGATGCGTACCGCGTTCCGGATAGGAGGGGTGGTTTTCCACGGAAAACACTTCGCTCTCGCCTTCGGGATAATTGGTAATCGTGAGCTTGATCGGATGCAACACGGCCATGGCGCGTGTCGCGTTTTCGTTGAGGTCCTCGCGCAAGCAATGCTCCAGCAAGGCCACCTCCACCGTGCTGGGAACCTTGGCGACGCCGACGCGTTCGATGAAATTCCGCACGGAAGCCGGTGTATATCCGCGACGACGCAGTCCGCGCAGGGTGGGCATACGGGGATCGTCCCACCCGGATACGAAGCCTTCCTCCACCAACTGGCGGAGCTTGCGCTTGGACATCACCGTGTAATTGATATTCAGGCGGGCAAATTCGATCTGCCGCGGCTTGCCGGGAAGATCGGCATGCTCGACCACCCAGTTATACAGAGGACGGTGGTCTTCAAACTCCAGTGAACAGAGAGAGTGGGTGATGCCCTCGATCGCATCCTCCAGCGGATGGGCAAAGTCGTACATGGGATAAATACACCAGCGGTCGCCCTGACGATGATGCGGCGCGTGGTTAATGCGATAAATCACCGGGTCGCGCATATTGAAG
>CAYMHR010000005.1:0-64699 GCA_964390295.1 uncultured Eubacteriales bacterium
TCGTGCCTCTCACGGTCAAATTCGATCCCTTCGTCACTCACTGCTATCACTCCCCTGTTCTTCGTCATCCACGTCGTCCACTTCGTCATCGTAGTCAGGTTCGTAGTCGGGATCATATTCCGGAACATAGTTTGGACACCTGGGATCGTGATCACCCAATCGACGACATATATCACACATCTTGACATTCTCCCTTCATAGGTGTATAATACCAATAGGTTGTTTTTTTCTTTTCGTCGTAGCGGTGCCAGCCGCTGCGGCGATTCTTTTTTTACGGCTCATCATCTAATCCTCCTTTAAGTAACGGTTCATCTTCAACGTGCGAGCCAGTTTGTCCACAACATTGTCCGGCAACAGCTTGTCCAATACCGTCGGTACGACGACCAGCATGACCGTCAGCACCAAACCTCCTACCACCACTTCACTTCCTTTCTTTTCCGTTTCTGAACAAAAGACAGCTTGTCCCTGCCAAAAGGTAAGGCGTTACCTTACCCCGTTCAGATACGCCGATCGACACACGCGCCACATAGCGTCTTCTTGTGCGATGCGGTTCTTTTCGTGGATCACCGGATCGGGATCGATCTTTTCGTAGGCCGTCAAGATTGGGCCGCCCTCATCGAACAAATCGATATGCTTGGCGATCCGGTATCCCGGCGGCGGTACCGGGTTCCGGTACTCCTCCAACGTTTTTGCCATTGTCTCACCTCCAAATCAGATTCTGTACCAAGCTATGACCCCGTCACTTTAATTGTATCACTTGTTTTTGCCCCTGGGTGCTCAACTTTGTGATGCCAATACTTTCTATGCACGAGTAGCTTGTACTCATACCTTGTTTTCTTTTTGATTCAAACGTAGACTATATGCCTACTTAGCTGAGAAAAAAATATCCACTCTTTCTTGCTCGGTCAAATCAAGAAGATCGTGCAACATCTGAATTTCATTGGCTCTGAACTCACTTCTGTTGTTAATTTTGTTCAAGAGGCTCTGATAGGTAATCCCTATTCTTTGGGATATAAACCGCATCTTATATCCAGATTGGTTAATCTTTTCGCGCAATAACACTGTATCCGTCATAAGTCACCCTCCACTCTTAATGTAGTAGGCAAATTGTCTACATCTACATCATACCATAGTGTAGGAAGAATGTCAACATATTTTTTTGAAAACAGTAAAAAATGTTGACAAACCGCCAACGGTATCATATAATCAATAATAAAGAAGGAGGTTATTCATTTGTCCACAATAGGCAGCAGAATCCGACATCGTCGAGAAGAGCTGAGCTTATCTCAAGATGAATTAGGGAAAAGATTAGGTTATAAATCTCGTTCTTCAATTAATAAGATTGAACTTGATCAGCGAAATCTTACCCAATCTAAAATCAAAGCCATTGCCGACGCTTTGGAAACTACCCCAGCATATATTATGGGCTGGAAGGAAACGGATTGGATGGAAGCGGTTAAAGTTGATAATCTGTTCCGAATCGACACCAGAAAGTTCCCGTTGCTTGGGAACGTAGCCTGTGGAACACCACTTTTCGCCGATGAGCAACGAGAACTGTACGTCGAAGCCGGTGCCAATATTCCAGCCGATTTTTGCCTACGTGCCAAAGGCGATTCCATGATCGGGGCCAGAATTTATGACGGCGATATCGTTTTCATTCAAAAACAGGAAATGGTGGAAGATGGTGAAATTGCCGTGGTACTGATCGGTGATGAAGCAACATTAAAACGCGTTCAATATAATCCGGAAGGAAACGAGCTACTACTCTTCGCAGAAAATCCGCAATATAAAACCATGCGTTTTTCAGGAGAAGAACTGAATGAAATTCGCATTCTGGGCCGCGCCGTTGCCTTTCAGAGCGATATCAGGTAGGTATGTTACAGTCGGTTAGCCGTCCGTTATAATCAAGTAGTAGCAAAAACAGTTTTTTGCACCATAGAGGAGGATGTATCATGAATAACAAACATTTCGAAAATCTATTCCGCTTATCCTTTATTCGGCCAGCTCCGCAAGAGCTCGACTATTTCGACTTTGAAAAGCGCATCGATCTGTACAACGAAGCGCTGAAGCACGATCTGGACGAAGACCAAATTCGCCTGCTGGCGCAGTTGCAAAACAACCAACTTCTGTACCGTCAAACTCGGCTTTTGAAAACCATCAAAAATATTCTGGTGTTTTTCTTCACTTTGACGTGCATTTCGCTGGCAATTTCATTTATCTATATTCTTTTTATCCTCACTCGATAATTCCCACAAGCAAAAAATCCCCGCTCCTGTCATAAAACAGGAACGGGGAAAATTTATCGGCACAAGGAGGGATCGTCGTGATCGCCGCCGTTTATTTGCGAAAATCAAGATCGGATGATCCGAATGAGGAAATTGCCGAAACGCTCCGGCGGCATCGGGAAACGTTATCCGGGTTTGCAAAAAACAATCGCATCACCATTGCGGAAATCTATGAAGAAGTCGTTTCCGGTGACAGTCTATATGCTCGTACAGAGATGCTACGGCTACTCTCCGATCTGGAAACGGGGCACTACGATTGCGTGCTGTGCATGGATATTGACCGTTTGGGGCGCGGCTCCATGGCGGAACAAGGCATTATTCTGGAAACGTTCAAAAGCAACAACGTGCAAATCGTCACTCCCCGGAAGATTTACGATCTCAATAATGAGATAGACGAGGAATATACCGAGTTCGAAACGTTCATGGCACGCCGCGAGCTGAAACTGATCAAACGTCGATTAGGGCGCGGATTAGAACGCACCATTGAGGAAGGCGGATATGTTCCAAACGCTCCCTATGGCTACCGCAAAACAGTGATCGACAAAAAGCCGTCGCTTGAGATCGTAGAAGAAGAAGCTGCCTTTGTTCGCATGATCTTCGACATGTACGTCAACCAAGGTGTCGGTTGTCAGGTGATTGCGGATACCATTACATCGATGGGAGCTAAACCGCACCGTTCTTCGGCTTTTAGCCGTACAACGGTAGCGACAATCCTTCGCAACCCGGTATATATCGGAAAATTTGCCAGGAATACGCAAAAGAAATACCGCGGAAACGACGGAAAAGTTCATTCCAAGAAAACACCGAAAACCGATTGGAAAATCTACGACGGCGTGCATCCGGCAATCGTTGATGAGGATTTGTTTATCCAGGCTAATGAAATATTTGCCGGACGGTACCATCTTCCGGCAAATAAAGACACTGTTTGCAATCCGCTGGCAGGTTTTTTGAAGTGCAGCGTATGCGGCCGCGCTATGGTGCGGATGCCGTGTTCTTCAAAAGATCGCAAAAGCGGCATGTATCAACTCATTTGCGCAACCAAAGGGTGCGTCCGCAGTTCTCGCTTGGATCGCGTAGAAGCGCACGTACTCGATTTGATAAGAGAGCGTCTCGACGTTATCAAAGCGATGAAGCACTCCGGTCATGCCGATCCGATAATCCCCGTTGACTACGATGCCAGCATCAAAGCTATCGTTAAAGATTTGAACACAGCCTCAACGCAGTTGGAAAGACTGCAAGATTTGTTGGAGCAAGGGGTATACGACACGGAAACCTATACCGCTCGATCATCCACGTTAAAAGAACGGATTCGCGCGTTACAGCATCAAAAAGAGGCTGTAGAAGCCGAACGAAACAAGAGACAGACTAGGAGCATAGACGACACGATTGCCCTGTACGAGAACGTGTTAAACCGCTATTCTGCCAGCTCGCCAGAAGAAAAGAACGCTCTTTTACGCACCGTCATTCGCGCCGGAACGTATTACAAAGAAAAAGACTGGGAGCCGACCCAGTTTATTGTTGAATTAACCTATAACGAATAATATATAGCTTGTAATATGCTCTGATAAAGACTGCCTTGAAGATTTGCGCCTGTTTTTTACCGAACGGGACCAAATGATCGTCGACCACGCCGTAAGCATTCGCGCGAAAAAAGCGGAGATTGTCAACACCTACATCGACGTGGAAGCCTTGCCCTTTAATCGCGGCTATTATTCCTGTGACATCACCTTCTTTTTCGGTGTTTCCCTGGAGGTCTATTCGGGGCATGGCACCGGTTGCTGCGTGGTTCGGGGCGTTGCCATTTTCCAAAAGAAGGTCATCTTATTTGGCAGTGAGGGAAACGTCAAGGTCTTTACCAGCGAATTTTCGCCGGAAAATAACGACACCCAGGAAATGCCCACGCGCAACATGCCGCGTTGCAGCGTACAGGTTGCTGAACCCGTTGTGCTGTCTGCACGGCTGGTAGAGCGATGCGATTGCGGATGCAAATGCGACTGCGCTTCTTCCTGTATTCCGGCCTGTATCTGCGAAGAATACGGCGGAAACTTCGTTGAAAACGCCGACAAGCTGGTATTAGTTTCACTGGGTATTTTCACCATTGTACAACTGATTCGTAACGTGCAAATGCTCATGCCCATCTACGACTTTTGTATGCCCTCCAAGGAATGTTGTACCAATACGGAGAGCCCCTGCGATATTTTCAAAAAAATGTGTTTCCCGGTGGATGAGTTTTTCCCACCCAAGAGTGATGATTCCTGCAACTGCGGATAATACGCAAAAAAGGCGGCAAGAGATTCTTGCCGCCTTTTGGGGTTACAATTCTTCTGTTTTTGACAACGAACGAACCACTTCGGCCGCCATCATTAAGCCGGCAACCGACGGCACAAACGCCGTGCTCCCCGGAACGGGGTGAGTACCCTTGGTTTCGGTAGTCGGCATACGATGTGCCTGCACCGACTCGGTAGAATAAACGACCGGCAAATGCTCGATGCCACGCGCGCGAAGCTCGCGCCGCATGATCCTTGCCAAGGGACACCCAGAGGTGTTGGCAAGATCGGTCAGGCACAGCTTTGACGGATCAAGCTTGTTGCCCGTTCCCATACAGCTGATGATGGGGACGTCGGCAGCCCGTGCCTTTTCCACAATCGCGATTTTAGCCGACACCGTATCCACCGCATCCACGACGTAATCGTACTGCGAGAAATCATACTCATCGGCATTTTCCGGCAGAAAAAAGCAACGGTGCTCGTTCACCTTAACGTTCGGACAAATATCCCGAATACGTTCTGCCATGACCTCAGTCTTAAATCGACCGACCGTGCTGTGCAAGGCAACCAACTGGCGATTGATGTTGGACAGGGAAACGACGTCGTTGTCAAACAAGTCCAACGTACCGATGCCACTACGCGCCAACGCGTCGGCAGTGTGACCACCGACTCCGCCGATTCCAAACACCGCCACTCTGCTGGAAGCAAGACGCTGAATAGCCTCTTCACCCAACAGCAATGCCGTGCGCGACAGGGTTTCCCCCACCATTATTCCGCTTTGTCCTCGTTTTCGTCCTCAATGACAATGGTATCTTCATCATCAAATTCTTCGGACATCAGGAGTTTACGCTCCTTCAGCTTGCGCGCGATGACCCACAACGCGCCACCGACCGCAGCCAAAGCCGCCAAAATAGCCATTACCTTTTTCATGTGTTACCATCCTTTCTTTTTTGGGACAATTTTGTTACTATGGTTGTGCACATTAGTTTCCCTTTGTGCTATATCGATCACAGGTACTACCTGTTGATCTTCTTCAAGCTACAACGCCTAGCGTTGAGTCGCGACGGTTAACGCCGTTCCGTTGCTGGTAAACGTGACCGTTCCGTGATAATCGCTGCGATATACCGTAACGTTGGATTCCCGGAGCGTTTCCAACGTTTGCGCATGTGGATGTCCCATCGAATTATCGATACCGCAGGAAATCACAGCATACGTTGGTTGCACCAACCGAATAAAATCGGATGAAGTAGCGGTACTGCTACCATGGTGTCCCACTTTAAGAACGTCGGCACGAAGGTCAACCCCATCCAAAATCAGGGAGTTTTCGGTTTCCACACCGGCATCACCCATCATCAAAAAGACGTGCTCACCAAAGCAAACGCGACAAACGACTGAGCCTTCATTGCCAGCATGATCGGCATCGCGACCACTGAGTATTTCCAGCGTCGCCTTTCCCAGAGCTCCGGTAAATCGATACCACGGTTCCGCCACGGTGATGCCTTGTTGCTGTAACGTCGTCATCAGCGAGCGATAAACCTGCGTTTGCTGAGAATCCTCATCCACCGCAGAGGAGATAAAGAACGTACCGATTTCAAACTCGCGAGCCACAGCCTCCATACCGCCAATGTGGTCCGAGTCCGCGTGCGTGGCAATCACAAAATCCAGGGTTTCCACACCGGCCAAGTGCAGTTGCTCCACAACCTCATTCGCTGTGCGGTGCTCTCCGGCATCGATCAGCAAGGCGTGATCGCCGTTTTGAACCAAGATACAATCGGCATTGTCAACGTCGAAAAAGGTGACCTGCAAGCGATCATCGGTAAGCGGTTGCTCCTGCAGTCCCATCGCAACGAACAACTGTCGCCAAGTAGGGAGATTGCTGAAGCCCCACGCCTCGTTGACGGAAATTGTGAAGCTGGCGAGCAGAAAAACAGTTAGCAACACAACCGCTGTACGACGAAACCACCTAGTATGCCAGAACTGCTTTCGATACGGCGCCATCAGTCGTCACTGTCCGACAGATTCATATTCATTTCCAGCCATTGCTGACGGGTAATTAACACTTGACGCGGCTTGCTTCCCTCGTGTGGACCAACGATTCCCCGCGTCTCCATTTCGTCAATAATACGACCGGCGCGGGCGTAACCCAAACGCAATTTGCGCTGTAACAGTGAGGTGGATGCCATGCCGGCCTCAACCACAACCTCGATGGCCTGCGGCAACATTTCGTCACTGTCGTCCAAGGACTCCGGCTTGTCGTCCGAATCGCCACGGCCGCCAGATTTTTCCGTCGTTTGAGCCAGACGGATGATTTCCTGCTCCACCGACTCGTCATACTGTTGAGTTTCCGTCTGCTTCAGGAATTCCACAACCGACTTTACCTCACTGCCGCTGACAAAACAACCCTGCACGCGAACCGGTTTCGCATAGCCCAACGGCATAAACAGCATATCGCCCTTACCCAACAGCTTTTCCGCGCCGCTGGCATCCAGAATCGTACGAGAATCCACGGCAGAAGCCACCGTCAGCGCCAAGCGCGACGGAATATTCGCCTTGATCAAGCCGGTGATCACGTCCACCGACGGACGCTGTGTTGCGATTACCAAATGCATGCCGGCGGCACGCGCCATTTGTGCCAAACGACAAATGTTGCTTTCCACCGCGTTGGCGGCAACCATCATCAAATCGGCCAGCTCATCGATCACGATCAAAATTTGCGGCAAATGCTCCAGTGATTCGTCGGAGCGCGCCATCTCGTTATAGGAATCGATGTCGCGCGCGTTGGTTGCCGAAAACAACTGATACCGGCGCATCATCTCGTTGACCGCCCAGCCCAATGCACCGGCGGCCTTGCGCGGCTCGGTAACAACCGGGGTGAGCAAGTGCGGTATTCCGTTGTAAATGCCGAATTCCACCTGTTTGGGATCGATCAACAGCATTTTCACTTCATCCGGCCGTGCACGGAACAATACGCTTTGAATCATGGAGTTGGTACACACCGACTTACCGGAGCCGGTGGTACCGGCAATCAGCAGGTGGGGCATCTTGGCAAGATCAGCCAGTACGATGTGTCCGGCAATATCCCGTCCCAGCGCCACCGTCAGCTTGCTTTCGGCCGAGGCAAATTCTTTGGTGTCGATCAGCTCGCGCAAACCGACCGAGCCAGATACGCGATTGGGCACTTCAATGCCAACCGCCGCTTTATTCGGAATTGGCGCTTCAATACGCACACGAGTCGTCGCTAACCGCAATGCGATGTCGTCCGCCAAGCCGGTGATACGGCTGATCTTCACACCGGCACTCGGCTGTAGCTCATACCGCGTGACCGTAGGACCACGGGAAGCGTCGATCACCTTGGCATTGACACCGAATTCCTGCAAGGTTTTGGTCAACAGCTCGGCCGTAGCCGCCTGTTCCTTGGCGGCAGCCGCGGAATCCGCGCCCTTGACCTCATTCAGCAAGGAAAGCGGCGGATAGCGGTAATCGGCCGGTGCCTTCGGCTGCTCCGCAGGCGGTTCGGGAATAAATTCCTCTACCTCGTCTGCTTTTTCCGGCTCTGCCGCCGGTTTTTCAGCCGCTTCTTCAGTTTTCACAGCTTCCGTTTTCTCGGAAGTCAAAATCATATCCTCGGTAGCCGCCAAATCTGCAGCCACTTCGCCAAGCGATTCCGCCGTTACCGCCGATTTCTGCTCCGACTCCGTCGTTGCGCCGCCGTTGGCTTCGTCGTCCAGCGCCACGTCGATTTTGGTTTCCTTACGCTTACGGCCGGTTTCAACCGCCGTTTCGATTGTCGCACGTGTTTTTTGCACCGGCTTCCACAGTGCCTTAAGCAAGGTGATAATCGTAGTGCCGGTAACGATCATTACATAAATAAACAGAAGCAACAACAAAATGATTCTGGCACCAATATCGGTAAACCACCGCTCCAGCCAATAGCCGAGCAAGGCGCCGAGAACACCGGCACCGCGCGGAAGGGCACCATCCTGATAGGCGCTGACCAGCGCTTCGCCATAAGAAATCCCAATGACGTTGCGCAAAAACACCTGTACGATCGTGCTTAACAAAACCAACAGAATAATCAGCTTCCAGGCAAGCGATTTTGCTTTGTCGGACGGCTTTTCCAAGGCACAGAGCACCGCCAGATACCCCACAACGAACGGTACCACGAAGGCACCCAGACCGAACAAGCCCAACAACAGCTTGCGAAGCTGTCCCCACATACTGCCGGCAGAAATGACTGCCAGACAGAACATCAAAATTGCCAGAGCAAACAGCAACAGCGCTTTTAGCTGACGATTTTGCCCATTTGCTTTCTTCCGTGCCGCCGTGTGACCGGCGGAGGAACGCGACTGTTTCGTTGTATTTTTACGCTTTTGAGCCACTCCGTGACCAACCTCTCTGTATGTAGCCGCCGAAGCGGCATAGGATTAACGGGAATCGATCATCTCGTGTAACGACGCCAACGCATCGGACAATGAACCCAACCGATCGATCAAGCCGACTCGGACCGCGTCCGTTCCGTCCAGCACGCTCCCCATATCGGTTGTCATCTCATCGGTATTGAGGCAGAACTGTGTAAATTGCTCGTGCGTGATACGGGAATGATCGGTAACGAAACGAATAATCCGTTCCTGCATGCGCTGAAAATGCAAAAACGCCTGCGGAACCCCCAGTACCAGACCATTGATCCGCACCGGGTGGATTGTCATGGTGGCCGACGGCGCGATGAAGGAGCGCTTGGCAGACACCGCCAGCGGCACGCCGATTGAATGACCACCACCCAGCACCAGCGATACGGTCGGCTTTTTCATGCCGGAAATTAGCTCTGCCAACGCCAAACCGGCTTCAATATCACCGCCAACCGTGTTCAGAAGAATGAGTAATCCCTGAATATCACGGTTTTCCTCAATCGCCACCAGTTGCGGCAGCAGGTGCTCATACTTGGTCGCTTTATTATCGCCGGGAAGCACGTAGTGTCCTTCAATTTGTCCAATAATCGTCAGGCAATGAATCACGTGACGGCCGTTATCGGTCGTCACCGAGCCGTGCTCATCCAAGTCCTTTAGATCGGCCTGCAACCGCTGCGCCGGACGCGTTGCTTCCTGTTCGTTCGTTTGCGACTTTACCTTTTTCACGATATCGCCCCCGAACACTATTGTGACCGAAAGCGCAGAAAACATACTCCGGCGAGCACCTATACACAGTGTACCATTTTTTTGCGAAAAACGCAAGATATTTTACAATATTCCCAGGCGTTGGACGGCCGTCGTTTTTCCGCTGGCAGGGTCTACCGTAAATAGCGCCGCATCCATACGGCAGGGACCGTCTGCCACAGCAAAACGCACCGGCAATTTGCCGCGCATTTTTTCGATCGACAACTCCGGACGAATCCCCAAAACCGAATTTATCGGTCCCGTCATTCCCACGTCGCTGATAAATCCCGTACCGTTTGGCAAAATCTGCTCATCGGCCGTCTGCACGTGGGTATGCGTTCCGAAAACCGCCGAAACACGCCCATCGGCGTAATACGCCAACGCCTTTTTTTCCGCCGTTGCTTCGGCGTGAAAATCCACAATGCGACAACGCGGCAACGAAGAATCGCTCAATACGGAATCCAACGTTTCAAAGGGACACGCCAAGGCGTTATCCATATACACCTGACCCATCAGATTGATGACTGCCACCTGATAGCGGCCCCGATCGATCACAAAAACACCGGCGCCCGGTGCCGTGCGTGGAAAGTTGGCCGGACGAAGGATGCCGTTTTGCTCATCCAGCACGTCATAAATCTCGCGACGGTGAAACACGTGATTACCGGTGGTGATTACGTCGGCACCGAATTGAAGCAACGACCGTGCCGACGACGGCAATATGCCGTTACCGTCTGCTGAATTTTCACCGTTGACAATGCAAACGTCAACGGCATACCGTTGCTTCACGTTCGGCAATACGGCTTCCAAATGACGGCAACCGACAGAGCCGACGACGTCACCAACGCATAAAACGTTCATAATAACCTCCTTTTCGAAAAGAGTACAAACGGTGTCCCGACAAGCAGGACACCGTTCGCGTTGTTTGCAGTATTACTTGGCGTAATCCACCGCACGATTTTCGCGGATCA
Source organism: uncultured Eubacteriales bacterium (assembly GCA_964390295.1). Taxonomy (GTDB): domain Bacteria; phylum Bacillota; class Clostridia; order Oscillospirales; family Acutalibacteraceae; genus RGIG3009. Next base: position 10,671 of record CAYMHR010000005.1, read on the forward strand.
GATTGACCTTGATCTGACCGGGGTAATCCAGGTTATCCTCGATCTTTTTGGCAATCTCGTGAGCGAGCAACGACATTTTATCGTCGCTGACCACTTCGGGACGAACGATAATGCGAATCTCGCGACCGGCCTGAATGGCAAAAGAACGCTCGACGCCCTCAAATTCGTTGGCGACATCTTCCAGCTTTTCAAGACGCTTGATGTAATTCTCCAGATTTTCGCGGCGAGCACCGGGACGTGCCGCCGAAATAGCGTCGGCCGCCTGCACCAAGCACGCCACGATCGTGGTGGCTTCCACGTCGCCGTGATGTGCGTGAATCGCATGAACCACAGCTTCGCTTTCCTTGTATTTGCGAGCAATATCCACACCGATCTCGATATGGGAGCCTTCGATCTCGTGATCGACCGCCTTACCAATATCGTGAAGCAGACCGGCGCGACGTGCAATTTCCGGATCCAAGCCAAGCTCGCTTGCCATGATGCCGGACAGGAACGCAACCTCCATCGAGTGATTCAACACGTTCTGGCCGTAGCTGGTACGATAACGCAAACGGCCAAGCAAACGAACGATTTCCGGATGAATGCCGCGCAAGCCGGTTTCCAGCACCGCGCGCTCACCCTCGGATTTGATGGTAGCTTCCACCTCGCGGCGTGCCTTTTCCACCATCTCTTCGATGCGGGCGGGATGAATACGGCCGTCGGAGATCAAGCGCTCCAACGCGATGCGCGCGATTTCGCGGCGCACCGGATCAAATCCGGACAGCGTAATCGCTTCGGGCGTATCGTCGATAATCAGATCGACACCCGTCAGAGTTTCAATCATACGGATATTGCGACCTTCGCGGCCGATGATGCGACCCTTCATTTCGTCGTTGGGAAGCGGCACAACCGAAACGGTAGTTTCGGACACCTGATCGGCAGCCACACGCTGAATCGCGTGGGAGATCAGATTACGGGCACGCTGGTCGGCTTCTTCCTTCAACTGTGCTTCGTATTCGTTGATTTTCAGCGCCTTTTCATGCGTCAGTTCGTCGGAAAGGCTTTTCAACAGATAGTCCTTAGCCTGCTCCACGGTGAAGCCGGAAATACGCTCCAGCATTTCAAACTGACCGCGTTTGATGTCCTCTACGTCCCGCAAACGGGAATCGATTTCCTTTTGCTTTTTGGCAATCGCTTCCTCTTTGGCTTCGTAGTTTTCGATTTTGTGATCCAACGATTCTTCTTTTTGCTGAATACGCCGTTCCTGACGCATGACCTCGTTACGACGCTCCTTCAGCTCACGCTCCGATTCGTTACGCAACCGATGAATTTCGTCCTTGGCTTCCAGCAAGGTTTCCTTCTTCTTGGATTCCGCCTGACCTTTTGCTTCTTTTACAATACGTTCTGCTTCTGCTTCTGCCGAACCGATTGCCGCTTCGGCTGTCTTTTTTCGATGCGAAATGCCGGAGCGAAACGCAATGACACCGGCCGCTACACCGCCGACGACCAAACCGCCGACACCTGCTACCATAGTCCACAGCATGGGATGAACACCTCCTGAATTTTGTTCGAATTATCCTATATGATATGAGGCAGTCCTTCCCTATCGATTATGCGACAAAGATATGTTGTATCGTAATCAAAACCCCTGTACCGCTCATACAAGGGAACGTTCCAAACAACGAGAAAACCGGACTGCCGCCCGTTCCGCTTGATACCGAAACGGATAAAGTTTCCTCACAGCCAAAGGCTAAAGAAATTATACCTCTTTTTACCCATTTCTGTCAAGGAGTAATCCTGCGTTTCCGTGCAAAATCCCAAAAAACACCGATTTCGGAAAACCGAATCGGTGTTTATATACGGTAAAATCAGTTGGTCAGCTGCAAAAGCTCTGCTTCGCGCGTCCAATCGTAGTACGCGGTAGTATCCTGTGGCAAGGTATCGACGTTCACGTCGCCCGTTCTCATCAGCAATACGGTTTGCTTTTGATACAGCGGCACCTCGACCGCCCACGCGGAAACCGTGGCAAACGCCTCGCAATACAGTGCTTGCCGTTTGGCGGTATCCGGCTCGTGCCGTGCCTGGAGTAAAAGACGGTCCAATGTTTCGTCGTTGATATTTACGTCGTCGGGGCAACCGCTCTGCGAGGCATACCACGCATAAAAATCCGTTTCGGGATACGCGTTGCGGAAAGAGCACCATATTTCCGCCTGATCGGTGGCAATCGCCTGGAGTAGCTTTGCCTCGCTGGTAAAATCGTTGAGCGTCAGCGTAATACCCAGCTCGGACAACAGCTCTGCGGATTTGGTTAACAACTGCTTAGCCGGATGCGTTCCGTTGCCACCACCGGCATAGCAGACAGAAAAGCTCAGCGAGCCCCCCGGCGGTGCGGCAGAAATTCGATTTCCCTCCACGGTATATCCGGCGTCTTGAAAGCACGCCAAAACCGCGGAACACAGTGCATCCCGATCAACGCTTTCGTCACCAGCGGCAACAAGCGCGCCGGGCGAATCAGCCTCAAACACGGAAGCCGGCGACGTGACAACCGCACCATAGCTTCCGTAATACGCGAACACCGATTCCTCCCGATACGCCGAAAACACCGTGACCAGCGCCTGCCGCAGTTGTTTGGAAGCCTTGGAATCCGAAGCTCCGCCCACCCGGATACGGTCGGCATTCATCCCGATATAGCCGTATCCCGACTCCTGCACAATTTCCACCGCAACAACGTCACCGCTCATCACGCCGCCGTTGGCCTTTTTTACCGCTTCCTCCAGTGAAACGGTCATATCGGTTTGCGTCAACTGAAGGCTACCGGCAGACAACAACTCCAGCTTTTCGCTATCCTTTACCGCTCGGCACGCCAACGTCGATACGGTCGGTGCGCCGCGATAATAGCTTGCATTGGCGTTTAACGTCACCGTGTTCTCGCGATACGCGGAGTACACGTAGGCACCGGCTCCCAACGGCGTTCCGGAACGGCTTTCAACGCCCGAAAGGTCCCCCTTGGAAAAGCCGAAGCTGCCGCTTTCCGGCGAAAACTGCTGAACGCTGCCGTAATGGTGCAACGGCGCAATCGGAATACAAAACTGATACAGTGCCGTAGCGTCAAATTGGGTCATCGTCACGGAAAGCGTATACTCGCCCGTCTGACGTATGCCGGAAATGCGTGCCGCCGAATTGCCCGTGATCACGCCCTTTTTCATGGAATCGTTCAGTCTTGCTAACAGCAGGGTCGAAAAATCGTGGTCGGACGCCGAAGCGTTAATGCCGGTTGCGGACAACGTATATCCACGCGTATCGACAATGCGGTTAAACAGGTCCGTTTCCGTTGCCCCCTCCGGCAAGCTCCCGTAGCCCAATGCCTCCGAAACGCTTCTCACGTCCGTTCCGATTCCGCGGGCGATCCCATCCTTAACGATTTCCGCCGCGAACTCCGCACCGGCCTCGTTGAACAACGTCCAAAATTCGATGGCTTCGTCCACGGTATAATATCCCTCTTCCGAGCCAACGGTCGCCTTTGCCGGCGTTTCGTTCAAAATCAGCTTCCATTTCGGCACGACGTTTTGCCGATATTCCTCCAGCCCCTTGATCGGGAGCGAAGCAACCGTGCACGAACCGGTATACGTAGGATCGCACAACACGTACATGGAAAAAACAACGTCTCTGGCTGTCAGCGGCGTACCGTCCGAAAACGTAAGGTCCTCACGCAGAACAAAGGCATACTCAACGCTGCCGTCAGCCGCCGTTGTCACCGTCACCGACGCCGGCCCGGTATACTGATACGCCGTCCCCTGATATTCCGTCGTTTCACCGTTAATCCCATCGCAGATCACCTGACCGTTGCGGTCGACGTTCAACAGCCGAATTTGGGTCAGATCAACGATCAGACGATCGGACTCCACCGTAGCAAAAAACGGCGAATAGTTCCCGCCGAACGCCGAGCATCCCACCGTCAGCACTTGGTTGGTCGGCGTACCGGTCGTCGGCTGTTTGTTGCGACAGCCGGGAAGAAAGCAAACGGTCACGCACAGCAACAGACACAGCCATACGCGCCACCACCGTCGTTTCACGTCTTTTCCTCCTTACTCTGTCGTTATACCATTCCCGATAAATCAAACGTTGCCAACCAATCGGCCGCCGTTTGGCAAATGCCGCGAAGGCACGCTTCGTCAAACGGCGTATCCAAACCGGCATTCTTCAAAAGCTCGGTAAAGGTGCGGCTTCCGCCCTGCTCGGTGTATCGCATATACCGTTGCCATGCCGCGTGGGGATCGCGCTGAATCTGTGTCCAGAACTGCAACGCAACGGTTTGCGCCAAGCAATAATCGATATAATAAAACGGACTGGAATAAATATGATGCTGGCGCTGCCAGCCCTCGCCTTCGCTGTAAAACGGGATATTGCCGTCCAGCTTAAGCCATGGCATATACGTACCCAACAGCTCTTTCCATACGGCGTGACGCTCGCCCGGCGTCATGTTCGGACGCTCGTACACCAAATGCTGAAAATGATCCACCATCGTCCCATAGGGAATGAAGGTAAGCGCGCCCGCCAAATGACTGTACAGGAACTTGCGGGTATCCTTGCCGAAAAAGCCTTCGGCCCACGGCCATGCGAAAAATTCCATCGACATGGAATGAACCTCACAGCCCTCCATACCGGGCCACGCCAGCTCCATCGGCACACGGTCACGGTTCATCCAGTAGGCAAACGCATGACCCGCCTCGTGCGTGACAACCTCCACGTCGCCCTGCGTACCATTGAAATTGGCAAAAATAAAGGGTACGCGATCGGCGGCCAGCTCGGTACAATATCCGCCGCTGGCTTTTCCCTCCGTCGAGAGAACGTCCAACAGCTCATTCTGCAGCAGAACGTTGAAAAATTCACCCGTCTCCGGTGACAACGCTTCATAAAAGCGTTTGCCTTGTACCAAAATATCCTCGGCCGTGCCACAGGGCTTGGGATTGCCTGAGCGGAATTGCAACGCCGCATCGGCAAAGCTCAAGGGATATTCCTTGCCCAGTCGCCGCGCCTGCTCCCGATAAATGCCGTCTGCCACCGGCACCAGATAGCGAACGACTGCTTTCCGGAAAGCTTCCACGTCGGTTTTTGAGTAGCAGTTTCTCCCCATATGGTAATATCCCAATGTGGTATATCCTTCGTAGCCGAGCTTTTTGCCCATCGCATCGCGCAGGTGCACCAGCCGGTCGTACAAATCATCCAGCTCAGCCTGATGCTCCTTATACCACCGGCCTTCGGCACACCAAGCCGCCAGACGGCGGTTGTCATCCGCGTCGGTCTTAAACGGTGTCAGTTGAGACAGGGTGTAAACGGATCCTTCAAACGGAATTTGCGCCGACGCTAGCAGTTTTTCATATGCCTGCGTCAGATCGTTTTCTTTTTGTAACTCCGGGATGATCGACGGTGAGAACGACTTCAGCGCCAATTCCGCATTGGCGAAATACACCTCGCCGTATTCTCCGGAAAACTGCGGACGAAAGGGTGATCCCAGCATGGCCTCCATCCACCGTTGCTCATATTCCTGCAACTCCGGGGCCGCTGTGTTCCAAAAACGCATTTCCTCGTCGTAAAACGCGTCGCGCGTATCGATCGAGTGACGAATGCTGACCAGCGTTTGCGCCGTTACCACCTGACGAAGGAGCGCTTCACGTTGCAAAAAGGTTTCTCGCGCCGTTGTATAATCGGGCGCGGCTGTCAGCGCTTCCGTCAGTGCCGACAGCTGTTGCTTGACATCCTCCAAATCCGGACGACGATATACCATTTCGCTGAATTTCATACGCGCACCTCCGCAAAAATATCACGGTATCAGTATAGCACAAAGCACCCGGATCATACAAGTGGAAAACGAAGAAAAAGCCCTTTTATCATTCGATAAAAGGGCCATGGTCAACCAAGGGGAATCAACAGCGTTTGGTCCCGCTCCAGAACGTCCTGAACCAGCTCGTTTTCCGCTTTCAGTCCTTCCGGCGAGGTGTGCTCGCGCCGCGCCAAATCCCAAACGGATTCGCCTGCCGACGCAAAACAAACCTTCAGGCAGCAGTCGTTCAACAGATCGTCTCCGGCAAACGGCGACGTCTCATCCAGCAAAACGCGTGAAGCAACGGTTTGTACCTGTCGTTCGCCCTCCACGCACTGCACTGCCAGTCGCAACCGAATTTCCAAGCGATCGCCGTTGCGGGAATAAACGACCTCCAGCGGCGTAACCGATACCGAAAAGGCATCGCCCGACTCTGCCCAATCGACTTGGTAAGCGGTCGTTCGCTCATAATACGACAACGTCCCTCCGCCGTCACTGGCGATCATACCAACCAGCACCTCACCGCCGATCCGTGCCGCTGAATCGTCCCGTCGGCAATCCGCCGTCAGAGGCGTGCACCACAAATCTACGATTTCGGCAATATCGCCGTCGGGCATCTCGGCAAGCACCGTCGTGGTAACGGTATCCGCATGAACGGCGCAAAAAAGAAGCGTTTCCAGCCGTTTGGTCTCCAGATCGACCGGATACGTGGTGTGGTAAACGTCCGTCACCACCTGGAAGGACTCGGTGGTATAACACTCCAGTGTGATCGCTACCTTCGCCGCGACCGATAACAACCGATTTTCGCCACCGGGGTCCTGCATCAGTCGCGCCTCGCACTGCGTCACCCGTGCGCGACAGTCACAGAGCTGATCCTCCTCCAAGCCGTCTGCGTCCAGAATCTGGCTGAACGGGATCGTATTATCCACCGAATACGTCGTACCGGTTTGTCGATCACCAACGTACACCGTGTGCAACAGTAGATTTCCTTTGGCAATGGCTTTCCCCGGCATTTGACGGCACTCGGTAATCACAGCGACCGCTTCGTTTCGGATGACAGCTTCTGCCGGTGCCGTTCCTAAATCCACCACCTCGTTCAGCGACACCGTTTTTTCCGCCTGCGAGCACAGCACCGTGCCGGAAACCGTGCCGTTTTTGGTAAACAACCCGTCGCCCTGCGCCGCCGTCACCACTTCCGTACCGCCGTTTGCCAGCAACGTTAAACCCACGTTGAAGGAGCCGTGAACGTCCACTCTCCGCGGACCGGTAGCGCGACAGTTGACGTAATTGACGCGTGTTGACGTTCGCAGTACCGCATCACTCCCCGCCTCCTTCACCGTGAAGGAGGACGTGAAAGGCTGTGCATACGCATAGCTATACGCGCAACGCCGCTCCTCATCCAAATACAACAACTGCAGTTCGACAGTACCTTCCACTAAAATCCGATCACCGCTGATCTGATGCGATTGAACGACCGGCTTCATCACACATTTCAGAATCGCCGTAATATCCGGCAGATAATCCGGCAACACAAAGTTGCAATCGACCGGACGCTCATCAACGCCATCGAAGCCGTTTTCCAGAGTACCGACCTGTTTACAGATCGTTTGAAGCTCCATTCTTCCTCTCTCCTTCTCCTGATTCTATGACCACTGTATGCACCGGCGACGGCGGTTATGACAAAAGAGCGGGGAACCCGCGTTCCCCGCTCCGCTTTATGCCGCTTCTTTTTTTATGTGAAACAACTGCCTCAAAATACCGCCGAAGAATTTCGGACTCTTTACGACAACGATCTGCATACAAATGCTCCCTCCTGCCGATTTCAGCATCGCAGTAACGAGATGCCGGTAAGTACCAGCGCGGCGGCCGCCAAAATCAGAATGAACCGCATGGGAAACAGTAACGCCACCAACAATCCGGCGCCGAACGCCGCATAACAACCACCCTTGTTGCATCGTTTCCGTCTCACAAGCCTCATCCTTTCCATGCGCTTCCGCGTCTGTACTATCAGCTTATTCCGCAAACGGCGGAGGGTGACTAAAAACAGCGGCGAGCAAGACACTTCGCAAAAAATTCGCTTGGTAGTGTAAAAAGGCTTGCCATATCGGCAGCTCTTTGTTGATACTATGGATTTTGAATCCGATGCCGTCCTTACTTGTAGACGTGAGAAAAGTAGTTATGACAGAATTGATCTTATCATTCCATATACAATTACCAACACACATAAAGCAAGAAAAGCAATTCCAAATACCAAAAGTATTGTCCAGATAATGGAGGCTACTTTCGGCGCCTTTTTGCCTAATATGTATATGGGTACGACAATAATTGAACCGATAGCAAAGATTACAATGGGATACAAAAAACCAGTCCAAAAGGATTCATGCCAAATCACGGCTTTTGAAATGCCCCGAACTACACAAATCAACAATAATATACCACAAGCAATGGGAACTCCGTACTTTTTGCGCGATTTTTTAAAATCATGAAGAAACACGTATTTCCACATATTATCAAACAGATTCAGCTCTAAAATAAGATAGTCCTTGCAAATATCAACGAATTCCTGACCGTTATACTCAGATTGCGTAATCTCGTTCCACAAACGCTCATGATCCAACGTTTCAAAGGTAGTTTTTCAGCAGAAAGAGCTTTGGTTATTTCCAAAGCACCTTGCAGAGAAGTAATTTCTTTTTCTAATCGGCTAATATTCTCGTATATTGCATCGGTAAGAGAAAGTTCTCCTTTCTGCATAGATGAAATTTCCTCTACGGTAAATCCAAGCTTTCTTAATGCTAAAATTTTCTTTAAGGTAATTACATCTTGTTCGCTGTAATCTCGATAATTATTCTTCTCTCTTTCTGGACTTAACAGTCCTTCTTTCTCATAAAAGCGGATATTAGAACGTGAAACCGAAAGTAGATTTTCAACTTCTTTAATTTTCATTTTCTCGCCTCCGCTTATGATATACAGCATAAACCTTGTTTACAGTCAAGACTTTTTTGAGAATGGTATCACAAATTCTATGCAAGCAAATGTGGGATCAATAACAAAGGCACACTTTTTTACTCAGTGTGCCCAGCGCCGCTGTTTTTTACGTCCTTATTTCTTTTTCCATTCCTTGCCGGCTTCCGTCTGCGCATACATGGCACAATAGCTTTCGTATCGGGAAGGAGCAATTTCGCCGCGTGCCAACGCCATCTTGACGGCACAATCCGGTTCGCGCACGTGAGAGCAATGGGTAAACCGGCACTGTCCCAAGAACGGACGAAACTCGCGGAAGCAATCCTCCAGATTTTCTTTATCGATCGGAGAAATACGCTCCATATCCAGTGCCGAAAATCCGGCGGTATCAACCAGATACCCACCTCCGGAGATCGGAAACAGTTGTGCCGATCGTGTGGTGTGCCGACCGCGGCCGAGCTTATGGCTTATCTCGCCGGTGGCACGTTGCCCACTGGGGTCGATAACGTTCAGTAGGCTGGACTTGCCAACGCCGGAATTGCCGACAAAAGCAGTCACGCGGCCTGCCAGCCGCTCCCACAACGGCTGTGCCGTTTCTGGGCGAGTAACGGACACCGTGTACACCGGCAATCCCGCCAACCGATAGGTCGCTTCCAGCACCGCCGTGTCCTGCAAATCGGATTTGGTAATCACCAACAACGGTTCGATTCGATGATCCTCCGCAATGGCAATCAGCTTATCCAGCAACAACGTATTCGGCAACGGTTCAGCGATCGAGGCGATCACAGCCAACTGATCCAAATTGGCCACCGGCGGCCGAACCAACCAATTGCGACGCGGCAAAATGCGCTGAAGCGTGCCGGTCATTCCCTCTTGCAGGGCGATTTCCACGCGGTCCCCCGCCACCGGCACGATGCCCTCACGCCGAAAGCTACCACGCGCCTTACATTCATAGACCGCATCGGCGGTTTCCACGTAATAGAAACCGCCGATGCCCTGTAAAACCAATCCTTCTTGCAGCGTCATCGTCGTCTGCATCATTCTTGTGCGGTGCTGTCGTCGGGAGTCAAATCTTCCGAATCCCCGGAAGTATCCGGATCGCCCGAAGTATCCGTACCACCGGTCGTTTGATCCGAGTTGCCCTGCTCCAACAAAACATCGAAAGTCTTGTTATCATTAATCTGAATTATTGTATTATCGCTCGAATTAACAACGTACTCGGCATACTTTTTAAATTCACCCTCGCCGTGCTTACGGACCATAACCGTGACGGTATACGACTCCTTTTCCAGCTTGATCTCCACCGACTGCTTGTGTTCATCGCTGTTCGGATAAATATCTTCGTACGACGCATACAGCTGACTGCTGACATATACCTTCATATCGATGGCAAAGTCGTACTTATCATTCAGCGGAATATCCACTGTCATCGCACGGTAACCGTTGGAAACCTCAAAGGTAAATTCGGTATCCACCGTTGCTTCACCGTCGGCAGGAGACTGCGACAGCACCGTTCCCTTGGAAAATTCGCTGAACACGTACGTCACGTGATCCTGTGCGAATTTTTCCAGCGCCTCGTCCGTCAGCTCAAGGTCCTTCAGGAACCCGGCATCCTGTAGCTCGCGGATCGCGTCCTTTAATTGCTGGCGCGTCACGTCCGGCACGTCCACCGCTTCCAGCGGCGTATCGCCGTTGCTGATAATCATCATGATTTCCGAACCATATTGCAGCTCGGCATCGGCAGGGTCCAGCGCGATCACGTATCCTTCCGGTACGTCATCGCTCTGCTCCAAGCGATACTGCGTAACAAAGCCGGCGTTTTCCAGCTTTGCCTTCGCGTCGTCGCGCGACAAGCCGATCACGTCCGGAACCGGTTCTATGCGGGTACCGCGGCTGACCGTTAAGGTGATGTCGCGCACGCCCTTTTTCACCGACGTACCAGCCTCCAGCGATTGCCCGATCACCATACCTGCCGGCTTTTCGTTATATTCGTAGGCATAATCGTTAAACTTGAACCACTCTAAATACTCCGGATTGTTCGCAATTTGCTCCACGGTCATGCCGACAAAATTCGGAACTTCAATGTTTTTGCTGTCGTTTTTGCCGTTGCCGCCGAACTTATTCACAAACAGTAGCACCACGACCACCAGCGCCACGACCACAAACGCAGCCGCGATGGCGCTGATTACCGGAATCACCGGAAACGGCTTCTTTTCCTGCTCCTCGTCCTCATCGACGGCGGAACGGCGACGGGACGGAATCGTTTCCTCCTCACCCCGTACGCGCGAGATGGTTTCCATATACCGCGTGGGACTTTCATCGACAAAATACTTGTATTCGAAATGGATGCTGGGATTTTTCTTGAACTCATCAAAATCATACAGCATTTCCGCCGCCGACTGGTACCGCTTGGAGGGGTCTTTTTGCATGGCCTTGAGGGTGATCTCCTCCAGGCCTTCGGGAATGTTGGGGTTGATCTCACGCGGCGGCTTCGGCTCGGATTGAAGCTGCATAATGGCTACCGATACGGCGCTGTCCGCCTCGAAAGGAAGCTGACCGGCCAGCATTTCGTAGAGCATCACGCCCACGGAATAAATATCGGCCTTTTCGTCCGTTACTTCGCCCCGTGCCTGCTCCGGGCTGATATAGTGCACCGAACCGATGGCTTTATCGGTAGCGCGGGTAGCGCGAATGTCCTGACGGGCAAAACGGGCAATGCCGAAATCCGTCACCTTGATGGTGCCATCCGGCAACAGCATGATGTTCTGCGGCTTGATGTCCCGATGAACGATGCCCTTATCGTGGGCGTGCTGCAAGGCACGCAGGATTTGTACCGTAAAATGTACCGCTTCTTTCCATTTGAAATCCTGCTGCTGGTCGATATATTCCTTGAGTGTGATGCCGTCGATATATTCCATGACGATATACTGCATGCGCTCGCCGAAGCTGACGTCATATACCTTGACGATGTTCGGGTGAGACAAAATGGCAATCGCCTTGGATTCATTCTTAAACCGACGGGTGAATTCATCGTTGGCAAGATATTCTTCCTTCAGGATTTTAACGGCGACAATGCGATCGTCGATATTATCGTAGGCTTTATAAACGTACGCCATGCCGCCTACACCGATGATCTCTTTGATCTCGTAGCGACCATCCAGCCGCTTTCCGATGTACTTATCCATGATAATCCTCCTGCATCCTTAATGTTTCTGAACCGCGACAACCGTGATATTGTCGCTGCCGCCTGCCAGGTTGGCGGTGGTAATCAACTTCATTGGAATTTCAGCAAACGGGAACGTGCGCACCAGCGTTTCGATCATTTCAGAAGAAACCATATTCGAGAGACCGTCAGTACAAATCAGCAAGGTGCCGTCGTCGGGAAAGGATGCACGGGTAAAGGTACATTCAATCTCCGACTCCACACCGAGAGCACGCGTCAAAAAATGCTTTTGCGGATGCGTTTTCGCCTGTTCAGCAGTGATTTGCCCCTTATCGACCATATCTTGTACCACGGAATGATCCCGCGTAATCTGCTCGATACTATGCGGCTCCAGCATATAGGCGCGGCTGTCGCCCACGTGAGCAATGTACACGGCGTCCGATACGGCGATCGCCGCCACCACCGTGGTGCCCATGCCAAACAGCTCCGCCTCCTCGCAAGCCGCACCGTACACCTCGGCATTCGCATCCGATACCGCCGATTCCAACAGCTCGCGAATTGCTTCCGGTGTGGCACTTTCCCGGTAATCCTCTACCAGGCGATTGGCAATGCACCGCATGGCGATCGAGCTGGCGACGTTACCGCCGTTGGCTCCTCCCATGCCGTCACATACCACCACAAAAGCCGTTTCGGAGGCGAGCTTGCCGCACAGGAAGGCATCCTGATTGCTGGCACGTACACGCCCCGGATGAGACGCTCCTAGTGTTCTCATGTGATTTCATCCTCCCTCCGTTCCTGCCGACGAAGTTGCCCGCAGGAGGCGTTAATATCCGCACCCAGGGTGCGTCTGACTGTCACGGTAAGGCCCCGACTCTCCAACAACTGCTGAAACCGTTTCAGCCGTGCCTGCGAGCTACGCCGATGTTCTTTGCCGCGCACCTCGTTGGCCGGGATTAAATTGACGTGACACAGCATACCTTTCAGGCGCGATGCCAGCTCCAAGGCGCAAGCATCGGTATCGTTTACACCGTCGATCATGGCGTATTCAAACGAAATGCGTCGTCCCGTAACACGGGCATATTCGCGGCAAGCTGTCAACAACTCATCTATGGGATACCGCCGATTGATCGGCATCAGTCGGGAACGAAGCTCGTTATTCGGCGCGTGCAACGACACCGACAAAGTAAGCTGCAAACGTTCCTCCATCAAGCGATAAATACCATCCACCAGCCCACACGTGGACAGCGATACGTGGCGCATACCGATATGCACGTCGCCGGGGCGGGAAAGTAATTTCAAAAAAGCCAGCACCTGCTCGTAATTATCCAGTGGCTCCCCCATGCCCATCAACACCACGGAGGATATGCGAATCCGGCGGTCGCGCTGGGCCGCTTCGATTTGTGCCAGCATCTCTGCCGCCGACAGATTGCGGGACAAGCCGCCCATACCGGTAGCGCAAAAGGAACAGCCCATGCGGCAACCGACCTGTGTGGACAGGCATTGCGACCAACCGTGATGATAGCTCATCAGTACCGATTCGACCGCTTCCCCATCGGATAAACCGAACAGGTATTTCACGGTTTCGTCCAGTTGCGATTCCAAGCGGCGCAAGACGGTAACGCCGGGAATGACGAATTCCTGCGACAGCCTCTCGCGCATGGCCAGCGGCAAATTGCTCATTTCCTCAAATGAGGAGCACCCGTGATCCAGCCATTGCAGAACCTGTTTTACGCGAAAAGACGGATAGCCCCACTCGCAAAGACGCTGATGCAGTTGTTCTTCCGACAGAGAGCGAATATCCTCTGGCATCGTATCGGGCACCTCATTTTTTGTGAAATCCTGCGATAAAAAAACCATCTGTACCGTGAATCGACGGAAACAGCGTTAGCATGTGTGACGGTGCTGCGCCGACGGCAGAAAAGCAACTGTCCAGCGGCAAAACGCGCGGTGAAAAATCGGGATGCTCTTGCAAAAACCGTTCCGCAACCGCTTCGTTTTCTGCCGGATTCAGTGTGCAGGTGGAATATTGAAGCACACCGCCAGGGCGAACCATCGCCGCACTGCGTTCCAAAATACGGTACTGCAATGCCGGTAGCTCCTCAAATTCCCGCAAATCCTTATAGCGTATTTCCGGCTTGCGGCGGATCACGCCGAGCCCGGAGCAAGGCACGTCGCAAACAACGCGGTCAAAAGCACCGCGCAGTTGTTCGGGGCAGGGCATCGAGGCATCCCGCACAGCGGTTTGCAACACGGTGATGCCCAGTTCTGCGGCGCGGCGGTCGATCGTTTCGCATTTGGCCGGATACAAATCGCACGCCAGCAAGCGCCCGACGTTCTGCATCGCCTGCGCCACGGTAAAGCTTTTACCGCCGGGGGCCGCACAAACGTCGGCGATGGATTCGCCGGGTTGAGCGTTCAACGCCAAGCAAGCCCATTGTGAAGCCTTATCCTGATAATAATACCAGCTTTTTTCGTCACTTGCAAGATAATTTAGCAAATAACCGCAATTCAACTGAAAACAATGGGGCGGCTCCTCGCAAATTTTGTACTTCACGCCCAAATCGGTGAGTCGGGCGGCCAAAGCCTCATCGGTTGTCTTTAGCAAATTGACGCGGGCATACAGCTCCGGCGTTTCGTTGATCGACGCTACCAAGCTCTCTGCCACGGTGTCCCCGTAGGCACGTCGCCAAAAGGCAATCAGTTCCACCGGGCAGGAGTGACGAATCGACAAGCCGACGTCCCCATCGGGCAGATTGTCAAACAACGTTGCGCGTCGTCTGACAACGCCGCGTAGCACGCCGTTGACAAAGCCGGAGGCCTGCCCCTGCTTTAAGCGGCGAACACCCGAAACCGCCTCGTTGACTGCGGCCGAATCCGGCACCTTATCCATGAAAAGTATCTGATACAGCGCTACACGCAAGACCTCATGCACCAGCGGATGTAGCTTTCGCAAAGGAACGGAAGACGCCTTTGACAGCACGTAATCCAAGGTCAATCGCCGTTCGATCACGCCGTAAAACAAGCGTGAAGCCAACGCGCGATCCGCCTGGGACAGCTCCGTCGTCTGCAAAAGCTGATCCAACGCAATGTTGGAATAGCTGTGGCGGCGATGAAGCTCTGCCAACGCCTGCACAACGGCTAAACGCGGGTCCTGTGCCATGCTGTTCCTCCTCTTCTTACGTCTTTAGTCGGCAAACGCCGCGCCCGCGGCGAGGGGATGACCCCGAAAATAGAGCGCGGCCTCCATGCGTTTGCCGCCCTCTGCCTGTACCTCATCGATTGCCAACGCGGTATTCTGGCCACAAGCAACCACCATCGGCTCCACCGAAACGACCGTTCCCGGCTTTGCAACCGCGGTACCGGCCACGTGGGTACGATAGATTTTCAATCGTTTTCCGTTTTGCAGGACCGTAGCCACCGGCCACGGATTTAAGCCACGCACCTGATTGTGCAGTTGTTGTGCCGTCTTGGTAAAATCCAACGGACACAACGATTTATCCAGCATGGGGGCATAGCAGGAGTCGGCGTCGTTCTGCGGCGTGCGTCGGATGCTGCCGTTTTCCAGCTTTTCTATCGTACAGGAAAGCAACTCTGCCCCCCGAACCGCCAGTCGATCGTGCAATTCGCCGGCGGTTAAATTCGGTTCGATCTCATAACGATCGGTCATCAGCATATCACCGGTATCCAGTCCAACGTCCATATACATGGTCGTGACACCCGATTCGGCTTCGCCGTTCAGCACCGCCCACTGGATCGGTGCCGCACCGCGATACCGCGGCAATAGCGAGGCGTGCACGTTGATACACCCGTGCGTCGGCATTTCCAGCACCGCACGCGGCAAAATCTTACCGTAAGCGACCACCACGATCAGCTCCGGTCGATGCATGCGAAGCGTCTCCTGTACTTCTTCGCTTTTCAGGGTATCCGGCTGTAACACGGGAATTCCATGCTGTAAGGCGCAAGCCTTGACCGGAGGCGGCAACAATCGCTGACCGCGTCCCTGGCGTTTATCGGTTTGCGTAACCACCAACGAAATATGATGACCGTCGGCAATCAGGCGTTCCAGGCAAGGAACCGCAAATTCCGGCGTGCCCATAAAAATCATATTCAATCGGTCTTCACTCCATTCTTGACACGATCCAAAAACACAATGCCGTCCAAATGATCGATTTCATGGCACATACACCGCGCCAACAGCTCTTCACCAGTGAGAAAATACCATTTTCCGTACCGGTCCTGTGCCTTCATCTTCACCTTGTTCGGGCGACACACCGTCCCCCACTTACCGGGAAACGACAGACAGCCCTCCGGCCCTTCCTGCTTGCCGCTTTCGCTGACAATTTCAGGATTGATGGCTTCAATCACGCCGTCACCGACGTCCATCACCACAACGCGGCGCAAGATGCCCACCTGCGGACCAGCCAAGCCGACACCCTCCGCCTGATGCATGGTTTCCGCCATATCGTCCAACAGTTGCCACAACCGTTCGTTAAAATCCACCACCGGGCGGCAAACCTTCCGCAACGCCGGGTCTTCATCCTTCAAAATATTACGAATCGCCATATCGTATCCTTACTCCCTATTCAAAAATTCACAAAATCATGGCCGGATTGCGGTCGGCATACACCGATATGTCGCGGCTCGCGGAATCAGTTCCGAACGCTATCAGCACTTCTTCGATCAACCGACGGGAACGCGCCGTTCCGTTGAGCTTTACGATCAGCTTATAGCGATATTTTCCGGAAACGCGCAGCACCGCCGCCGGAGTGGGATCCAGCACAATCAGCGGTAAGCCTTCGTATGGCGGTGTGCACGCCGTCTTACGCAACAGGGCCAACAAACGGTCGGCGGCCTGCTTTACTGCCGGCTCCTGCGTGCCGGACAAGCCGAACACGCACAGCTCCGCAAACGGCGGATACTTCATTTGCTTGCGTGCTGCGATCTCCACCCGATAAAAAGCCGGATAATCCTGTGCCGATGCCTGTGCAATAATATAGTGCTCCGGCGTATTGGTTTGAATAATTGCCTTGCCCGGCAACTCACGCCGGCCGGCGCGCCCGATCACCTGTGTCAGCAGAGAAAAGGTCGTTTCGTAAGCGCGGTAATCTCCGGCATACAGCGACTGATCCGCCGACAAAACACCCACCAGGGCGACGTTTGGAAAATCCAATCCCTTAGCCACCATTTGCGTACCGATCATCACGTCGTATTCGCCGGCGGCAAAGGCGTTGAAGCGTTCCTCATAGGCAAACCGCGACGTCGTGGTATCGGTATCCATTCGCAGAATGCGTACGTTTGGGAACTGCAGGCGGAGCTCCTCTTCCACGCGCTGTGTTCCCATTCCGGAATAGCGGATACGCTCGGAGCCACAGGCGGTACACCGCACCGCAGGCGATTGCATATGGCCGCAATAATGACAGATCAACCGGTCGTTGGCGCGGTGATACGTCATGGAAATACTGCACGACGGGCAAGTAACCACCTGTCCGCAGGAGCGGCAGGAAACAAACGTCTGATACCCACGCCGATTATGGAGCAAAATTGCTTGCTTTCCCTGTTCCAGGCAGGCACTCAATTCGCGACACAACGTCTCGCTGAAAACGGAATGTTCCGGGGACTCCGCGCGCATATCCACGACCTGAACCTCCGGCAATACCGCCTGCCCGTAGCGCGCCGACAGGGTGTGCAGAGAATAGCGTCCGGTCTTTGCCACGTGATAGCTTTCCACGCTGGGCGTGGCCGAAGCCAGCAACAGCAGCGCCTTATGGCGAGCACATCGGAATTTGGCCACCTCGCGTGCATGATACCGCGGTGCACTTTCCGATTTATAGGTGTGCTCCTGCTCCTCGTCCATAACCACCAATCCCAAATTTTCGATCGGTGCAAAAACCGCCGAGCGGGTGCCTACGACAATCGCGGCATCACCGCGGCGAATACGCTTCCATTCATCCATACGCTCACCGACGGAAAGACCGCTGTGCAGCACGGCCACTCTGGCGCCGTATCGCCGGACAAACCGTTCGGTCACCTGCGGTGTCAGCGAAATTTCCGGCACCATGACCAAAACCCGCTTTCCTTCGGCAATGACGCGGTCGATTAGCTTCATATATACCTGTGTTTTGCCGCTCCCGGTCACACCGTACAACAAAGCACAAGCGGCTTGCTCCTCGTGAAAGCGCTCCAGCAGCTCCTCATAAGCCTGCTGTTGCTCGGCATTGAGAGCGACGGGCTCTGCGGAAGCGGCAGTCGGCGCTGTAACGGGCGAGCGCAACCGTTCCTGATCGTACAGAACAATCAGTTCTTTTTTAACTAAAGCCGATACCACGGCTTCCGTTACGCCGGATAAATAGCACAATTCCTTGACCGAGGCGGTTCCTGCTTCAGTCAGCAACGACAACACCGTCTTTTGCTTGGCACTGCATTTGGCCTGAACGACGGTCTGATCAAGCTCCTCCGGTGCAAGCGCTAATCGTGCCATACGGCGCGTCGCATCACCGGAGCGACGAAAAGCATCCTCGCTACGTGTGAGCCATCCGCGCCGCAACATGCGCGAAAGCACGTCACGGTCACCGGCAAAGCCGGCACACCGCAACAGCTGATCTCCCGGAATCCCTTCCGGCAATTTGTTGCTCATCGTGCACGCCAGCTTATATATCGCCGTCTCCTCCGGAGACATTTGCCGTTCAGCCTCCGAATTCAAGGGGCGAACAGGTAAAAACACCGGCTTTACCTGCCAATACAGGCCGGTAGGCAACATGGCGCGCACCGCATCAAACGTCGTGCAAAAGGCGCGGTCGTGCAACCACAGCGCCAGATCCAACAGTTCCTCGTTCAAAAGCGGCTGTTCATCCAGCACCTCGGCAATCGCTTTAAGCCGACTGTCTTCGCCGGACTCCTCCAGCTCCATCACAATTCCCTGCCGGAGGCGGTCACCGCGGCCAAAAGGCACCAACACGCGGCAACCGCGCTGAAGCGAAGCTGCCGACGGATTCACTGCATAGCTGTACAGCTTGTCAAAATGATATGCCGTCTGTTCCACGGCAATTTTGGCAATCACGTCCGCAACTCACCTCCGCAGTTCAGTAAAAGCCAAAAAGACGTCCTACACAGGACGCCCTTTTGCCATTTAGGCAACGGTTCGGCTTATTCCGCCTCATCCGAAACGATCATTTTATAATCGCCGCCCTCAAAATCATTGATCGCCATACTGACCGGCTTTTCGATCAAAATGGTACAGTTATCCTCGGCCTCCTGGGCAATATCACGGGCACGCTTGGCAATACCGACAACCACGGCATAGCGACTGTTGTTGCCCTTCAGCTTTTCGATATCATTGGGGTTCAGCATAGTTCAAATCCTCCAGTATGTATTTACTGCGGTCATACCGCATATTTTCCGTTTCGATAATGGTGCCAATTCGCCGGACGGCGGCATCTACGTCGTCGTTTTGCACCAAATACTGATAGCGATCGGCGTGCGCCAGCTCACGAAAAGCGGCACGAAGCCGATTTTGCACGCTATCTTCGGTTTCGGTGCCGCGGCCACGCAACCGCCGCTCCAATTCTTCCAGAGAAGGCGGAAGCAAAAACACCGACACCAAATCCCGAATCCGGTGCATCACCGATTCGGCACCCTGCACCTCGATCTCCAAAATCACGTTCCGCCCGGCCGCCAGCTGTTCCTCAACAGCGGCACGCGGCGTGCCGTAATAATTACCGTTGTACTGTGCGTATTCCAGCAAAGCGTCGTCCCGAATCATTTGCTCAACCTGTTCTTTGGTGCGAAAATAATACTGCACGCCGTCCACTTCGCCGGGCCGCGGATCACGCGTGGTAACGGAAACCGAAAGGACGGTGTCCGCACGTTCCGCCAGCAGACGCTCTACCACGGTGCCCTTGCCGCAACCGGACGGGCCGGACAGCACGAGAAGCAATCCGCGTGGGTGATTAGTCACCATTGCCGCCGTCCTCCTCATCGCCGTCGATAAAGCGATTGGCAACCGTTTCCGGCTGTACCGCCGATAGGATCACGTGGTCGCTATCGGTAATCAGGACGGCACGCGTACGACGGCCGTACGTAGCATCGATCAGCGTACCGCGCTCTTTTGCCTCTTGTATAATCCGCTTGATGGGTGCGGATTCCGGACTGACAATCGCCACCAGACGACCGGCGGCCACCATATTGCCGAAACCAACGTTAATCAGCTTCATCGTTTTCCCTCCGTTATTTTCGGGACTGTTACTCGATATTTTGAATCTGCTCACGGATTTTTTCGATCTCCGCTTTCATATCCACAACGACCTGTGCCAGTTGCAAATCCTGCGCCTTGGAGCCGATCGTATTCGTTTCCCGGTTGATCTCCTGCACCAAAAAGTCCAGCTTGCGACCCACCGGCTCGTCACTGCATACCAACTGCTCCAGCTGATCCAAATGGCTCCGCAGGCGCACCGTTTCTTCAGCAGTAGCGATCTTATCGGCAAACAGCGCCGCTTCGGTCAACAAGCGTTGCTCGTCCACGGTAGCACTGCCCAACAATTCACGCATACGCTCCGTAACCTTCGCCATGTGTTCACGCACCGTGTTGGGAGAACGCTCCTCCACAATGGCGACACGCTCCAGCAAAAACGCACGCCGTGACAGCACGTCATCGCGCATCCGTTCGCCCTCGCGCTCGCGCATGGCCACAAATCTCTCCACGGCGATCCGGCAGGTCTCACATACAACGCGCCAAATCGCATCCTCGTCCGCTTCGTTCTTACGTACGGTCAGAACGTCCGGGAAGCGAGCCAAGCCCATCACGGAGCAATCGTTCCGTACCGACAGCTCGTCGGACATCTGCTGAAGCACGTCGCGGTAAGCGGTAGCCAACGGCAAATTGATCTCCACGCGACTGTCCGCCGTTTCCACGGCATCCAGCGACACGTACACTTCCACCTTGCCACGCGCGATATACTGCTGCAAAAACGATTTCAGCTTATCGTCTAAAAAGCCACAGGTACGCGGCAAACGCGTACTACATTCAAAAAAGCGATGGTTAACGGACTTGATCTCGACGGTGACATCCCATCCGTCCAACACCTGCTGACACCGGCCGTACCCGGTCATACTCCGTATCATAAGCCACTCCTTGAAACAAGATGACCGAAAGCCCCGTTCGGGACTTTCGGATACAACCTTTATCAGATGGGATGCACCTGTTCTTCTTCGTTAAGGTGCTTACCGTCAATATGATATTTCTCGTTGCGACGCTTCTCGAAGAACTTGACAGCCACCTGGCCGAATTGAGCATAGGTGAGAACGTCCTCCTCCTGCTCGTACCATTCTTTCATTTCGTCGCGCATCTTATCCAGCTCCGGTTCGATCAAGTCTGCCGGACGGCAGGTGATCGGTTCCTCATCGCCGATAATCTGCTTGCGGAATTCCGGATCGATCGCCACGGGCGTAGAACCGTATTCGCCGCGAACCAAGCCCTTAAATTCTTTGGTCACCATCTTATAGCGTTCGCCACCAATGATATTAAAGACCGCCTGTGTACCAACGATTTGAGAGGACGGCGTAACCAACGGCGGGAAGCCGGCATCGGCGCGCACGCGCGGCACCTCCAGCAACACTTCCTCCAGCTGATCCTCGCGGCCCGCCTGCTTGAGCTGGCTGACCAAGTTGGACAGCATACCGCCGGGAACCTGATAAATCAAAGCCTTGGTGTCAACCTCCAGCATTTTGGGGTTGAGCTGACCGTTCGCCAAATACTTATCACGCAACGTGTGGAAATAACGACTGACCTCGTTCAGCTTGATTAAATCCAGCCCGGTATCGTATTTCGTGCCCGCCAAAGCCGCTACCATGGATTCGGTAGCCGGATGAGAGGTACCCATGCCCAACGGCGACAGCGCCGTATCGATCACGTCGGCACCGGCCTCAATGCCCTTCATCAGCACCATATCGGCAATACCGGCGGTAAAGTGCGAATGCAGTTGAACCGGAATGGAAACGGCGTTTTTGATTTCTTTTACCAAATCGTACGTCGTATACGGTACCAGCAAGCCGGCCATGTCCTTAATACAGATGGAATCGGCACCGGCCTCCTCCAGCTTTTTCGCATAGTTGACGTAATACGCCGTATCGTAAACCGGACCGGTCGTATAAGAGATCGCCACCTGCACGTGGGCACCTTTTTCCTTTTTGGCCGCCTTAATCGACGTTTCCAAATTGCGAATATCATTCAGTGCATCGAAAATACGAATAATGTCGATGCCGTTCGCTACCGATTTCTGTACGAAATATTCTACCACGTCGTCGGCATAATGCCGATAGCCCAGCATATTTTGCCCACGGAACAGCATTTGCAGTTTGGTTTTCGGCATGTGCTTCCGCAAGGTGCGCAGACGCTCCCACGGGTCCTCGTTCAAAAAGCGCAGGCAGGAATCAAACGTGGCACCGCCCCAGCATTCCAGGGAATGATACCCGACGTCGTCCAGCATTTCCAGCGCCGGAAGCATTTCCTCCGTGGTCATGCGGGTCGCAATCAACGACTGGTGCGCATCGCGCAAAATGGTTTCGGTAATCCCGACTTTTGCCAATCTAATCAGTCCTTTCGTCAGCCGTACTTACTGCAAAGAAACCAGCGGCTTACCGGAATCCACGCTTTCACCCTTGGCCACGTGCACGCCGGCGATAACGCCGTCATGGGGAGCCATGATCTCGTTTTCCATCTTCATAGCTTCCAAAATGACCAATACGTCACCGGATTTGACCGACTGACCGGCCGACACCAGCACGTTCACAATCGTACCGGGCATCGGAGCGTTGATAACCTCGGCATCCGCGGCCGTCGCGGCAACGGGAGCCGGTTCGGCAGCAACGGCAGGAGCCGCCGGTGCCGCAGGAGCCGCCGGTGCGGCAACAGGAGCCGGAGCAGCAGCGACAGGAGCCGAAGCGGCACCGCCGACTTCTTCCACCTGCACGTCGTACGCTTTACCATTGACCGTGATATTAAATCTCTTCATAACTGGATCAACCTTTCTCTTATGTTTCAGCGGTGTCGTACCGACACCCGATTACAAACGAATATTCGCGTGCTTTTTCGGGAGCTTGCTCACGCGCTTGCCGGACAGCATATCAAAGAGAGCCGAGACCGCCGCGCGAGTCTGTTCGGGAGCCACCAGATCGGTAACGGCACCCTGTTCAGCCGCGAGCTGTGCATTACAGCAAGTGGTACGGTACTCTTCCGCCAACGCCGCACGATCGGTTTGCGGATTCTTCATTTCCGCCAAACGGTCTTTCCACAAAACGTGGATCGCCGTTTCCGGCTTCAGCGGAGAGACGGAAGCTTCCTGCCACGCCAGCACCGCATCCGCGCCGGCCGCCTTGCCGGCAACCGCAATATAAACGGCACCGTATGCCTTACCAAGCAACAGCGTCACCTTAGCGGTCGTAGCCTCGGTATACGCTTGGCAAACGCGCGCCGCGCCCTTCAAGCAAGCAAAGCCTTCCGCGTCAACCACAGTCAACACCGGCAGCGAGAAGCTGTCGCAAAAGCGGACGAATCGAGCGGCACGGGCGGCGGCACAGCAGGAAATCTGCTCGCCGGTCAGGGTAACGATACCGCAAACCGAGCCGTTGATGCGCGCCAGCGCGGCTACCTCATCCCGATACAGCGGGAAGAGCGACTCGGCATCCGCCAAATACGCCGCCGCTTCTTTGGCGGAGGTCGGTACCACTGCCGCCGACTCCACCGCTTCGTACACCGGCGCCGCGGACAGGTTGTTGGACGGCAAATAACCGATCAACTGACGTGCCTTTTCCAGCGCCTCCTGTGCATCGGCCGCCAAAACGTCGGCCTTGGCGTTTTCATCACCGACATTCAGATAATAATCCGCAGTTTCGCTGGCAATGACCACGTCGGCCGCCGCCGCGATCAGCGCGGACGATCCCACGCAAGAACCGGTAATGACGGCGATCTGCGGCACCACGCCGGACAACTCGTTGGCAACAGCCATGACCTCGGCGATGGCATCCATCGCATCCAGTCCCTCGCCAAGACGAGCACCGTCGCTGTCAAAAACGCCAACCACGGGCGCGCCATTCTGTGCCGCCAGGCGATAAACGGTTTGAATTTTGGCGGCGTGAGCCTTCCCCACAGCACCACTGCACACGGAATGATCCTGCGCAAACGCATACACCGGTGCATCGTTCACCAAGCCGTAACCACAGACAACGGGGACGTCGTTTTCGCCGTCACGCATTAGGCGATCCAGCTCCACAAAGGTGCCCGCATCAAAGAATTGTTCCAAGCACTGACGTGCTTCGGACGCTTGCTTGCTCATGCTTTTAACCTCCAAACAGCGTACCCTCCGGCGGCAAGAGTGCCGCCGATGGGAAAAGATAAAAAGCTAACCTACGCCATGATAATAGATACCAATATTATAGCGCAGAGTGCCCGTAAAAATCAAGCCCTCTACGCAATAAAAAACAAATTATTTGTCGCTTTCCGTTTACTTTTCGCCACAACGGCAGGGACGGTTAAAAAAATCGGGAATAAACAGCTCGCGTCCGTTGGAAACGGTAGCGAAGCCGAGCCTGTCCAGCAAAGAAAACAAAGTCGGTTCGGCGCAGAAGGCGGTGATTGCCATGCGATTGACACCGGCATTGAGCGCCGCGCGAACCAGCCATTCCGCATACTCGTCATCCGGCGCACGCAAGCACAAAAGCTCCAAGTGGTCACGCTCCACGCGGTACAAAACGTGACCCGACGTTTCGCCCTCCACCGTCAGGATCATTGCCGACACCGGCATCGCCTGCTTTTCGCTTTGTGCCAGCTCGGCGGTTTGCGCCTCGTTGGCCGGTAATACGGTAAACATATTATCCTCGACCCTTTCCCTGCTTAATATAGGCGGCCGCAATTTTCTTTTCCACCTTGGAGGCCATAACCAGCGTTTTGACCTCGCGCGGCTCCAAATGCCGCCATTTACCCGGCGGTAGCATACCCAGCTTGATGCCGCCGAAAGCCACCCGCTTGAGACGGATCACGTCCAGCCCAAGCAGCTCGCACATCCGACGGATTTGACGATTGCGCCCTTCATAAATGGTGATCTCCAATACCGTACGCGGCGGAACTCCGTCCACCGTTTCCTCCTGCGTCAAAACAACGACCTCGGCAGGCAACGTGCGCCGCTCATCCAGTACGACTCCCTCCTGAAGCTGCCGAATGTGCTCGGCCGTCACCTCGGAGCGCACCGTCACCCGATAACGCTTCGGAACATGAGCCGCCGGGTGCATCATGGCGTTGGAAAAATCACCGTCGTTGGTCAGCAACAACAGTCCTTCCGATTCCCGATCCAGTCGACCTACCGGATACACACGCACGCCGACGTCCCGAATCAGGTCGGCGACACACTTGCGCCCTTTTTCATCGCTCATCGTGGTGACGTAACCACGTGGCTTGTTTAACATTAAATATACCGGTGCCTCGGCGGAAGCAACACGCTTGCCATGCACGGTGATCACGTCGCGGCGGTCATCCGCCTTGTCGCCCAGGCGAACCGGATGGCCGTTGACGCGTACCGCTCCCTGCTCGATTAGTTCTTCGGCTTTTCGACGGGAAGCAACGCCGCGATCCGCCAACAATTTCTGTACTCTTACCAATGCCATAGTTTTACCTCGTCAACGCAAAAACCAGCTCTAAAATCCGTTTTTGCCAAATCTCTGATTTCGTCATTACCGCACGAGCCTCCACCGTTTCAGTGGCATACAGCGGCACCTCGGCAAGCAGTCGTTCACCGAGATAATAGCGTAACGTGCCGATCGAACAATCCTCGACCGGTGCCCATACAAATGCCAGGAGCTCCCACTCGCATCGTACCTGCTCCGCTTCTCCTTCCAGCAAAACCGTCTGCGCTTCGGAAGCGCGCAACGCAACGGCTTCCGTCACGCCGCCGGCCACCGGCACCGTGGGCAAGGTGGGAACCGGTAACGCCACCGATTCCACCAGTGAAAACCCGTATTCGTACAAGGCGACGTGGTCGTTCCAGTAATCGCCACCGTTCAACGAAGCAATCACCAGCGTGACACCGTTTCTCGCGGCAGCCGATACCAGACATTTCCCCGATTTTTTCGTATACCCGGTTTTCAGTCCTATCGTATCGGGATACAACTGCAGTAGTCGATTGTGGTTGCGAAGTGTAATCGCTGTGCCGTCAACGTGTACGACGGTGCTTACCGAAGCGCACAGCTCCGCCAGCAACGGAACCTGTAACACCGCGGCACCAAGCAACGCCATGTCGTGCGCCGTGGAATGGTGGTCCCCCTCGTCCAGACCGGAGGGGGTAACGAACAAGGTATCAGCCATTCCCAGCTCTGCCGCTCGGCGGTTCATGGAGGCCGCAAACGCCGCCAGCGAGCCGTCAACCAACAGTGCCAGCGCGTTAGCGGCATCGTTCCCCGAAGACAGCAACAGCCCTGCCAGAAGATCGCGTACCGTCAGCACGTCACCGCCGTGCAACCCCATGGAGGACCCCTCTACCGCCACCGCTTCCGCGGGAACCGTTACCACGTCATCCGCAGACAACCGCTCCGCGGCGATCAACGCCGTCATCAGCTTGGTAGTGCTTGCCATCGGGCGCGGCAGATCGGCGTTTTTTTCATACAAAAACCGCCCGGTTTGCGGCTCGTACAGCACAACGGCCTGCGACGATACCGAAGGCGGCCGCGCTTCAGCGCGCACCGGCAACGACAATGCCGAAACCAGCACGAAAAGTACCGCTGCCCACGCTGTTTTTTGCCGCATACGATCCCCCTCAACAAAGCCTATGCGAGGGGAACAACAATTATTTCTCGGCTTTTTTATCCTTACGCTTAGAGAAAAAATCGCTCACCTTGTTCACCGCATCCGGCACCATACTGACCATTTGCGTGAACGTATCGGGGGAAGCAACCAACGGGAGCACGCGAACGTTGCCATTGGAAACCACCAAAAAGGCGATCGGGATGATATTGATCCCCGCGCCACCACCGCCGCCGAACAGCTCCTGATTACCCTTGGTGGGCAAATCCGAGCCGCCGCTGGCAAAGCCATAGGTCACGCGAGAAACGGGAACCAGCGTAGTCCCGTCCTCCAGCGTCATCGGATCACCGATCACCGTATTGACGTCGACCATTTCCCGAATCTTGTCAATCGAGGTACCAAACAACCCCTGTACCTTATTTTCCATGCTTCTGCTCCTCCTTCGTTTTTCTTGTGACATCCACGTCTGCGACGCTACCCAGCTTCAGCACCGTCCACAGCGCCACCCACAACAAGCGGATCGGGACGACGCGCATCCGCACGTCGATCACAGCGCGGCTCTTTTCCACCAAATAGTCCGGTGTGACGGTCACGGCGCGACGACGAATCGTCAATACGCTTTGCAGAGCCGACAATGACGGATACAACAGCGCACACACCTGACCGGTACGAACGGCCGTCGTGGCCGCATCCTCCGAAGCGATAAACAACTGTAGCTGTAACCGACCAACCGTGATCGATTTCAGTATTCGTCCGGAGGCACCGGCCGCCAGCTTGACCAGCGCTTTCAGCTTGTTCAGCACGGCGGCAACGCCGTCCTGCTTCAGGTCGCTTGCCAGATCGGCAAAAAAGCCGTTCTTCGTACTGTGCCGAGAAGCTTTTGCGTTTTTCTTTTTGCCCGTTGACTGAGAGTGCTTTTTGCTTTTGTTTCTGCCGTTTTCAGGAGAAAACCGATATACCGGGATACCGAAAACGCGAATACGGGCGAGAAATTCTTCCTGATAGCGTATTCGCACGGACACCGGAAACAGCAGTAACAGAACCAGCAAAGCAAGCAATCCCAGCAGACAGTATCCCAGGATCCGCCACACGATATACTCACTCCTCTGCGGCCGACTCGGTTTGCTCGATAATTTCCTCCAGCGTGGTTTCGACCATGCGTGCTTCCTCTTCCTTTTGCGGCAGGGGCGGCAGCTCCTGCAAGCCGGAAACGCCGAAGCAACGCAGGAACACCGGCGTTGTCCCATACAGCAAGGGACGGCCCGGCAATTCCAGGCGGCCCTTTTCCTCAATCAGATTTTTTTGTACCAAGCCTTGAATAACCGCACCGCAATCAACGCCGCGCACCTGCTCGATAAACGCTTTGGTAACCGGCTGATTGTACGCCACAATCGCCAGCACCTCCATCGCCGCCTGCGACAGTGGCGTGTTGCGGCGAATATCCAGGGAGCGCCGCACAAAATCCGCATATTCCTTTCGGGTACACAACTGATATTGATCGTCCAGCCGTATCATGTAAATACCGCCTCCACGTGCCGACAAATCGCTCATGAGATCGGCGGCGATCCGGTGTACGGTTTCCGTATCCAGCTCCAACACCTCGACCAACCGCTCCGCCGAAACCGGCTCGCCGTTGGCAAACAGCACCGCCTCCAGCGCGGCACGATATTCTTTAATTTCCATCGGTAATTTCTCCCTCTCGCGGTGCTGACAGCAGAGTCACCTGCTGGCTTGTCCCTTCCCCGTCTACGCGAATCCGCTTGCCCTTGATGAGCTCCAGTACGGCCAGAAACGTAGCAACCAGCTCCGATTTTGTCTGTGCGCCGCTATACAACGACTGATAAGACACCCGCTTCCCGGAGCGCAGGCGGCGCAAAACGAAAACGATTTTGGAAGAAACCGAAACGATTTTACGCGCCACAATGGTGTGAAACACCTCCGGAGACGGTGGCAACTTGCGCTTTCCGCGACCGGCCGCCGCCAAGTAGGCCTCCCGCAATTCCTCTGCGCGGTGCGAACGGCGATAGGTATAGTCCGGCTCCAGCTCCATGGGTGAACGCACGAACAAATCGCCGCCGATGCACTGCTTTTCCATACGGCGCGCCGCTTCGCGGCACAACTGATATTCAATCAGCTCGCCGGTCAACTGTTGCTTCATTTCCTCGCCTTCCTCGTGGCGAGGCAACAGCATGGCAGATTTAATCTGTACCAATCGCGCCGCCATATCCAAGAACTCGGTCGCAACCTCCATATCCATTTGTTGCATTTCCTGGATGGCTTGCATATATTGCTCCAGCAATTCATGGATGGGGATATCGTAAATATTCAATTTGTTTTTTTGCACCAGGTGCAGTAACAAGTCCAGCGGCCCCTCAAATTCCGCCAGCTTATACGAAATCTCCATGAGTCACGTCCTTAAAAATAGTTCGGCAATCCGACGACGGCACACAAAATGCCGCCAAGGTAATGCGTCAGCCATTCGATTGGCGTATTCAGCGCACCGGTAGCGATCAGGATCATGACCGCCAGAGAGCAATACTGCTGATACTGATCCATGTAATAGCTCCAGCGCGACGGAAGAATCGACGAAAAAATGCGCGAACCGTCCAGCGGCGGTACCGGTAACAGATTAAATACCGCCAAATTCAAGCTGACGGTGGCAACGACGTTGATCAGGACCACGCCGGCATACAGACTCACCGCTGTGCCGACGCCGGTCAGCTGAAGCATACGAAACAGCAATAAAGCCGCCAGAGCAATCAGTAAATTGGCCACGGGGCCTGCCAGCGCAGTCAGTGCCATGTCGCGCTTCGGTCGCGAAAAATTGCGCGGATTGACCGGCACCGGCTTGGCGTAGCCAAAGCCGAACAACACCAACAGCACCGTTCCCCAAGGGTCCAGATGCGCCAGCGGTTGAAAACGCAGACGACCACACCAGCGTGGCGTGTTATCCCCCAGCTTGACCGCTACGAAGGCGTGCGCCAATTCGTGCACCGGCAGCATTACGAAAATCACGATGGCATAACTGATCAACAAGAATAACAACAGCTCGAACGGGACGTATCCGTAGGCGCTGCGAATCTGCCAGATCGCATACAGCATAGAAGCCAGTCCTCCTTGGGTAAACTCATCCAATATAGAAAATCATGCTTACAGTATAGCGCAAACAAACGAAAAATACAAGGAAAACCGTCTGCGAAAAGCGAATTTTCAAAAAATTTTCATAACTTCTCAAAAAAGCCTTGCTTTTCATGAAAAAATCTGCTAATATACTTCTGTTGCTTTTGACCCGGTGGTCAAATCAGCGGCCATCGGTACATAATCAAAGGAGGTGCAGAACATGGCTAAATGTGATTTCTGCGGCAAAAGTGTTACTTTCGGTATTAAGGTTTCCCATTCGCATCGGCGCTCGAACCGCACCTGGCGTGCCAACATCAAGCGCGTCAAGGCTGTTGTAGACGGTTCCCCGAAAAAGGTTTACGCCTGCACCCGTTGCCTGCGCTCTGGCAAGGTTACCCGCGCGGTGTAATCGTAAGTTCTTTTGCAAAAGTATCTCCTGCCGTTCCGGCGGGAGATTTTTTGTTTTTCCCCTTGTGCAAACCGAAGTTTCCGTTTATAATAATATCACTACATTTTGACCGGGAGGTATGGAAATGAATATTTGGCACGACATTTCAAGCGAACGTATTCAACCGGAAAACTTTACCGCGGTAATTGAAATCCCGAAGGGCGGTAAAAACAAGTACGAAATGGATAAAGAAACCGGCCTGTTGCGGCTGGATCGCGTGCTGTATACCGCCACACACTACCCTGCCAACTACGGCTTTATCCCCCGCACCTATGCCGACGACGGCGATCCGCTGGACGTTTTGGTTCTGTGTCAGGAGGATATTGCGCCCATGACGTTGGTGCAGTGCTATCCGATTGGTGTTATCAAAATGACCGACGACGAATCCATCGACGAAAAAATCATCGCCGTCCCGTTCCGTGATCCGTCGATGTCCTCCTATCAGGACATGGGTGACCTTCCCCGTCACACCTTCGATGAAATTCGCCACTTCTTCACGGTATATAAATCGTTGGAGGACAAGAGCACGGCGGTCGACGAAGTGATGAACCGTGCCGAAGCGGTACGCATCATCACCCACTGCATGAATGAATATAACCGCTGCTACTGTGGCAAACGATAAAAAGGATGTGCAATTATGACCAACGAATACGGCAAAGAAAACCTCACCATGCTGACCGATTTTTACGAGATCACCATGGCGAACGGCTTTTTTGAAAAAGGGCACGGCGAACAGACGGTCTACTTCGATATGTTTTTTCGCACCGTCCCCGATGGTGGCGGCGTTGCCATTATGGCCGGGCTGGAACAAATCATTCATTATTTGAAAAACCTCTCCTTCTCCGCCGACGATATTGCCTATCTTCGCAGTAAAAAGCTGTTCAGCGAGAAGTTTTTAGAGTACCTTGCCGATTTTCATTTTGCCTGTGACGTATGGGCCGTGCCGGAAGGTACCCCCATTTTTCCATACGAGCCGCTGGTAACGGTACGCGGACCGGCTATGCAGGCGCAGTTCATCGAAACCATGGTCTTGCTGGCAATTAACCATCAGTCGCTCATCGCCACCAAGGCTAACCGCATCGTTCGCGCCGCCGGCGGTCGTGCCGTGATGGAATTCGGCTCGCGCCGCGCGCAGGGCTTCAACGGCGCCGTTTACGGTGCCCGCGCCGCGTATATCGGCGGTTGCGACGGCACCGCCTGCACCATCGCCGACCGCGAATTCGGTATTCCGGCACTCGGTACCATGGCCCACAGTTGGGTTCAGTTGTTCGACAGCGAATACGAAGCCTTCAAGGCCTACGCCGAGGTCTATCCGCAATCCTGCACGCTGCTGGTAGACACCTACAACGTCCTGAAATCCGGTATTCCCAATGCGATTCGGGTGTTTAACGACGTATTGCTTCCACGCGGCTACCGTCCCCAGGGCATCCGTTTGGATTCCGGCGACATCACCTATCTGACCAAAAAAGCGCGCAAGATGCTGGACGAGGCCGGCTTCCCCGATTGCAAAATCTGCGCCTCCAACTCGCTGGACGAGATCATCATACGCGACATGATCGCGCAGGGCGCCTGCATTGACAGCTTCGGCGTCGGTGAGCGGCTCATCACCGCCTCCAGCGACCCGGTGTTCGGCGGCGTGTATAAGCTGGCGGCGGTAGAACACGACGGTGCCATCGTTCCGCGCATTAAGGTGAGTGAAAACGTGGCAAAGATCACCAACCCCGGCTTCAAAAAGCTGTGGCGTCTGTACGATCGCGAAACGGGCAAGGCCATTGCCGACGTCATCACTCTGCACGACGAAGTGATCGACGATACGAAACCCTATGAGATTTTTGATCCGGAGCACGTCTGGAAGCGGAAAACCATTGAAAACTTCAAAGCCGTCCCGCTGCGCCGCCGCATCTTCGACCACGGAAAATGCGTCTACGAATCGCCTTCGGTGGACGAGATTCGTTCCTATTGTCGGCAGCAAATGACCACCGTGTGGGATGAAGTATTGCGGTTTGAAAACCCCCACAAGTATTACGTCGATTTGTCGCAGGCTCTGTGGGATCAAAAGCACGAATTGCTTTCACAATACAGCCGATGACCACACTTTTTCCTTGACAAGCCGCGGCGGGTATGGTATACTTCATCCATTATCCGCCGCACAGATGCTGGCATAGCTCAGTTGGTAGAGCAGCTGATTTGTAATCAGCAGGTCGGGGGTTCAAGTCCGTCTGCCAGCTCCAAAGTCCCAAGAACGGTCCGTTCTCGGGGCTTTCTTTTTATAGAGCTTACGTGCCGAAAAAATCCCCAAGAACGATTTGTTCTTGGGGACTGATTTTGATCCGCATTGCATGGGCCGCTCCGGAGTGACGTTTACACAAAGTTTACACCTTGGCACTTGCCATTTTCTCTCCGGCGTGCTACCATTAACAGGAATTTTGCACAAGGAGATTATCATGGAGATTTTGATCAAGCTACTGGTGTGCTTTGTTGCCGGTGCCGGTGCCGGCATCGGTACCGGCTTTGCCGGCATGGGTGCCGCCGCCGTTATCACCCCCCTGCTCATTACCTTTTTGGGCGTTCCCGCTTACGAGGCCGTCGGCATTGCACTGGCCAGTGACGTTCTTGCCAGCGCCGTCAGCGCCTACACCTATCACCGCAACAAGCATCTGGATGTCAAAAACGGATTGGTGATGATGGCCTCCATTTTAGTATTCACCACCGTTGGCAGTTATCTCGCCAGCCTGCTTCCCAACAGCGCCATGAGCAGCACCTCAGCCTTGATGACGTTGATTTTAGGTATTAAGTTTATCATTAAGCCGGTCATGACCACCAAAGAATCCATGGAGGCAGTCTCGCGTCGCAAGCGATTCATCCAATCCATCATTTCCGGTATTTTGATCGGTCTGATCTGTGGCTTCGTTGGTGCCGGTGGCGGCATGATGATGCTACTGATCCTCACCTCAGTGCTTGGCTACGAGCTGAAATGTGCAGTCGGAACCAGCGTCTTTATCATGACCTTTACCGCACTGACGGGTGCCGTCAGCCACTTTGCCATCGGCGGCATGCCGGACCTGTTCTGTCTGATCGCCTGTATTGCATTTACGTTGCTGTGGGCCAGAATTGCCGCGCGGATTGCCAACCGCGCCCCCACTGCCACACTCAACCGCGTGGTGGGCATCGTACTGTTAGTCATCAGCGCCGCTATTCTGTTGGTAGAATACGTGCTTTGAACGACACACAAAGAGGCTTCTGAAGCGTTGCTTTAGAAGCCTCTTTCCTCTTAATTACTACCGGCAAACGTGCCCTGCGTACTCGCAAACTGCGCTTTTACACCGGTTTTGTGCCGTGACGTGGCTACGCGCTTCATCAGCTCGGTATAGTACAGCTCGTCATCCAGCGGCAAGGTAATCTCCTGACCCAAAAACGCGGAAAGCTGCATAGCATTTGCCAACATGACCCCCTGCAAGCCCTCGCGTCCGCCGGCGATCAGCTGACCGTTGCCGCGAATCGTCTCAACCCACGCCTTGGCCACCACCGCATCTCTCCCTTGTATCGCCATTATACACCGGTTTTCCGCCGAAAGCAAGAGAAAAGCACCGCCTATGGCGGTGCTTGAAATTGTCGACAAACTGTACTTTGCCTCCCTCTGACGAGGGAGGTGTCACGGCTTTGCCGTGACGGAGGGAGAGAAATGCTTTAATAAAACCTTTTTAACTACCCCTCAGTCACCTTCGGCGACAGCTCCCCTGACAAGGGGAACCAAAAACAGACTTTGTCTACAGTCTAAAGTACCGCCGTGGGCGGTGCTTTCGTTTCAGTTTACTGCAACATCAGACGGCGCACCTCGTTGATCTGTGTCTGCGTCACGCCGTATTGGGCTTTCAAAAAGTTTTCGATTGCCGAGGACAATTTCCCGTCGCCGGTGCCGTACTCTGCCAACATCCGATCGTGCAACGGTCCCCAAGCGATATAGTTGCCACCGCCCGACTGCATCACGCCGGACGCTTTCCACTTGGCGGTGCCACTGTTCGTCACAATTTCCGAACGCAACCGCTTGCCGATGGCAAACCCGGTCAGCTCAAAATCGCGCGTCAGGTCATCCTGCGAAACGCCCAGCAAGCCGTTAATGAGAAATGCCAGCGTACCGGTACGATCCGAGCCGTAATTGCAGTGAAAATAAATCGGATAATTGGCTTCATCCGCAAGCACTTCAAAGATTTTTTTGAGCGATTGCTGACTTTCCGTGCTCTTAAAGATATAGTCGTACTGCTCCAACGGTGCTTTTACGTAGGCACCGCCAAAATCGCTGGTGGATTGGGCACCGTTGTCACCGTCGTCCGATCCGCGCAGATCGATTTGAGTTTTGATGCCCAGCATATCGCGAAACTGTTGTTGTCCCAACGACGTCAGCTTATAGTCCTTATGCCCGTCCAGACCGGCACCGCGATACAGCATCCCATACCGCACCGTTTTGCCGCTCGCGGTTTTCCATCCGCCGAGATCGCGCACGTTGCGTGAGCCTTCAGCGTTGATCCAGCGCACCTGACCGGCCTCAATATGAACGCGTCGAATTTCCGACTGCTTTTTCGTGCTGAGATCGGTCACTTGAAAATAGCAATCACTGCCGTGCGTCAAGCCGGTAAGGGATAGGCTGTCGCCGGTTATCGTGACGGTTTTGGCATTTTTCAGTTGAGCGTTATCCGCCCACGCCACCTGATACACTGACCGTGCACGGGATTTCCACGTGATGGTGAAGCTGGCACCGACGTCGTTTTCCGTATACTCGCCCAGCCAAAACACCGCCGCTTCGTCGTCATCGGTAATCGCCATATATTCTCGTATGACGGATGCCATGGGGTCAATCACCGTACCGTCATCCGGGCCCAGCAGCGTTACCCCGTAGGAAACCGGCTTCGTCGTAGTCGTCGTTTTCGTCACTTTCGTTTTGGTCGTGGCAGAAGTTTTCAAAACGGTGCCCGTCGTTCCGCCGGTCGGCTTCGCCGTCGAATCCGTCACAATCGTAGCTTCCGTCGTTGTTGTCACCGAGTTCACCTCTCCCGTAGGTACGACGTCGCCCGCCGGCTCCGTGGTTGTCGGTTCCACCGTCGTGACCGTTTTCGACGAAGTCGCGCCGGTCGCCGTGGAAGCCGGTGCTTCTGCTTTACCGCAGGCACACAGCGACGTCAACATAACCGTTGCCAGGCACAGCGCCAATGCTCTTTTCATGCGATCACCCTGTACTTTCTTGATATTGCTTATATTTTAGCATACCCCAGTGCTCTTGTAAGTCCTTTCTTTCTATGCTATCGCACCTCTTTCGTGTCGGTTTGGAGTTTGCCTATCTTCGCTTATTTTAGGTTAAGCATATCACGACCAGCAAAAAAGCAGCTCCGAAGCTTTGCTTCGGAGTTGCTTTTCGCATTTCTCATTCTATCTTTCCGAGATACTTCAGCACACACAGTAAAATGCCGACAAGGCCGTATACGTCTACCAAGGAGCCCACAATACCGATCAAGACACCCAATACCGGGATTTTTGCCAAAATGCCAATCAACGCTCCGGCAACAATACAAACCACTGCCAAAATGACGATCTGAAGGACCAGCGAATTGACGTCGCCCTTTTCCACCTTATAAGCGGTGGGCCAATATTTTTTCAACATATTTGTTTACGGCTCCTTTGCTTTGTTTTCTATCAGTATACCGCACGTGTCGGAAGAGGTCAAGTTAAATCTCATTACCGGCGAACTGGGTCATGTACAGCGTATAATATCGTCCCTGACGTGCCAACAGCTCTTCGTGATTGCCCATTTCCACAACGCGGCCGTTGTCCATCACCACGATCACGTCGGCATCACGCACGGTAGAAAGGCGGTGGGCAATAATCAGGCTGGTGCGATCCTTCATCAGCTTCACCATCGCATCCTGAATCCTCTGCTCGGTGCGCGTATCTACCGACGAGGTCGCTTCATCCAAAATCAAAATTTTGGGATCGGCCAGCACGGCGCGAGCGATGGTCAACAACTGTCGTTGCCCTTGTGACAAACCGGCTCCCGCCTGCTTCAGCATCGTTTGATACTGCTCCGGCAATCGCTCGATAAAGTACCGTGAATTGCTCATATCCGCGGCATGATACATAGCTTCGTCGGACGCCGTCGGATCGGCATACTTGATATTGTTGGCAATCGTATCGGAAAACAGCACCGTATCCTGCAACACGATGGCAATGTTGTGACGCAGCTCGTCCCGGCAAATATCCCGAACGTTGACACCATCGATCAAAATTTCACCGGAATCCACCGGATAAAATCGCATCAGCAGATTTACCACCGTCGTTTTGCCGCTGCCGGTCGCGCCAACCAACGCGATCTTCTGCCCCGGCTTTACATCCAGATTGAAGTCATACAGCACCTGCTTGCCGGGTAAATACGAAAAATCAACGTTTCGGAAGGTGATTTCGCCACGCACCTGCTTCATATCCAACGTACCGCTATTGTCCTCATCCGGCTGATCCATCAAGGCAAATACCCTCTCGGCACCGGCCATAGCCGTTTGTACCGAACCGTATAACTGGGCGATTTCATTGATCGGGCGGGAAAATTGCTTGGCATAAATCACAAAGGCAGAAATGACACCGATGGATATCCAGCCGAGATAGGCAAAATAGCCGCCGAATGCCGCCACAATCACAAAGCTGACGTTGGAAATGCAATTCATAATCGGCCCCATCGAGCCTCCGAGAATTTCCGCCTTGATGCTCACACGGGTCAGCTCGTCCGAGGTGTCGTTAAACTCCTTCATCACGTCCCCCTGCTTGTTGTAAGCAACGATGGACTTGTAGCCAGTGATCATTTCTTCGGAATGACCGTTTAGCCGCCCCAGAATTTCCGAACGGCGGCGATACACCTTCCGCATGACGGTGGACATCTTTTTGGTAACGAATACCGTCAAAATCACGGTCAGCATCGTGATCAGCGTCAACTGCCAGCAATAGTAAAACATGATCGCCACGGTGCCGACGACTGTTAAAACGCCGGAGATCAGCGAGCCGAGGCTCTGCGAAACCGTGTTGGATACGTTCTCCACGTCGTTCGTCATGCGGCTCATAATATCGCCGTTCGAGTGAGTATCCAGGTACTTGATCGACAAATAATCGATCTTTTTGAACAGGTCGTACCGCATTCGCTTGACGATGCTTTGGCTCAACCGTGCCGCCATCAGCGATTGCAACAGCCCGAACACGATATTGACGGC
Organism: uncultured Eubacteriales bacterium; assembly: GCA_964390295.1. GTDB lineage: Bacteria > Bacillota > Clostridia > Oscillospirales > Acutalibacteraceae > RGIG3009. The sequence continues at coordinate 48,189 of CAYMHR010000005.1, forward strand.
GTACACGATCGCCAGCAAAAGGATGCATCGGTATAATTCGTTCCAGTCCGCCGTGCCGATCGCATCGATGGCTTCGCCCTGCAGGGCCGGCGCCAGCAAAGCTGCCAACGTCACCAAAACCACGGCGCACATCAGCGCAATCAGCAAGCGCTTGGCTTGCTTAAAATACGTCAATAAACGCTTCAGAGTCTGCTTGACGTTGATCGGCTTTTCCACGGCCTGCCCCATGCCGCCGGGACCGCGCCGAGGGCCGTGCAAGCCCATCGGCGGCATCCCTTTTTTAGGATCGGCCGCCTGATACCGAGCGTCCGGCGGCACCGCTCCGGTGCCAGCTTCAAAGCCGCGAGGCAACGTCCGTTCCTTATCCAACATGCTCCGCGCCCCCTTCCTTGAGCTGTGACGCATAAATATCACGATACAGTTGCGAATCGCGCAGTAGCTCCTCGTGTGTTCCCATGGTTGCAATCCGTCCATGATCCAGCACGGCGATTCGATTGGCGCCCTTGACCGAGGCAATACGCTGGGCAATGATGATCTTCGTGGCATCCGGACATTCCCGGCGCAACGCCTCGTACAGTTGAGCCTCCGTTTTCAAATCCAGCGCACTGGTCGCATCGTCGAAAATCAAAATTTCATGCTGCTTCAGTACGGCACGCGAGATGGAAATGCGTTGCTTCTGACCGCCCGACAGCGAGTGCCCGCCTTCTGTCACCGGTGTGTAATAGCCCTGCTCGGTCGCGCAGATAAACTCGTCCGCCTGCGCAATTTCGGCGGCTTTTTTAATCTCCCACGGCGTTGCCTCCGGCTTGCCCCAGCGGATATTAGACTCAATCGAACGGGAATACAGCTCCGCCTTCTGCAACACCACGGAAATACGACGGCGTAACACCTGAAGATCATACTCGCGCACGTTGATGCCGTCTACCAAGACCTCACCCTGTCCGGCATCGTAGAAACGCGGAATCAGATTGACCAGCGAGGACTTGCCACTGCCGGTCGCGCCGATAATCGCCAGCGTCTCACCCGGCTCCACGGTGAACGAAACGTCCTCCAGCACCGGAACACCGGACGTGTTCGGATACGCGAAGCTGACGTGCCGAAATTCGATCTTGCCGCACTCGCTCGTTTCCCCATCGAAAGAGCCGTTCAGGATCACCTCCGGCGAGCTTAACACCTCTTGAATACGATCACTGGAGGCCTTGGCACGGGTAAAGGTTTGGAAAATGTTGGCCATAAAAGTAATGCCGTGCAAAATCTGCGCCAAATACGTGATACCGGCCATCACGCGACCGGGTGTCATACTGCCGCCGCCCTGCACGGTCAAGCCACCCACGACAATCACGGCGATCACACAAACGTTTAGTACGATATTCATGCACGGGCCCATAAAGGCGAGCAACGTTTGGGCGCGCAAGCTAACGTCACACAGCGCACTGTTGGCCTCATCAAAGCGCTTCAACTCGTGTTCTTCCTTAACGTACGCCTTCACGACGCGCGCTCCGGCCACGTCCTCCTGCATCACGTTGTTGATGCCGTCCAGTTTTTTCTGTACGACCGAAAACATCGGTGCCGCCTTTTTTAAGAACAGCACGACGAAGAGTACGATAAACGGCAAGCCGCAAGCGGCGATCAACGCAAATTTCGGTGACTGCAGGTACAACATATAAATGCCGCCGATAAACATCACCATATTACGAACGAAGCCGCGCACCAGCATCATCACCATGTTCTGCACCTGCGTCACGTCGTTGGTCAGGCGCGTTACCAGCGAGCCGGTCGAGAACTTATCCGTTTGTTGAAAGGACAAATTCATAATGCGCGCAAACAAATCCTTACGCAGATCGTTGCCGAACCGTTGCGCCGCCAGATTGGCAAACACACCGCACAAAATGCCGCAACAGCCGCCGATCATCACCAGCAGAATCATTTTCAATCCCACGGTCAAGATCAGCTCGAAATTGTTTTGCAGTACACCGTCGTCGACGATCTGCGCCATCAAGTCCGGTTGCAACAGGTCCATGGCCACCTCGCCCACCATAAACAGCGGAGCGATCAGGCAGAATATCCAGTACTTTTTAATGTATTTCAGCATTTACAAATCCTCCCGTATAACGCGATACAGTTCGTCCAGCATGGCGATCAACTCCCGCTCCTTTTCTTCGGTAACGGCCGCGGTGATCTTATCATCCGATTGCCCCAGCCGGTTTCGCAAAAGCTCGGCTTTTTGCTGTCCCTTGTCCGTCAAAAACAGCTTGGTGTACCGCTGATCGGTCTCGTCCGTTTCCTTGCGGATATATTGCCCGGCCAGCATCTCCTTCACCGTTTGATTGATCGCGGCGGTCGTCTTGTCGGAAAACTCCGCCAGCATTTTTTGATTGGCGCCCGGATGCCGTGATAAAAACAGGATTACCGTCCGATAGGAATCGGGAATCCCCACCTCCAGCGCACACCGCCGCATGTGGCGAATCCATTCCTTTTGCGCTCTGGATAACGCCATCATCAGCGTCTTGCGTGGCCGTTCCACCAAATCGCCCCTTTGTAGTCAAGATTTAATTAAGTACTTTATTAAGTATAACCACCTGTGCGCGCTTTGTCAAGAAAAAAGCATCGTGCGTTTCGGCACGATGCTATCCTCCGCGAAAGCGGCTTTATGCAGTTTTCTTTTGAAGTCGGGGCTTCCAATAGGACTTGCCGAAGGCAATACATTCCGCCAAAACGCACACCGGCAGGGCGGCCAAAAAGTCGTAGAAGGAATGCTGCTTAATCAGCATGGTAGACGCACAAATCACACCGACGATAATGACGATCGCTGCTTTCCAGCCGCGTCCCACCGGCTTTTCCTTCAACCAAACCGAAGCGATCCCGATGGAATAGGCCACGTGCAACGACGGGCAAACGTTGGTATCGGTGTCAAAGTGATACAGAAATCCTATGCAATCGGTCAGCAAATTGTCCCGTGGGAACGTCTCCGGTCGCAGGTCTTGCCGATTTGGGAACACAATGTAGATCGCCATCGCCACCACCTGCGTGACGATGATAAAGGTTTGCAGTTGACGAAAGCCCTGCACGTTGTACAGCAAAAAGTACAGCAGAGAAATCACGATCAGCAAATACCAAAACACGTACGGAATGACGAATATCTCGCAAAACGGGATCAGATCGTCCACGCGGCTGTGCATAACGTAGCACCGCTCCGGAGCAATAAAGTTCTCGGTGATCAGATACATCAGAAAATATCCGACCCAGCCGAGCAACAACCACAAATGGGAAAACTCCGGCGTATTCAGCTTGGACAACCGGAACTTGCGATAATCAACAACCGGTTTTCGCATGATCCTGTGCCTCCATGATCTTGTTCGAGGGATACTCCCGCTTGGGAATATTGGCATACGGTATCACGACGTGCTCTGGCAACGCGCGTGCCGTTTCGGTAATCGTTTCCGATAAATACGCACAAATACGCGTGCGCTCCTCCTCGATCGGACGATCGGCGCAAAACCGAATCGGCTTGCCAAAATACATCTGTTTCAGCTTCGGTGCCAGATACGCCGGAACGAACTGCAGTTCTTTTCCGGTCTTTTTGTAATACAGCTTGGCAACGTCGATGAAGCGATCCTCAAATTCGTACACGATATTATTGCACTTTTGATTATGCTCCGGGAAAATTACCACGTGGTTTCCTTCCTGCAAGCGCTTCACCGTTTGCTTAAAGGTGGAAAACAGGCGCGCATCCCGATACACGGCAATAGTTCGTGCGTTGTTAAACAGCACCACCGACAACGGGGCGATCAGGTACGAAGCGATTTTATAAAGCCACCGACTATACCACGGCTTGGCCGACCAGAAATCCCGAAACGCATACGCCGGCACTTCCTTCAGCTTCATCATCTGCCCGACACACCACGTGTAATTGTTGCCGGGGAAATGCAGCTCGCTGATAATGGGGCCATGCAGCTGGCTGTGATTCCCCACGACAATCGACGGCTCATCCGGCAGATTTTCCAGTCCCCGTACTTGTATCTTCGGATACACCCGGTACACGATTTTACGTATCAGCCGATACAGCCACGACGTTTTCTTTTGCTCCATAGTATCACCGCTCCATCATGACGTAACAAGCATTATAACGCAAAGCCGCACAGAAATTGTGAACAAATATTAACGTTTTTCCGTTTCGGCTCAGCGCTCACGTGCGGGGCTGAAACGCCGGCATCAGTTCCAGCTTGAATTGGTTGTTGCAATGCTTGCGATCAATGATCGCCTTGGTTTCCGGATCGTCGATTTCGCCGGTACGAATATACCGATCCAGCACGGCGTAGGTGAAGCCGAGGTTGTCCTCGTCGCTCTTACCACACAAGCCGTCGATCGGCGTTTTTTCCACCAGCTCTGTCGGCAAGCCCAGCAAATGACCTAGTTGCTTTACCTCCGTCACCGTCAAATGCGACATGGGTGAAAAATCCCCCACCGAGTCGCCGTAGCGGGTGGAATACCCCACCCAGTCCTCGGACAGATTACAGGTATTGCACACGCGGCCGTTACAGCTTTGTGACACGGCGTACAGCGTGGACATCCGGATACGCGGCGGCAGATTTTGGCGCGACTGTGCCGTCAAGGGAAGATCGGCAGGCAAGCTCGCCAAAAGTGCCTCCACCGTTTCACCGATATTGACCACGTAATGCCGAATCTGCAGGTGATGAACCAACCGATAAGCCATATCGATGTCGTGCTGTTCGCCCTGCGGCATCAACACGCCGATCACGCGTTCCCGTCCGAGTGCCTCTACGCAGAGTGCCGCCGCTACCGAACTGTCCTTACCGCCGGAAATACCGACGACCGCGTTACAATCGGGGCCGTTCTGTTCAAAAAACGCGCGGATCCACGCAACACAATCCTGTTTTACCTGCTCTGCATCAAACATATCCGTTCCTCCTATTATAGCAAAAAGACCGCCCTGTCGACAGGACGGTCTCCGTGGTCCGAGTGACAGGAGTCGAACCTGCGGCCTCTTGAACCCCATTCAAGCGCGCTACCAATCTGCGCTACACCCGGATTTTTAACTGCGACAACTATTATAACAAAATCGCACGGAATGTCAAGTAAAAAATCAAAAAACACGCAAACAACGTGAAAAAAGATTGCATTACCGCCCAATATCCGCTATGATAATACCGAGGTGTGAACGATATGGATATTCTGAACATTACTCGCGATCTGCTGACGGCACCGGTTTATCCCGGCGATCCGAAGCCCAGCGTCACGTTGCTTTCCAACATGGCACTGGGTGATACCTGCAATACCACCCAGTTGACCGCCTGCCTGCACAACGGCACGCACATGGATGCACCACGCCATTTCTTTCCGGAGGGCGATGCCATCGACGATATTCCGCTGGAACGGTGTATCGGTGAGTGTACCGTGGTGGAGTGTAACGGTGTTCTGCTCGGTGACGAGGCAGAGGCACTGCTGCCCCGTCTTAAAAAACGCACCCTGCTGAAGGGCGACGTACAATTAACGCCCAGCGCCGCCTTCGTCCTGTCCGGTGCCGGGATCGAGCTGCTCGGTGTGGAGGGAACTTCGGTGGCGGCACCGGAATATACCGCCGAGGTGCATCGCCAGCTACTCGGCGCCGGCATCGTTATTTTGGAAGGGCTGGAGCTTTCACAGACCAAAGAGAATGTCCCCTACCTGCTCATCGCCGCACCGCTGCAGATCGGCGGTGCCGACGGCGCCCCGGTGCGTGCGGTTTTGGTCGAGCCGCATCGCATTGATTGGAGCGAACGCACTTGGCGCTAAATGCTCTTGCAATCCGTCGACGTCTGTGATAAAATGTAACAATCAACAAGGGGAGATGAGGTCACAATGAGTACCGAGTATCGCTTGATCATTCCGGAAGGATACCGTTCCTCCATGGATATTTTGGAAACGGAAAAAGCGATCAAGCTGTTAAAAGACGGGTTTGAGGAGCAGCTCGCACAGCGTTTGTCGCTGACGCGCGTTTCCGCCCCGCTGTTCGTTCTGCCGCAATCTGGTCTGAACGACAACCTGAACGGCGTGGAGCGTCCGGTCAGCTTTGATCTTCGGTACGATAACGGCCGCGTAGCCGAGGTGGTGCACTCGCTCGCCAAATGGAAGCGATATGCCCTGAAGCGGTATCACGTGCCGGTGGGTCAGGGATTGTATACCGATATGAACGCCATCCGCCGCGACGAAATCACCGACAACCTGCACTCCCTGTACGTCGATCAATGGGACTGGGAAATGGTCATTCGCCGCGAAGAACGCACGGTTGACACGTTGAAGTCAGTTGTCAACCGCATTTACGCCGCATTTCTCAGCATGGAAAAAACCGTGTGCGACTGCTACCCCTTTTTGCTGCAAAAGTTGCCGCCGCGCATCACCTTTTTGACCACACAGGAGCTGGAGGATCGCTATCCGGAGCTGACCGCTTCGGAGCGCGAAGCACGGGCGGCGCACGAATACGGCGCCATATTCCTGATGCAAATCGGCGGTGCCCTGCGCTCCGGCAAGCCGCACGACGGTCGTGCTCCCGATTACGACGACTGGACGCTCAACGGCGATATTCTCTTTGATTATCCGTTGTTGGGACGCGCACTGGAGGTGTCCTCCATGGGCATCCGCGTGGACGAAGACTCTCTGCGGCATCAGCTGGAGGTGGCCGGCTGCACGGATCGTGCCGACCTGCCGTTCCAGAAATCCCTGTTGGCCGGGGAACTGCCGTATACGATCGGCGGCGGCATCGGTCAGTCCCGCCTTTGCATGTTCTTCCTGAACAAAGCGCATATCGGAGAAGTGCAGGCATCTCTGTGGCCGGACGAGATGGTCGAACGCTGTTCGGTAGCCGGAATCGAGCTGTTATAAAAAAAGTTTTACAAAATTAAAATTTAGACTTGATTTTTTCTTCAGTATTCATTATAATAGTTTAGCACTGTGTGTGCGACTCGGAGAGTTGGCTGAGTGGTCGAAGGCGCACGATTGGAAATCGTGTGTACGTTAATAGCGTACCTAGGGTTCAAATCCCTAACTCTCCGCCATTGAATACAGCGAAGGTTTCCTTCGAGGGAATACAGCTTCTGAAAGAGGTGACAGGAATGAAACAGGGTATCCATCCCAACTATGCCAAAACAACGATCACTTGCGCTTGCGGTGAGGTCATCGAGACTTCGTCTACCAAGGAGAACATCCGCGTAGAAATCTGCTCCAAGTGCCATCCGTTCTTCACCGGCAGACAGAAGCTGGTCGATACCGGCGGTCGTGTGGATCGTTTCAACAAGCGTTTTGGTATCAAAGAAAGCAAGTAACACGGCAAAAGGCAGCGCAAACGCGCTGCCTTTTCTCGTCATGGAGGTGGTGTTGTGATGAACGTGCACACGTATCTTACCATTCGCGGCGAAGCCGAAGCGGAATACGTCGATCGGCGGTCACGCTTCATCGCCGCCATTTGCCCCGTTACCGACGAATCGGAAGCGCTGGCGTTTATCGCGGCGCGCAAAAAGCAATTTTGGGATGCACGCCACAACGTACACGCCTACGTACTGCGTTCCGGCGTTCAGCGCTTTTCTGACGACGGCGAGCCACAGGGTACCGCCGGCATGCCCGTACTGGAAACTCTGCAAAAGCGCGGTCTGACCGACTGTGTCGTCGTCGTCACGCGCTATTTCGGCGGTATTCTGCTCGGCACCGGTGGCCTGGTACGTGCCTATTCGCAAAGCACCTCGATGGCCATCGATGCCGCCGGCGTGGGAGAGCGCCGTCTGTGCGCCGTCGGCCAAATCGAGTGCGATTATGCCCAATACGGTCGGCTGGTACCAATGATCGCCTCGCAAGGCGGCCGTGTCACCGACACCGTTTTTGCCGATTTCGTGCAGGTCTCGCTCCAATTACCCATGGACCGCGTGGAAGCGTTCGACCGGGAGTTAACCGAATTTTCCGCCGGCACCCTGCAATTTCGGCAAGACGATGAGATTTTTGAATTTTTTGAAAAAAATTAACGGTTTTTGCAGGAAAAAACGGGACAACCAACGTATAATATAAGGAAAGGTGGGGTTACATGATACCGCGTTTACGAACCGAGGAGATCGAACAGCAAATCTTGTCGCCAAAAGCCACCCTGGTCTGCGAAAGTCGGGGCCGCGCGCGGGCCGAAACTCCTTGCGATTTTCGCACCGATTTTCAGCGCGACCGCGATCGGGTACTGCACTGCAAGGCGTTTCGCCGGTTACGGCATAAAACGCAGGTGTTTCTCTCCCCCGTCGGCGATCATTACCGCACCCGTCTGACACATACGCTGGAGGTCTCCCAGATTGCCCGAACGATCGCTCGCTCTCTGCGGCTGAACGAAGACCTGACGGAGGCCATCGCTTTGGCGCACGACCTGGGGCATACCCCCTTCGGTCATGCCGGCGAGCGTGTGCTGGACCGCTGCATGCTCAATGGCTTCCGTCACTATGAGCAAAGCGTCCGCGTCGTCGATCTGCTGGAGAAAGACGGTCAAGGGCTGAACCTCACTTGGGAGGTGCGCGACGGGATTTTGAATCACACCACCGGCGAGCAGGCCGCAACGCTGGAGGGACGTATTGTTCGTCTGGCCGATAAAGTGGCCTATATCAACCACGACATCGACGACGCCATTCGCGCCGACGTGTTTGCCGAAGCGGACATTCCGTCGGAAATCACCGACATTCTCGGTTCCGGCCGCAACGAACGCTTCAACGTGCTGATTGGCTCCATTGTCGAAAACAGCACCGACGATATTCGGATGGCACCGGAGGTGCAGGCAGCCTTCGATGCGCTACATACGTTTATGTTCGAGCGTCTGTACTACAACCCGGTCGCCAAGAATGAAGAAAAAAAGGTAGATGCCTTTATCGGTCGCTTGTTCCGTCATTTTGTGGAGCATCCCGAACAGCTTCCCGCGGAATTTCACACCATTTGTCAGCAAGAAGGGGCCGAACGTGCCGCCTGTGATTACATTGCCGGCATGACCGACACCTTCGCCGTAAAGGCATATAACGACCTGTTCATCCCCAAAGGCTGGCCCATTGGCTGACGATACAGACGAAAAGGAGACGATGCGATGCTACCCGACAGCTTTTTGCAGGAGCTGGTTGCCAAAAACGATATCGAAAGCGTAGTATCCTCCTACGTTTCGCTGAAGCGGCGCGGACGCAATCTGGTCGGGCTTTGCCCGTTTCACGGTGAAAAAACGCCCTCCTTTAACCTATATCCGGAAACCGCTTCCTTTTATTGCTTCGGTTGCGGCGCCGGTGGTGATGTCATCACCTTTATCCGTCGCATTGAAAATTTAAGCTATCTGGATGCCGTCAAGTTTTTAGCAGATCGGTCCGGCATGGCCATGCCGGACCGGGAGCTGACCGATGCCGGCACCAAAACGCGTATGCGGATTCTGGAAGCCAACCGCGAAGCGGCACGCCTGTTTCACGCTTTCCTGTATTCCGCCGAGGGTCGCACCGGATTGGACTACTATCACAACCGTGGCTATACCGATGCCACGATCCGCCACTTCGGCTTGGGCTACGCTCCGCAGAGCTTTGATTTTGTGCGTGATCACCTGCGCAAAAAGGGGTTCCATGACGAAGAACTGGTGCTGGCCTGGCTGTGTGCGCGCAGTCGCAACGGCAAAGGGATTTACGATATTTTCCGCAACCGCGTTATGATCCCGATCATCGACGTGCGCGGCAACGTCATCGCTTTCGGCGGCCGCGTGCTGGATGATTCCAAGCCGAAATACCTGAATTCCGGCGAAACGCAGGTGTTCAAGAAAACCAACAATCTGTTTGCGCTGAACTTTGCTAAGCAGGGAAAGCACGAACGGCTAATCCTGTGTGAAGGCTACATGGACGTCATCGCCCTGCATCAGGCAGGCTTTACCAACGCCGTGGCGGCACTGGGCACCTCCTTTACCGCCGATCACGCTCGTCTGTTGGCGCGCTACACCGACGAAGTCGTGCTGATCTTCGACGCCGACGCGGCGGGCAAAAAGGGTGCACAGCGTGCCATTGGATTGCTTCGTGAAACCGGTCTGCGGATCCGCCTGGTAACGATCCCCGACGGGAAAGACCCGGACGAGTTTATCAAGCGAAACGGTGCCGAACGGTTTAAGCTGTTACTGGAGCGTGCGGCAAACGACGTCGAATATCGGCTGATGGAACTGGGAAGCCGCCATTTGCTGGACACCTCGGAGGGCAAGGTCACGTACCTGCGCGAAGCAACGCAGTTGTTGGCCGAGCTGTACGACCCGGTGGAACGCGACGTTTATTTGGGGCGACTAGCCAACGATCTCTCGGTGTCCAAGGAGGCGCTAAAAGCGCAGCTGGATTACCAGATGAAACGGCGAAAGAAGCAACAACAGGAAAAACAACTGTCGCAGGTCCTGCGTCGTTCGGAGGCAACCACCAAAAAGGTCAACCCAGATGCCGCACGGCACGTTCGTGCCGCCAGCGCGGAGGAATCGCTGTTGGGCCTGCTGTTGTTGCATCCCGATTATCTCAACGAAGTGTCCCGGCAATTGTCGCCCGACGACGTGGTAACGCCATTTAACCGCGGCGTGTACGAAACCCTGCTGGCACGGTTCCGTCAGGGAGCACTGATCGATCTGTCGGTATTGGCCGAGCTGTACGACCCGGACGAAATGGCGTACATCTCCGGCATGCTGCGCGAAGCGCGGGAGCACGGTGCCACCCTGACGGAGGAAGATGCCAGACACTACATCGCCATTATTCAGGAAGAGCATCAACTGCTGGTACTGAAGGAACCAACCGAGCTAACGCCGGAACAAATACAGGAAAAACTGGAAATCATGCGTAAAATGAAGTCCTAACGGAGGAATGAAAAATGTCAGAAAAGAACATCGATATTCTGAAAGAAGTCAGCTATGAGTCGATCTTAAGCGAAGAAGAAGCCTTGGACGTCGGCCTCGGAAAAAAAGACAAAAAAACCGTGTACAACGAATTGATCGAAGCCGGACGCGCCAAAGGCAAGCTGACCACGCAGGAACTCATGGACGCGATGGAGACGCTGGACTTTGACCCGGAACAGATGGACAAGCTGTACGAGGTTTTGGAAAGCTACAACGTTGAGATCGTAGACGACTTCACCGAAACCGCTTTCAACGATATGGACATGGTTCTGGAAACCTCCGAAGTGGACGACGGCGACGCCGGAAACGACGTTGTCACCGACGACCCGGTCAAGGTGTATCTGAAAGAAATCGGTCGCGTACCGTTGTTGACGCCGGAAGAAGAAATCGATCTGTCCATTAAAATTGCCGAAGGCAACCCCTACGCCAAAAAGCGTCTCTCCGAGGCGAACCTACGACTGGTCGTCAGTATCGCCAAGCGGTACGTCGGCCGCGGCATGCAGTTTTTGGACCTGATTCAGGAAGGAAATCTCGGCTTAATCAAAGCGGTTGAAAAGTTCGATTATACCAAGGGCTATAAGTTCTCCACCTACGCCACCTGGTGGATTCGCCAGGCCATCACCCGTGCCATCGCCGATCAGGCGCGCACCATTCGTATTCCGGTACACATGGTGGAGACCATCAATAAGGTGAAAAAGGTTTCCAGTCAGTTGTTGCACAAAAACGGTCACGAACCGACTGCCGAAGAAATTGCCGCCGAGCTGGATATGCCGGTGGATAAGGTGCGCGAGATCATGCGCGTCGCGCAGGAACCGGTCTCGCTGGAAACCCCCATTGGTGAAGAAGAGGACAGCCATCTCGGTGATTTTATTCCCGACGATGAAGCTCTGGCGCCGGCCGACGCGGCTTCTCACCTGCTTTTGAAGGAGCAGTTGCGCGACGTGCTGGCCACGCTGACCCCGCGCGAGGAAAAGGTGCTGTCACTGCGCTTCGGCCTGGAGGACGGTCGTCCGCGCACGCTGGAGGAAGTCGGCAAGGAGTTTGACGTGACCCGTGAGCGCATCCGTCAGATTGAGGCCAAAGCCCTGCGCAAACTGCGCCACCCCAGCCGCAGCAAACGGCTCAAGGATTTTTTGGATTGATATCGACTCGCCCGGTTCTGAACAGAGCCGGGCATACTTGCTTCGCCGGTTTTCTCCCTTTCACAGGATCAAACCGTATTTTCGGAGGTGTTGCGATATGGCAAACAGTATGGTAATCGAGCATTTGTACAAATCCTTTGGCAAGGTGCAGGCGGTGCGCGATGTCAGCTTTCGCGTGCGCGAGGGTGAGTTGTTTGCGTTTCTCGGCGTCAACGGTGCCGGCAAGTCCACCACCATCAATATCGTATGCGGACAACTGGCCAAAGACGGCGGCAAGGTAACGATCGACGGGCACGATTTGGATCGGGGCACCGACGTCGTCAAGCGCGAATTGGGCGTGGTGTTTCAGCAATCGGTGCTGGACAGCGCTCTAACCGTTTACGACAATCTGAAAAGCCGCGCCGCTCTGTACGGCATTTTCGGGCAGGAATTTCAAGCGCGTCTCGACGAGCTGGCCAAGCTGCTGGAATTTGAGGATTTACTCAAACGCACCGTCGGCAAGCTCTCCGGCGGACAACGCCGCCGAATCGACGTTGCCCGTGCGCTGCTCCATCGCCCACGTATTCTGATTTTAGACGAACCAACCACCGGATTGGACCCGCAAACGCGCGATCGCCTGTGGCAAATCGTCGCGGCATTGCGCCGTGACGAAAACATGACCGTGTTTTTAACCACGCACTACATGGAGGAAGCGGCCGAAGCGGACTACGTGGTCATTTTGGACAGCGGCCGCATCGTTGCCGAAGGTACACCGTTGCAACTGAAAAACACGTATACCGGAGACTACATCACCCTATACGGCACCGACGAGTCCGCCGTGCGTTCGCTCAACGTCGAATATCAGGTTCTTTCCAATGCCATTCGCATTTTTGTGCCCGACACCGCTACGGCTACGCAACTGATCGTTGCTCACCCGGCGTTGTTTTCGGATTATGAGATCACCAAAGGAAAAATGGACGACGTCTTTTTGGCCGTGACCGGAAAGACGCCGGAAGGAAGTGTCAAATCATGAAAACGTGGAGCGCTTTGGTTCAAAGAAACTGCAAGCTGTTTTTCAAGGATAAGGGTATGTTTTTCACGGCATTAATCACGCCGATCATTCTGCTGGTGCTGTACGCTTCTTTCCTTGGAAACGTGTATCGGGATAGCTTTACCGCTTCCTTCCCCGCCTCAACCGTTCTGTCGGAAGCTCTGGTCAACGGCTTGGTGGGAGGACAGTTGATATCGTCCATATTAGCCGTCTCCTGCGTGACCGTCGCCTTTTGCTCCAATATGCTGATGACGCAAGATAAGGTCAACGGCACGATTAAGGATTTGCGCATTTCACCGGTGCGTTCCTCCGTACTGGCCATGAGCTACTACGTAGCTACTTGGGTGACGACGCTAATCATCTGCCTGACTGCCTCCGTCATTTGTTTGATATATTTGGCGGCAACCGGCTGGTATTTATCGGTGGGCGACGTGCTTCTGCTGTTGCTGGACGTGGTTCTGTTGTCGCTGTTCGGCACCGCCCTGTCATCGGTGATCGGCTTTTTCCTGTCCTCACAGGGACAAATTTCCGCAGTCGGCACCATCGTCAGCGCCGGTTACGGCTTTGTGTGCGGTGCCTATATGCCCGTTTCGCAGTTTTCCGAAGGGCTTCAAACCGTCGTTTCCCTACTTCCCGGCACCTACGGCACCTCGTTGCTGCGAAACCATGCCCTACGCGGCGTTTTCGACGCGCTGGCACAGGACGGAATACCCGCCGATGCCATTCACGCCTTGCGTGACACCGTGGATTGCCACCTCCACTTTTTTGACACGCAAGTCGGGCTACCCGTCATGTATCTGGTGCTCGGCGGCACCATTCTGTTATTGATCGCGGCGTATATTTTGATGAACGCTATCCGCATCCAACGACACGGCGACTGAAGCGGCTTGCCGCTTTTTCATGCGTTGCCAGTTCACGAAACCGTAAACGTCGTTGAACAAGAAGGCGAGGAAGCAAACGACCACCGAGAGGTACCGGCTGTCCTCACCGCTGACCAACGCCCACAAAACGATCAGCACCAGATCGTTGGCGGCATACGCCAGAGCAAAGTACGGACTGCGGCGAAACGTGAGATAGACCGCTACAAAGCTGGTGGTAACCGAAACCGTGCTGGGTGCCAAATTGGCGGTATCAAAATAGTTTAAGATAAAGTAAAACAACGTCGTAACAGCCACCGCCGCCACGCTCATCCATCCAAGCTCCCGGCGACCGATGCGATTGACCTCCACTTCCGCTTTGTTGCCATGATACGGGTGCTTCAGCCACGAAATCAGTGCAAACAGTGCCATGGGCATCGTCATGCCCAGGTACGTCAGCATTTCCCCATAATAGGCACAGGTATACGAAATCGCACCGTACAGCAAGCTGAATACGATCATGAGAAATTGCCCAAACGGATGCCCCTTGGCATTAAAAAGAAGCGACGTTACCCCGATCAACGAAGCAATCAAGGTTTGATAATTGCGCCGATCAAACAAGCAAAAGGACAACACGATCGACAGCACCGACAATACCCAGAGCATCCGCTCAAACAGTGAAAAATAGTGAACCAGTCGTTTCATATACACGCCTCCAAAAAAATATACCGCACCCGTTTGCACGTCTTCAAAGACCTAACGACATGCAAACGGGTGCGGTTACAGCATTCTTCTACCCGGTGGCAGTGTGACCATTGTAGCACAGCCTCCGAAAAAAAAGCAACCACTTTTGAACAAATAATTTTGTCAGCAAGGAAGGAGAAACAACGTGAGTAAGCGCGTATTGATTTTATCGGGAAGCCCCCGTCGACAGGGAAACTCGGATATCCTGTGCGACGAATTTACCAAAGGCGCGCGAGAAGCCGGACATCAAGTGGAAAAAATCCGCATTTCGGAAAAAACGATCGGCTATTGCCGCGCCTGCTACGCCTGCCGCGATACCGGCACCTGTATCCTTCACGACGACATGGCGGAGCTACTGCAAAAAATGATCGATTGTGACGTGATGGTGTTGGCCAGCCCGGTATACTTTTATTCGATCGACGCACAGTTGAAGGCAGTCATCGACCGAACCGTTGCTCGCTGGACCGAGGTTAAAAACAAGGAGCTGTACTACATCGTCACTGCCGCTGACAGTGAACCGGAGGCCGCCGAAACCACGCTGGCGTGTTTCCGCGGCTACGCCGATTGCATCGAGGATGCTTGTGAAAAAGGCGTGATTTACGGCATGGGTGCCTATGAGCCGGGCGAAATCAGGACCTCTGCGGCCATGCAAGAGGCTTACAACGTAGGAAAACAGGTATAAGCAACCGGCAGGTCATCGACTCTGTGAGCGCGGATGACCTGCCGGTTTTTAAGCATCGGCCGTACAACGGCAAGGTGCCGTTTCGTTACAACGATTCATAAAAGCGAACCGCTTTTTCAATTTCATCGGAAGTGGGGTGCCCCTTGGCCATGCCGCCAATCAGCTTGAACGGTCCAAAGGTGTTGAAGCCCAGGCAACCATAGGCACCGCGGATTTTGGCATGGTGCTTTTCCACGGCTTCCTCGATCGCCTTGGTGTAGCCCTGCTTTTCGGCACCGTAGGTGTACAAAAAGAAGGTCTCTTTCCCCTCCGGAAGACGTTGCTCGGCAAATTTGAGCAACGCCTTTTGAAATTTGGAATAATAAATGCCCGAAGCAAAACCGATGCGATCAAACGGTGTCAGGTCCGCCTGCGGTTCGGCGGTAACGTCGATCAGCGTGACCTCGTGCTCTTTGGCAATGGCATCCAGTAGCTTTTTGGTGTTGCCGTGATGCTTGGAATAATATACGATAGCGGTTTTCATACAAGCTCCTCCTTGACAATTTGCAGTATAAAAATTATACTATATATGAAAAACCGACACAAGTACGCAGAAAAAACATACTTGGTACGAAAAAGCATACCGGAGGGACACATGAAACAGACATTAACACCGGAAGAATATCTGAACCACGTGATGACGACGAGCGTCAGTGAGCGGTGCCCGATGCGCCGCACACTGGAGTTGCTCAACGGGAAATGGCGCACGCACGTTATTTACGCGCTTTGCAAAAACAACGTCTGCCGTTTCGGTGAGCTGAAACGATCGGTACCCGGCATCACCAATACGATGCTGACCAACACCCTGCGCGACTTGGAGCGCTTGGAGATCGTTCACCGGGAACAGTTTAACGAAATACCGCCGCACGTGGAATATTCTCTGACCGAAAAAGGCAAAGCACTGTTACCGGTATTTACCGAGCTTGCCAAATGGGGCGAAGCCCATTTAAGCGAGGAGAAGCCTGAATAGCGCGTACCACGGGATAACGGGATAATAGCTTTTACGAGGAAAAACGTAACAAAAATCCGAACCCGACACTACCAAGTGCAAGGTTCGGATTTTCGTTTGGCAGGGGCAGAAGGACTTGAACCCTCGGCACGCGGTTTTGGAGACCGCTGC
>CAYMHR010000006.1:0-56078 GCA_964390295.1 uncultured Eubacteriales bacterium
ACGCTAGCCTGTCACGCTAGAGGTCGACGGTTCGAGCCCGTTCCGGGTCGCCATATGCTGCTATAGCTCAGTAGGTAGAGCGCATCCTTGGTAAGGATGAGGTCACCAGTTCGACTCTGGTTAGTAGCTCCAAAATAAGGCACCTCCTTTCGAGGTGCCTTATTTTCACACAATCTGAAAAATTGATATGCGTCATTATGCGAGGTGATGATTCATGGCGAAGCTTTATATGTCGTCTTATCCCGACAATCCGCCGGATTGGTATTGGGTGAAGGGCTTGCACGATGCCTGTATTGTCAACGTTGAGTGCTTTGAGTTTCCGTTTGATTATCATCGATTTCTCGGAAAGAAAAGTTCTTATGACAGAAACCTTATGTTGCTCACAATCGATGCGTCGGGTGCGTTGTATGAACAAGGTATCAAAGAAATTAAACTGTTTAATTTCAAAATAATGACGAATACGATTGAACTGCAGGGAAGGAAAAATGTTTGGTGGCTGGCAGATCGATTAACCGAAAAAGACGGACGCTATGATTTGGAAATCGATTTGCAGGATTTAGACTCTTCTCCCACAGATTTTACGTTCAAGATAAAATTTGAAAGGGCAGAAGTGGTAAGGTGAGAAGCTTTACAGTTTTGTATTGTTTTTAGATTCCATTTGCTTCACGTGCCAGCGTATACTACAACGACAATAAACGATGTGGGACAAGTTTTTCTCCGTCCCACATCTTTTTATTTTGCAATTTTTGTTGTGGTGCGAACAGGCGCTTTACAAATCGCAGTTGATTATATCAATTTTACCTCCGTTGAAAACAACGGAACGTTGTGCTATAATGATAACAGAAATAATTCTTCGATGGCAACCGGTTTTGGAGGCGAATTTATGGATATGACGATCATCGGCAAAAGTATTGCTGAACTTCGCCGTGCAAAAGGCGTTAAGCAAGAGGAGTTGGCAAGGTTTGTTGGAGTGACGGCGCAAGCGGTTTCCAAATGGGAAAACGGAGGCACGCCCGATACGGAATTGTTGCCAAAAATTGCGGATTATTTTAACATATCAATCGACGAGCTGTTTGGCAGACGGATTCGCTAATCTCTTGACGTTCAAAACGTAATTTTGGAAGATATGACCAAGCTGAAGGCCGAAGAACGCATTCGGCGGGCGTTTGAGCTGTGCTGGATGATCGAGCAATCCCTGTACGGTACGATATTTTCCGATCCGGAACGGTTCAAGCAAGAGGCGAAAACGCATGGCGAAAACGACCAACTCTATTCTCAAATTCTGATGGATTCAGGATATACAGAGATGGGGTTGTTTAACTGAATGCAATATTTTTTGGTGGTTCCAGATGCAAAAGATAAACACAAAGCGTTTTTTGAGGGGATAGATTATCCTGAGTTTTTTAAGCTTATGGCGAATAAAGACGTATTTACCACGCTTGTGTTTTTGTATCAGCGTGAGAGCTTTCATGCTTTTACCGAAAACCTGTTAATCACAACACTTGGGTTTTCGGAGGAAAGAGCCGGGCAGATTATCGCAGAGTTATTGCGCTATCATATGATTTACAAAACCGTGGCGGAGATTGGCGACGAGTTGGTTGACGTTTATCAATTTGCGTGCAGACCTTCCTTTATATCCATGCTGATTTTTGCCAGAGAAATGATCGACATACCGAACAATTTTTACGTTAACAACCAAGGCAGGCGCATGACCTGTAGTTCGTTTCGTTGTATAACCCCAATAAGCTATCCCGGCACGCCGTGATAGCTCTATTTTTCGGTATCACTTGAAAAACGGAATGGAAAATGGTATATTTAGACTTGAAAAACCGATTGCACGAATATATTGCTCTCATCTACGGTGCCTATTTTTCGCAAAGGACGTGATCGTATGGTTAATGAGGAATTGATGCTTGAGCTGCGGCGGCTCCCCGATGAGCAGATCGTACAGCTGGCGATGATCTATTTTAGCGCAAAGGAATTACACGGGATCGATCCGATTCTTGCGTCTCCGAAGGAAATGAAAAAAATACGCTCCTGGATTATGCGTTTTTTCGACGTTGACGAATACGATTCGCCCGATATCCGGCGGTGGTTCGATGTTTCGCGTACCGATCGTGAGTTCATGGATTTCTTTTACGCCTGCCACACTTTATACGAAGAACGCTCTGCCGAAGAGTGTGCAAAATTTGAAAACAGCGTTTCCGTATTTTCCGCTGAAACCAAGGCGGCGTTTGTTGAACTGTTTTCCGGCGGATTGGAGTACGCAGCGCAAACGGACGGTACGGTTGGTTTCGTATTGTATGACGGATATGCTTTCCGAAAGACGCTGATATTACGCACAAACGAGTGGGTTTCTATCATTCCACGTGATGGATTCTTTAGGATTGCGGATCGGTTTCAGATTTTTCACGACGAGCAGGGGCATCGTTTGAAATGTGTAATTACTGAGTTTGAGGAAGATAACGAAACTCCCACTGTCATTCCGTTCACGGAAGCGGAGGTGAAGGTGGAAACCTTTAATGCTCTACGGCGGCCGATGATTTGTGACCCATGGGAAACGTTATCCTTGATAGCACTCGACGTTTTGGAAAAAAGCAGACTGGGGGAGGACTGTATCAACGCCAAGGAAAAAGCGCTGCTTCCTTTACTGTCGGAATTGAATCTGTTGGATACGTTCGATCCGACGAAGCAATACGATTTTCCGCTTTTGAAGCAATACGCTGAAAAGTACGGAAAGAAGCGGCTGGTTTCCACGTTGGAAACGTTGGAAAAGCAACACGAACCGAAGAATCTGATCCGCATCCGTCAGCACCTGAACCGTCTTGCTTATGAACCGCTTTGGCGCGAATTATACGACCGCATTGCCGACTCGCAGGAGGAATATACGGGATCGATGATCCCGGAAAATCGACAAGCTGATTTTGAAAAAATGAAGAAAACGATCGAGGATCAGCTCCACGTGCGCGGGTATGACGGCGTTTATCCGACGTTTCGAAAGGTTGGTCCCATGCGCGGCATTCATTTGGAAAAAAGCTACGACGTTTCCTACTGGGTGGGAATGACGCGTTCGGCGGAATACTGGATTCACTGCACCGAGTGCTTCTCGCCGGTAAATGCAATTTCAATTGATTTTGCATGCGGAACCGCCTTCCCGAAGGCGCATGAAACGGTGAAGGATATTTACTCTTGTTGCTTTAATGCCGGTGGAAGGCGCTTGTGTAAGCAAACCTATTACTCCGAATCGCTGGACGAAAATACGGAATTACAAACGGTAGTATCGGTTGCCGCTAAACGCGCCGAATGTAAAAAGCTTACCGTTGCAGAAAAAGAAGCCGACGGGGTGATTTCTCACTCTTGGCGTCGGTTTTTCACACTGTTTCTGATCTTCGGAACGCTGTTTTCCGTGGGCTTTACAGCGGCCATGTTTCTGTTTGCGGTTTTGTTCACGTGGATTTGCGACGGTGCACAAGCCGTAGCGGTAATTATGGACGTGGCTGCCTGGCTTTTTGTTTTCGCTTTCTCGTTTGTCGGCTTCGGCGTACCGATGGCGATCGTGACGATGAAAGCCGACGGAAAATAACGAATTCGAAAACAGTGCCGTTCTTATAGCCATAAATGCAATCGTTTGGACACACTGCAAGGAGAAATGTCGTCGTTTTTGCAAAAAGCAAGCGCCACTTGACAAAATTCAAAGTACTTTGTATTGCTTGCAAGTGCAAATTGTGTTACCCTTTCAGTAACGTAAAAACGAAGGATGTGACGTGATGTTGCCGGACAACATTAAAAAGTACAGAAAAGAAAATAATATGTCCCAGGATGAATTGGCGGAAAAGCTCGGCGTATCAAGACAAAGCGTAAGCCTTTGGGAAACCGGACAAACGCAACCAACCATTGATAATATTGTGGCTTTGTCCAAAATTTTCAACGTTTCTTCCGACGTGATTTTGGGGAATTCCCCTGCCGATGATGCGCCGGTACCGATGCAAGAACCAAAGCAAAAAGGCAAGGCGGGGTGGATCACTGCCATCATTGCCATTGTGGCATTGGTGCTGATCGGTGCTATAGTTGCGGTTGTCATTTTCAGCAGCAACGGCGATCGAAAGAAAAGCAACGTCGATACCGATGTTGCCGTGCACGGCACGATTTCTCAATTGACTACCGCTTCGCCCAATGACGCTACAACTGCTGCCTCCGATTCTCAGGGTACCCAAAAAACCAACACCACGACGCCGACAAAAAAGAACCCTGCCGCTGTAAAAACGACAAAGGCAACGACTGTCAAAACGCACTCCTCCACGACTCAAACACAGCCCACCGCTACTCAATCGTTTGATTTGTTTGCTTATTGCAAAGAGTTTGCCTTAGAGGTCGGCGAAATTAACGGGGATTATTGCATCTATCAACAACCTGCCTCCAAATACGGTGGATACGACGGCGAGTATTTTTCGATTTCTTATTGGAACGACAGTGATCGGGTCGAATTTTGTCTCCATTGCCCGTTGGATGAAACGTTGAGCATCAACTTTTACCTTTGTATGCGCGGCGGCTATAACAAGAAATATGAGTACACGTCATCCAAATATTTCCGCGATACCGGCGAAAGCTTGCGCTATGCCACCGGTATCATCGATCCGGCGGTGTTTTCCGATCACTATACCATCAGTTGCGATCGTTACGAAGGAAGCACCGACGGGCAAAACGAGTTTATGGAGGAGAGTAGAGTCGGCGTTTGCGATTTGATTGACTGCCTTAAAGAATTCGTGGAAGTTGAAAATATGGAATGTGACTTTTCTGCATTTTATTTTGTTAATTTCTAAATATTATTTACGGCTCACAGCGGCATTTTACTCCGGTAAAATGCCGCTGTATGTTTATCAATGCGGAAATTTCCCAAAAGATTGAGTAAAAGTCGAAAAGTATTTGACCTTTTATGGAATATTTGGTACAATAACAAGGAAATTGATGTGAGGTGTTGTTATGAGCGAAAACAGAAGTAGCTTTACCGGTAAGATCGGCTTCGTACTGGCGGCAGCCGGTTCTGCGGTGGGATTGGGAAACATTTGGCGTTTTCCGTATTTGGCCGCAAAATACGGCGGCGGTATTTTCCTGTTGGTGTATTTGATTTTGGCGGTAACGCTCGGCTTTGCTCTGATGAGTGCCGAAATTGCCATTGGTCGCAAAACGGGGAAAAGCGCAATTGGAGCATTTAGTGCGTTGAACAAAAAATACGGCTTTATCGGCTGGCTGGCTTCGGTGGTTCCGATCATCATTTTGCCGTATTATTCTGTGATTGGCGGCTGGGTCATCAAATATTTTGCCGTATTTGTGTCCGGCGGTGCCGCCGCTTCTGCTGCTGATGGTTATTTTGAAAGCTTTATCGGCGGTACCTTTGAGCCTCTCGGATGGTTTTTGCTGTTTCTCGGCTTAACAGCGCTGATTGTGCTGTTCGGCGTGGAAAAGGGGATCGAAAAGGTTAGCAAGTTCATGATGCCGCTGTTGGTTGTGTTGACGATCTTTGTCGCGGTTTACGTTATGTGTATGCCGGGCGCCATGGACGGCGTTGCCTACTATTTGACTCCCGATTTCTCCAAATTTTCCGTCACTACCGTGCTGGCGGCCATGGGTCAGTTGTTTTACTCCATGTCGATTGCCATGGGAATTATGATCACCTACGGTTCCTACATGAAAAAAGATATTCGTTTGGAGTCGTCAGTGCATCAGATTGAAGGCTTCGACACGGGCATTGCCTTTTTGGCCGGTCTTATGGTCATCCCGGCGGTATTTTCTTTCTCCGGCGGTGATGAATCCGCCTTGGGCAAAGGCCCCGGCTTGATGTTCGTTACCTTACCGAAGGTGTTTGATTCCATGACCGGCGGCACCATCGTCGGTGCGCTGTTCTTCCTGTTGGTATTCTTTGCCGCCTTGACTTCTTCAATCTCGCTGATGGAAACCATCGTTTCCGTGCTTCAGGATAAGCTGGGGTGGAACCGCCGCAAGGCATGCCTGATCGTATTTGCCGGTAGCCTGTTGCTCGGCTTGCCGTCTTCGCTCGGCTTCGGTACATTAAGCAATATTACTGTTTTTGGCATGACCTTCCTCGACATGTTCGATTTCTTAAGCAACAGCGTATTGATGCCCATCGTCGCGTTGCTGACTTGTATTTTCGTCGGGTACGTTATCAAGCCGAAAGCGCTGATTGAAGAAATGGAACTCGGCGGAAAGTTTACCAAAAAATGGTTGTTTACCGTCGTGATTAAATACGTTGCACCGATCTGCATCGTGCTGATTTTGATTTCATCGGTATTGGACGGCTTGGGAATTGTTAAAATCTAATTCTCAACTGAAAAAACGAAATGGAGATGCCCCTTTGACAACCTATCTGTTTGATTTTGATGGAACCTTGGTAGATTCTATGCCCACCTACGTATCGGCTATGTTGCGTATTTTGGATGAAAACGGTATCGCGTATGAAAAAGACCTTGTGAAAACCATAACGCCACTCGGTCTGACGGGCACCGCTCGTTACTATTGTGAAACGCTGGGGTTGGATATGTCGGTGGAGGCGTTGATCGATCTGATGGGGCAGTATATGCTGGATGCGTATTGGTATCACATTCCTGCAAAGCCCCACGTAATTTCGGTTCTTCGCGAGCTAAAGCGTCGCGGAGCCAGCTTGAACGTACTAACGGCCAGCCCGCATATTACGTTGGACGCGTGCTTGAAGCGGTTGGAGATTTTCGATTTGTTTGATCACGTGTGGTCATGCGATGATTTTCATACCACCAAAGCCGATCTCGCTATTTATCGCCTGGCGGCACAAAAACTGGGCGTTGAGGTGGGGGAGATATTGTTCTTGGACGACAATCTCAACGCGGACAAAACCGCCAAGAAAGCCGGCTTGAATGTGTGCGGCGTTTACGACGATTCCTCGGCGGAATATGAGAATGAGATCCGAGCCGTTTCCGATTACTATGTCTATGATTTTTCGGAATTATTAAACGATTCTTTTTAGAACAGGAGAGAGCGTTATGAAGCAGATTAAAGCGGTGCCGATTTCGCAGGAAGGTTTTGCCCCGTTCGGTCAGTTTTACACCATGGATCAGCCGCAGGGATACGCCTTGTGTGGGGAAATTCATCAATTCTTTCCCGATCGCCTGGCAGCCGACAGTGAACATCGCGTCGGGTATTCTCCGATTGTCGTTAAGCGGCCGGAACGCATGATCGTCACACAGCAGGAGTATCATACGACTACGTGGGAGATGATCATGCCCTTGGATGGCGATATGGTTTTGCACGTAGCACCGGCCTCCGGCGGAACGCCGGTTACCGATCTGGCTCAAGTGTTTATCGTCCCACGGCACACCTTGGTTAAGCTGAACGCCGCCATTTGGCATTTGGCGCCCCTGCCGAAAACCAATGAGCAATTAACCGCCATGATTATTTTGCCCGAATGTACCTACGCCAACGATTGCACGGTTGTGGATTTAACACCGGAGCAACAGTTTGAGATTGTGATCGAATGAAAGAATACAAAAGGCTTCCCGTGTGTGGGAAGCCTTTTTACATATAATTGAAAATAAAAACGAGCTTGTTACGAAAACAAGCTCGTTTTGGTGGACGTTAACGGACTCGAACCGCTGACCCTTCGCACGTCAAGCGAATGCTCTACCAGCTGAGCTAAACGTCCATAAATCGCAAACGCGGAACAAGCTGTATTATACCGAAAAGCGCGATGCTTGTCAAGAGGAAAACGAGAAAATTTGCGAATTTTTTTATGAAGCCACAAACAAGTACATTTTGAAACGAAAAATGCTTATTCCAGCGCTTCCAATTCGGCTTGAGCTTCCTCCCAATCCAACATCAACTGATCGCAATGCGCTGTTTCATCGTTCAGTGCGCCGGTGAGTTCCATAATTTTATCGTAGTTGGACGCGATTTCCGGCTGCTCCAGTTCGTGGTTCAGCACGTTGATTCGCTCTTCTGCGGCGGCGATGGCATCTTCGCAGCGACGAATTCGCGTCAACAGCTTACGCTTGCGAGACTCCGCTTCCTTGCGCTTTTGGTAAGCGTTTTCCTTAACGGGAAGCGATGCAACGGTACTTTCAGGCGGCTCGGATAATCGGATACGCTCGATATACTCGTCATAATTGCCGGGATAGCTTTCACAACCGTTGGCGGAGAGCTTGAGGATCCGCGTGGCCATACGATTGATAAAATACCGGTCGTGTGATACCACGAACAGTGTACCATCGTAGTGCTCCATAGCGGCTTCCAGTGCTTCGCGGGAGGCAATATCCAAGTGGTTGGTCGGTTCGTCCAGCAACAGCAGGTTGTCGTGCGCCAGCATGAGCTTAAGTAAAAGCAGGCGGGCGCGTTCTCCGCCGCTCAACTGACGAATCGGTTGAAACACTTCATCGCCGTAAAACAAAAACGTCGCGAGAGCATTGCGGAGCTCGGTTTGCGTCAACGTGGGATAGGCATCCCAGAGCTGATCAATCGCCGTTTTGTCGTAATCCAGGTGTGACTGTATTTGATCGTAATAGCCGATCGATACGCGCGCCCCAAGGCGAATCAAGCCATCGTCAGGTGTTACCTCACCGGTGATCAGGCGAAAGAGCGTGGTTTTTCCGCAACCGTTCGGGCCCAGCAAAAAAACACGCTCGCCGCGGCGAAGTTGAAAGGCAACATCGGAAAACAGTGGGCGATCGAAGGCTTTTTTTAAGCTTTCGGCCGTCAGCACCTCGTTGCCACTGGTTGTTGCGGCATTAAAGCCGAATTTCAAGGTAGCTTCGCGCTTTTCCGGCTCAATTTGTTGTTCTTTTAAGCGATCTAGGCGCTTTTCGCGGCTTTCTGCGGCACGAATGGATTTTTCGCGATTCCATTGTTTCAGCAACGCGATGTTTTCTTCCAGTTTTTTTATCGCACGTTCCGTGGTTTTATAGTGGTGCCGTGCGATTTCCTCATCTTTTTCGCGGCGCGCCTTGTGTTCCGTGTAATTCCCATTGGTAACGTACAGCTTTTGGCCGGCTAATTCCATAGTGCGCGTGGTAACACGGTCCAAAAAATAGCGATCGTGCGAAATGACAATGACAGCGCCGGTATAGCTACGTAAAAAGCCTTCCAGCCATTCGACCGATTCAATATCCAGATGGTTGGTCGGCTCATCAAGCAACAGTAACGTGGAGTTGGAAAGAAGTAGCCTTCCCATGGAAAGCTTTGACCGTTGACCGCCGCTCAAGGTGGTAACGGAACGCGAGTAAAAGGTGTTATCGAATCCCAAACCGGCCAACGTGGAGGCGACACGACTGCGGAAATACAGGCCGCCGTCCGCTTCGAATCGATCTTGAAGCTGTGTCTGCCGTTCAATTAAGGCACTGTCGTCGCTTTGAATCAGCCGGCGGTTAATGCTTTCCAGCTCTCGCTCCATACGTCGTAAGGGTTCGAACACGCTTTCCAGCGCTTCCCATACCGTAACGTCTTCGGTCAAGGTGTGTTGTTCCAAATAACCGATCCGCGTGCTTTTGGACAGCAAAATATCACCGTAATCCGGCGCTTCCTCTCCAATCAGCAGACGAAACAGCGTGGTTTTTCCGCAACCGTTGGATCCGATCAGGCCCACACGGTCGTGCTCTGCCACGTCAAAAGACAACCGTTCGAACAAACAACGGTTGCCAAAACTTTTGGTAAGATTGTGAGCAGACAGAATGGTCATAGAAGGATTCCTTTTACAAAATTTTTACATAAGTATACCAAGAATTTGCTTGTATGACAAGTCATTTCTTGGTATACTTAAAAAATAACGGCTTTAAGGGGCGTGATGCGGAATGACGTTGAACGAGGAACGAATGTATCATATTGGTTTGTTGCCGTCGGAAGGGGCCGAATTTGCCATCATCACCGGTGATCCGGGACGTGTTGAACAAATAGCCTCTTTGCTGGAGAAGCCACAATTTGTTGCTACGAAGCGGGAATACACGACGTGGAGCGGTATGGTAAAAGGACAGCGCGTGTTGATTACGTCGCATGGCATTGGTGGCCCTTCCACGGCAATTTGCGTGGAAGAGCTGTACCGTTGCGGCGTTCGTACGATCATTCGTGTCGGAACGTGCGGCGGCATGGCGTTGCCGGTATGCGGTGGGGACCTGGTTGTGGCGACTGCCGCCATCCGTGCCGAAGGAACGTCGCGTGAATACCTACCGATTGAGTTTCCGGCGGTGGCGGATTTATCGGTTTCGGTAGCACTGAAAGAGGCGGGGAAAAAGCTGGGCTATACGGTACATACCGGCGTGGTGCAATGTAAGGATTCGTTTTACGGCCAGCATTCGCCGGAAGCCTCGCCGGTCGGCTATGAGCTGACAAACAAATGGCAAGCGTGGTTGAAGGGCGGTTGTTTAGCTTCGGAAATGGAATCGTCCACACTGTACGTCGTTTCGGCAGCACGCGGCATACGTTCCGGTTGCGTGTTGCATACGGTCTGGAATCAGGAACGAGAGGCGGCAGGAATGAGCAACGTACAAGACGAAAATGCGATGAACGCCGCGAAAACGGCGATCGAGGCGATTCGTCGATTAGTGGTTGCACCGATGCGAGAAATGTGATATACTATTTCATTATCACTAAAGAGGGTGTACCGGTGCGAATTTTTGGGATCGATCCCGGCTATGCCATTGTCGGCTGGGGATTATTAAGCTATGAGCGAGGACGGTTTATTCCCGTGGATTTTGGTGCGATCACCACCGAGGCAGGAACACCGTTTTCCAAACGCTTGCAAACGATTTATACCGAGCTTTCGTCGCTTCTGATTACTCATCAGCCGGAGGCGATGGCCATCGAAAAGCTGTATTTTCAAAACAACCAAAAGACAGCCATCGAGGTGGCTGAAGCACGTGGTGTGATTTTGCTGGCGGCGCAAAATGCCGGCGTTGACATATACGAATACACCCCTTTGCAAGTGAAAAGTGCCGTGACCGGCTTTGGTCAGGCTCAAAAGCCGCAGGTTATGGAAATGACACGGCGGCTGTTGCGATTGCCGCAGGTCCCCAAACCGGACGATACGGCCGATGCTTTGGCGATTGCGATTTGTCATGCTCAAATGGGCGGAACCACGTTAAAGCGGCAAATCTTAAAGAGAGGTTGACGAAATGTATTACAGTGTGCGCGGAACGCTGATCCATCGTGAAATGAATTATGCGGTGATTGAATGTGGCGGCGTAGGGTATCAGTGCTTTATTACGGCCAACACC
The DNA here is from genome assembly GCA_964390295.1 of uncultured Eubacteriales bacterium. Classification (GTDB taxonomy): domain Bacteria; phylum Bacillota; class Clostridia; order Oscillospirales; family Acutalibacteraceae; genus RGIG3009. Next base: position 11,247 of record CAYMHR010000006.1, read on the forward strand.
GCCAGACAACTTCCGAATATCGGTTCAGAAGTGATGCTGTATACGTTTTTGAACGTGCGCGAGGATGCTATGGAGCTTTTCGGGTTTGCCGATCGCGGCGAATTGAGCTGTTTTCGCCTTTTAACGGCGGTTAGCGGCGTTGGTCCCAAGGTTGGTCTGGCCATTTTGTCCGAGCTGACTCCGGAACGCGTTGCTCTGGCGGCCGCTTCGGGGAATCACAAGGAATTTGCACGTGCACAGGGTGTCGGCCCGAAATTGGCACAGCGTATTGTGCTGGAACTGAAGGATAAGGTAGGATTGCCGTCGGCAACCGAAGGCGTTGTTGCCAAGTCTGATCTTTCCGTTGGCGTGGTCAACGCTTCGCAGGGCGCTGTTGATGCCGTCAATGCATTAACAATGCTTGGCTTTAGCAGTGGCGAAGTTTCGGCGGTAGTCGGCAAGCTGGACAATACTTTGCCCGTGGAGGAATTGGTACGTCAAGCGTTGAAGCAGCTGGGAAAACGCGGTTAAGGAGGGAATGGCATGGATGAAATGGATTTTGAAAATCGCATGATGTCAACGGAATATTTACCGGAGGACGACGGCGAAAACCCGTTGCGTCCTCGTTCCATGAACGATTATATCGGTCAGGAAAAGGTGAAAGAAAACCTATCCGTCTTTATCAACGCCGCGCATTTGCGTGGGGAGCCACTGGATCACGTGTTGCTGTACGGGCCTCCCGGCTTGGGAAAAACCACCCTATCGGCGATTATCGCTAACGAATTGGGGGTCAATTTTCGTATCACCTCCGGTCCGGCGCTGGAACGCGCCGGCGATTTGGCTGCTTTGCTGACGAATTTGGAGCAGGGCGACGTTTTGTTTATCGATGAAATTCACCGGCTTCCGCGGACGGTTGAGGAAATTCTGTATCCCGCCATGGAAGATTTCGCCATTGATATTATCAACGGCAAGGGACAGGGTGCGGCATCGATCCACTTGCCGTTGCCACGTTTTACTCTGGTGGGTGCCACCACGCGCGCCGGGCAGCTTTCGGCACCGTTACGTGATCGCTTCGGCGTTATTTGCCGGTTGGAATTGTATACGCCGGAGGAATTGGGTCAGATCGTACAGCGAAGCGCCGATATTTTGGGGATTTCCTGTGACCACGACGGCTCGTTAGAGATCGCATCCCGTTCGCGCGGAACGCCGCGTATTGCCAACCGCTTGCTAAAGCGCGTGCGTGATTTTGCTCAAGTGCTTAATCACGGTGCAATTACCGCGGAAGTGGCGAAAATTGCACTGGATCGTTTGGAAATCGACGAGCTGGGACTGGATATGGTGGATCGTCGCATGCTACAGGCGATGATCCAGCACTATAACGGCGGTCCCGTTGGATTGGATACATTGGCGGCGGTAATCGGTGAAGAAGCGGTGACGATTGAAGACGTATACGAGCCGTATCTTATGCAGTTGGGATTTATCAATCGCACGCCGCGTGGCCGTGTTGTTTTGCCTGCGGCCTACGAACACTTGGGCTTGGAATATCAGATGTCATTTTAAGGAGCGGCGCGTATGCGAACGGCTGAAAATTGGAAGGATTACGAACTGCTGGATGCCACGGATGGCGAACGGTTGGAGCGTTGGGGCGACGTCGTCTTGATTCGTCCCGATCCACAGATCGTGTGGAGCCAGGGGCTTGTTCATCCCTTGTGGAAAAAAGCTCATGCGAGGTATCACCGTTCTGCAACCGGCGGCGGTCACTGGGAACTCTATCGTTCGTTACCGGAGGTATGGGACGTTGGATACGACGCTCCTGCCGTTGGATTGGAAGGACTGCGGTTCCGGCTGAAGCCGATGGGCTTTAAGCATACTGGCCTTTTCCCCGAGCAGGCGGTAAACTGGGATGAAATGGCACGCCTGATTCGCGCAGCCGGTCGTCCGATTCGGGTTTTGAATTTATTCGGCTATACCGGTGGTGCTACGCTGGCGTGCGTAGCGGCCGGTGCTCACGTCACGCATGTTGACGCTTCCAAGGGTATGGTAGCTTGGGGGCGTGAAAACGCCGTTGCCTCTGCGCTGGCAGATCGACCGATGCGCTGGTTGGTTGACGACTGCGTTAAGTTCGTACAACGCGAACGGCGCCGCGGCAATACGTACGATGCCATTTTAATGGACCCCCCGTCATACGGGCGCGGCCCCGGCGGTGAGGTGTGGAAGTTGGAAGAGCAAATCTTCGGTCTGGTATCCGAATGTATTTCGCTTTTCTCCGACCGACCGTTGTTTTTCTTAATCAATTCCTATACCACGGGATTGTCGCCGGCGGTTATGCAATATATGCTGGCATCGTTGGTCGTTCCTCGCTTCGGCGGCAGAACCGAGGCCGACGAAATCGGCTTGCCGGTTTCGCAAAGCGGCTTGGTATTGCCCTGTGGTGCCAGCACCTGGTGGAAAGCGGAGGATTGCTAAATGAGTGATATTATTCAGGTCAAGGACCTACGCTTTTCTTATGAAGACGGTAACGATCAGCCGGCGGTGGTGTTGAATCACCTGAATTTATCCGTTGAAAAGGGCTCGTTCGTAGCGATGCTGGGACATAATGGGTGTGGAAAATCCACCTTGGCAAAGCACTTTAACGCGATGCTGTTGCCTTTGGGTGGTCAGGTGCTGATTCACGATATGGACACCGCCGACGAGGAATGTAAGTACGATATTCGAAGCACGGTGGGGTTAGTATTGCAAAATCCGGATAACCAGTTGGTATCCACCATCGTGGAAGAGGATGTGGCGTTTGGACCGGAAAATTTAGGAATACCGTCGCAGGAAATCCGTTGCCGTGTGGACGAGGCGTTGCGGTGCGTCGGTATGTATGAATACCGCAATCACGACACGCATAAGCTGTCCGGCGGTCAAAAGCAACGCATAGCAATCGCCGGTATTTTGGCTATGCGGCCGGAATGTCTGGTGTTGGATGAACCGACGGCCATGTTGGATCCGCGCGGTCGTCAAGAAGTTATGGATACGATCATCCGGCTCAATCGCGATTATGGGATGACAGTGGTGCTTATCACGCACTATATGGAAGAAGCGGTACGTGCCGATCGCGTGGTTGTTATGAACGGCGGCGAAATCGTGCTGGACGGCGAACCTCACGTTGTGTTTTCGCACGTTGAGGAGTTGCGCGATATTGAATTGGACGTTCCGCAACCAACCGAACTGTGTCACCGTTTACGGCAATGCGGCATAGCGTTGCCGGAAGGTGTTTTAACGGTGGAAGAATGTACAGAAGCGCTGTTAAAGCTACTACAAAGGGAAAAAGCAAGGTAGAATTACTATGGCAATTATTGAAACACAACAATGCAGTGTGAAATATTCGATCGGTACTCCGTTTGAAAAAGCGGCTCTTTCGGACGTGTCCGTCAGTATCGAGGAAGGCGAGCTGGTCGGCATTATCGGACATACCGGCTCCGGTAAGTCTACTTTCGTGCAACTGCTCAACGGTCTTTTGAAGCCTACCGAAGGAAAAATTCTTTTGGACGGCCAGGACATTTGGGCTTCCCCCAAGGAAATACGGCGCATTCGCTTCCAGGTAGGTATGGTGTTCCAATACCCGGAATATCAATTGTTTGAAGAAACGGTGTACAAGGACGTTGCTTTCGGTCCGCATAACATGGGATTAACCGAGGAAGAGATCCGGGAGCGGGTTTTCCGTGCGGCACAACGTGTCGGGCTGGACAAGGACTTGTTGAACAAATCACCGTTCGAGCTTTCCGGTGGGGAAAAGCGCCGTGCCGCCATCGCCGGTATCATGGCAATGGAACCGAGGGTTTTAATTCTGGATGAGCCGACCGCCGGGCTGGACCCACGTGGCCGTGAGCGTATACTGGAAATGATTCGTCGGTACCGACGCGAAAACGGCACCACGGTGCTGTTCGTTTCCCACAGTATGGAGGACGTTGCGCGTATCGCTGACCGCGTCTTGGTGTTAAATCACGGTGAGGTCGCCATGCTGGAGCCTGTAGAACGAATTTTTACTCATTCGGAGCAGTTGGAAAGCATGGGATTGTCCGTGCCGGCCATTACGAAGGTGTTTATGCAGTTGAAAAGAAACGGTGTCGACGTTCCCGAAACGGTCTATACGTTGGATCAAGCGCAAGAAGAATTATTGCGTCTCCTGAAGGGGGGAACCGCCAATGCTGTCTGATATTACCATTGGCCAGTTTTTTCCGGGGCGCTCCGTGTTACACCGAATGGACCCGCGCGTTAAGTTGGCATTGACCTTTGTTTATATTATTGTCATCTTTTTCCCAAAAAGCTGGTTTGGCCTGGGACTTGCCGTTGCTTTTTCTGCGCTGTGCATTTTGCTGTCTCAAATCCCCATCAAGGTGATTTTAAGAAGCTTTAAGCCTATCTTGCCGTTGTTGATTTTCACCTCCGTTATTAACTTGTTTTACGCTGACGGAACTACCTTGGTCAGCTTTTGGATTCTTACGATTACCTGGGAGGGTTTGTACAAAGCGATTTTTATTGCTTTGCGAATTCTATGCCTGATTGCCGCTAGCTCGTTGCTGACATATACCACTTCACCGACTACCTTGACGGATGCTTTGGAACGACTGATGAGTCCGTTGCGCTTTATTCGTGTTCCGGTACACGAAATTGCCATGATGATGACGATCGCGCTTCGTTTTATTCCGTCGCTGATCGAAGAAACGGACAAGATCATGTCTGCTCAAAAAGCACGTGGTGCCGATATGGAGAGCGGTAACGTGTTACAGCGTGTCAAAGCGTTGATCCCGGTACTGGTACCGCTGTTTATTTCCTCGTTTCGCCGTGCCTTTGACCTTGCCACCGCCATGGAGTGCCGTTGTTATCACGGTGGCGACGGTCGAACGCGCATGAAACAGCTTCATATACGGTGTAGCGACGGAGTGGCGATTGCCATCGTCGTGTTGTTGACCGCCGTTTTGATTGCTTCGAATTGGTACTTGCCGGCAGTGATTTAAGAGAAAACGAGGTGAAACCGTGGGAAAGTTCTTGCTGACACTTCAATATGACGGCACCCGGTATCACGGCTGGCAGGTTCAGCCCAACGGGATCACCGTACAAGAAACGTTGCAAAATGCACTGGAGCGCGTCACAGGAACACGCCCCGGCGTGACTGGATGCAGTCGAACCGATGCCGGTGTTCATGCGTTGCATTTTTATTGCACCGCCGAATATCCGGAGCGTTGGGGTGCTGCTAGCCTGTGCAAGGCGTTAAATGCCGTTTTACCGGAGGACGTTGTCGTTTTGTCCTGTCGCGAGGTTCCGGCAGAGTTTCACCCACGCTATTCAGCCATCGGTAAGCGTTATCGGTATCAACTGTGGAACGGAGCGGTTCGCTCGCCGTTTTGGAAGGGACATTCCCTGTACGTGCGTGCGCCACTGGACGTGGATCGGCTCAACGAAACGGCATCGCTTTTTTTGGGGAAACATAATTTTTCCGCTTTTTGTTCTTCAGGGAGCTCGGTGGAGGACAAGTGTCGTACCATTACCCGTTCCACGGTGCAACGATCCGGAGATTTGGTAACGTATACCGTTGAGGCAGATGGGTTTCTGTATAATATGGTTCGTATTTTGGTAGGAACTTTGTTGGATGTTCATGCCGGTCGTTTGTCTGCTGAAGACGTACAACGGGCACTGGCGACTGGGGATCGTGCGTACGCCGGTGTAACTGCTCCGGCGCACGGTTTGTTTTTAGACGACGTATTTTATCGGGCGGAGGTGTCAACATGAGCGAACGTCAAACGCCGGATACTCGCACGCCTCATCGTAGGCGCCGCGTGAATTATCGCCCGTGGTTGAAGCTTCTTTTACGTCTGCTAATCATCGGACTGGTGTCGTTGCTGATTTTCTTGCTGATCAATAATTGGCGTAAAATCGCACCGCTTTCGTTTTTAGACTGGTACGATCAGGTATCCGGCAACGTGGAAAAGGGGCAGGGATATCCGTATACCTTGGACGGTAATGCCGTCGTGGATATGGCGGAGGTTTCATCGCATTTGGTTGTACTTAATAAATCGTCCGTTTGTTTTTTCACCGACGACGCGGCCTGCGTAGCTGAACGGACACATTCGTTTGCCGATCCTACGTTACACACGGCCGGAAGTTATGCGTTGATTACCGAAGTGGGCGGAGAACGGTTTCGTCTGGAGACCAGACGCGAAACGGTGTTGACTTCCGAGTTTACAAACCGCAAGATTTACGCCGGTAGCCTGATAGCAGACGGCACCATGGCTTTTGTACTGAATAGTGCTTCGCAGAGCTTTTTGTCGGAAATCCGCGTGGTCAATGCGGAAGGGGAAGAATTGCTTCAGTATCAGAGCAGCAAATACCTGTTTAGCGACGTTGCCCTTTCGCCGGACGGAAAACAGGTTACTGTTACGGGGACCTCGGCCGAAGGCGGAACGTTGAAGTCGGTGGTTCTGATTGTAACACTGAAGGACAAAAGCGTGCGGGAATTTAGCGGCACTGAGGTGTTGCTTCACAGTTTGGCCTACCTTTCCGATTCCACGATTCTGGCAATCGGTGATCGCGAGGTTTGGACGTTGACCGGTGACGAGGCAAAGCTGTCGAAAATTCGTTGTGACGGTGTGGTGCCGGTAGGGTATACCGTAACCTCCTCGATGGCTTGCGTGACCCTGCGTCGGGACGATGCCACGGATGTAGGCACGACGTGGTTGTTTGATCGTGCCGGAAATCTGGTCAAGCAGGTAGAGTATACGGGCGAGGTGCGATGTGTTTCCGGTCGCGGCGATGAAGTGGTTTTGTTAACGGATTCTACGCTGTACGAGCTGACGACGGCGGGAATCCAAAAAGAGTATTCCATCCCATCGGATGCAGTGCAATCGGTGCTTTATGGCGATGATCCGTTGATTTTAACCTTCAGTTGCTTGAAAAGACTGGGAAATTAACAGAAAATTTATTGTACTTTATGACGTTTTATGCTAAAATATAAAACGGTTATCAGACTTAGGGGGAAGGTTATGTCGTTCGTACTGGATGCGGTTATCGTACTGATCGTAATTCTCGCAATGATTTTTGGGTATCGCCGAGGATTTTTGCAGACAATGCTGCAATTGGCAGTGTGGATCGTTTCCTTTTCCGTTGCTCTGTGCTTGAGTTCTCCAATCGCCGGTGCGATTTTCGATGGCTTTTTTGCTGATAAGCTGGAATCCAGTTTGCACGAATCGCTGCAAAGGGACGCTTCATCCTCCACCTCTCAACAGTGGGACGTTTTGTTGGACGAGTTGCCGGATTCCGTATCCGCTTTTTTGGAAAACAACGTCGAATTTCGCGATACGTTTGAAAAATTAAGCGAGACGGACGACACTGCGTCGGAAACGTTAGTCAATTCCGTTGTCACCGGTGTCGTACGACCCATTGCCGTCGCGTTATTACAATTCGTTGTTTTTTTGATTTTGTTCCTTGCGTTAGTATTCGTACTCCGGCTGGTGAAAAAGCTGCTAAAACCTGTTTCCCGTGTTCCTCTGATTCGTCAGGTGGACGGTACGCTGGGCGCCGTGTTGGGGGCGTTCAAAGGCGCGATTTACGTGCTTGCCGTTGTTGCCGCCATTCAAATTTTTGTTGCGACGTCGTCGCCCGATGCTGTAATTACGCAAAAAACGATCGATGATACGCAGATTGTCAGTCGAATTTCCGATTGCAATCCGCTGATCTCTTTCTTCTGATTTTTCAATGGTTAGGATATGATGTGAAATGGCTTGCTTAAAATTTGTTTGGAACGTTCCCAACGTATTGTCGTTGGTGCGACTGGCATTGTTGCCGGTGTTCTCCGTGTTATATTTGAAGGACCATTTGGCACTGGCGTTGCTCACGTTGGCGTTGTCGGGTTTGACTGACCTGTTCGACGGTATGATAGCCCGAAAATTCAATCAAATCACCGAAATCGGCAAGCTGTTGGACCCGTTTGCTGATAAGCTGACGCAGGTAATCGTTTTGATTTGTCTCACGATTCGCAATCCGCAGCTATTGATTCTTGTCGTGATTTGTTTTATCAAGGAACTGCTTCAGGCAATCGGAGGGTGGATATTATTTTCTCGTAAGGAGATCATTCGTGGAGCAAAATGGTTTGGAAAGGTGTCCACCTTTACGTTCTACGTCGTGATGTTGGCAATCGCCTTGTGGCAGGATATGCCGCGGTGGTTGATGATCTCCCTGGTCGCTCTGGTTGCGGCTACGATGGTGTTTTCGTTCTTTATGTATCTGTCGTTTTATTTTCAACTGCGCCGTGAAAACGGCATGTCCAAAAAACAACGTTCTTTGACCACAAGTCATGACTGAAGGAGACTATATGCTTTGTTCTCGCTGTAACAAACGCCCTGCCGTTGTGTTTATTACACGCATGGAAGGAAACGAAACGAAAAATGAAGGCCTGTGCCTTACCTGCGCTAAAGAACTTGGAATCCAGCCTGTGGACGAGTTGCTGAACAAATTCGGCATTGGTCAGGATGAGCTGGAAGCCATGGATGAACAATTTGGCGAAATGATGGCTATGGGCGAAAATTCCGATGCCGAGGACTTTGTTCCCGGCGGTGCGGCAACGTTTCCTTTTTTGCAAAACCTGTTTGGAAACCATGCGAAAAAAGAAAGCACCGGGGAGAACGCTGAATCCGCTGCGCCGTTCAAGGAAAAGCCCCACGCTGAAAAGAAACGCAAATTTCTGGACAGCTATTGCACCAATCTTACTCAAAAAGCACGGGATGGACAGTTGGATGCGATTATCGGACGCGATCGGGAAATTTATCGTGCTATACAAATCTTGTGCCGTCGAAGCAAAAACAACCCCTGCCTGATTGGTGAACCCGGCGTTGGTAAAACCGCAATCGCGGAGGGCTTGGCACTGCGTATTGCATCCGGAAACGTTCCGTTTAAGCTGAAAAACAAGGAACTGCATTTACTGGATTTGACCGCTTTGGTTGCCGGCACACAGTTTCGCGGTCAGTTTGAAAGCAGAATCAAAGGTTTGATCGAAGAAGTCAAGGCACAAGGAAACATTATTTTGTTCATCGATGAGGTGCACACTCTGGTGGGTACCGGCGATTCCGAAGGAAGCATGTCGGCGGCCAATATCCTAAAGCCGGCGTTGTCGCGCGGAGAAATTCAGGTGGTAGGAGCCACCACGTTTACGGAATATCGTAAGCATATCGAAAAAGATGCCGCCTTGGAACGTCGTTTTCAGCCGATTCGCGTTGAAGAGCCTACCATTCAGGATACCGTAGCGATGCTGTGTGGTGTTCGTCGCTATTACGAAGAATATCACGGAGTGTCGGTTAGCGAGGCAGTGTTACGACAAGCAGTCTTACTCTCCGAACGGTATATTACCGATCGTTTTTTGCCGGATAAAGCCATTGATCTGTTGGATGAAGCGTGTACGGCTGCCGCGTTGCAAAATACGGCGGCGGATCGCTATGCTCAACTGTTGCTTACGGCAGATGCCTTGCGGCGACAGGAAAGCGAGTTGAAGTCGCAGGAAACAGTGGATTACGAAAAGCTTGCTAATCTTCGTGCCGAATTGCTGAAAACCGAGCAGGAGATTGATGCCATCCGCCCGGCTGCCATCAGCGCGCCGGTTACCGAAGAGCATTTGGCCGGTGTAATCGAATTGTGGACGGGCATCCCGGCCGCTAAAATCCGTGAAAATGAATTGGAAAAGCTGGCCGATTTGGAGACGGAGCTGAAACGTCGCATCATCGGGCAGGATGATGCCGTTTCGGCGGTTGCGGCGGCCATTCGTCGAAGTCGGGTACAGATCAGCCCGCGTCGACGTCCGGCATCGTTTATTTTTGTCGGTCCCACCGGCGTTGGAAAAACGGAGTTGGTCAAGGTGGTTGCGGCGCAGCTATTCGACACGCCGGAAACTTTGATCCGCTTGGATATGTCCGAATTTATGGAAAAGCACGCCGTATCGCGACTGATTGGATCACCTCCCGGCTACGTAGGATATGATGAGGCCGGTCAACTTACCGAAAAAGTGCGTCGTAAGCCGTATTCCGTCGTGCTATTCGATGAAATTGAGAAGGCACATCCCGACGTGCTCAATATTCTGTTGCAGATTTTGGACGAGGGGCGCGTAACCGACGCACAAGGGCGCGTCGTGAATTTTGAAAATACGATCATCGTGATGACCTCGAATGCCGGTAGCCAGTTCCGCGAAAATCTGATGGGATTTGGCAAAAGCAATACCGAAGCGTCGCACGATCGCGCAACCAAGGCACTGTCCGACTTCTTGCGTCCGGAGTTTATCAGTCGCGTGGATGAAATCGTGTATTTTAATCCGCTTACCGAGGAAAATTTCTGCAACATCGCCGTTCTCATGTTAAACGAGGTGAAGGACGTTTTGGCAGAACGCGGCATGACGTTGTGCTGGGACGAATCCGTTACGGCGTGGCTGGCTAAAGCAGCCTCCGGCGGAAAACGAGGTGCGCGTGATTTGAGAAGCGTGATTCGCCGTGAGATTGAGGATCGTCTGGCCGGTTTGCTGGTGGAACGCCGAGATGAAAGTCTGACCACTATACGAATCACATTGGAAAACGATAGTCCCGTTTTAACAGCCATGTAACGCCTGAAAAGAAATGCTATCAATAGATGGCGGTTCTTTTTTAGTGACCGTCGATATGTGGATTTAACAAAAAGGCTGCGGTTCAACCCGGTAAACGGGTTATACCGCAGCCTTAAAGCTTTTAGCTTGTTGTTGCCGGAAAGGCATCTATGTTTATTCGCAAACGATTTTTGCCACACGAATCACGGTGTTGCGACCGTATTTGAAGGGAACGGTGCGCACGGCAATCTCCGAACCGTTTTGCGTGTATTCCACGGCCTCACCGTTGTCCATCCACGATACCGAACGAACGGGTTCCGGCAACACAAACCGATCGGTGTAGGTTGACGGATTCCCCTCGATGGTGACATTGGGATCGGCAACCGTTGCCAAACGGTCGCAGAATAAGTAGTAGGTTTTCCCGAATTTCAGCAAGAAATCATCCGGCTTGTTTTCAATATCGATGTAGGTGGGGCGGGGGCAACGAACGGCCTCGTCGTAAATCTTCACCCAGCGGCCGAGCATTTCCAAAATAGCCGCATCGATCTTGCGAAGCGAACCGTCACCCATGGGTCCTAAATTTAACAACAAGTTGGCGCCGTAGCGACGGCAACCGGCCAATGTGCGAATCATCTCGGCGGGGGAGGCGTAGCAAATATCCTCTTTGGCATATCCCCAGTGATTGTTCATCACTTCGCACATTTCACCGGCCAAATATTTGGGAGCGTCTTCCGGCATTTTGGTGGGCATTCCGCGTTCATAGGTGACACTGTCAAGTTCGATATGGCCTGCTTCACCACGTGCGTTCAATCCGGTGTTATTGATAATCATGGCCTGCGGCTGATGGCGACGAATGGTGGCATACAATTCGTCTTCTTCCCAATTTTCTTCCGGCTTGTCCCATTTGCCGTCGAACCACAACCCACCGATTTTGCCGTAGTTGGTGCACAGAATTTCCACGCTGCGGCGCAGATATTTCAAATAGGCGGGAAAATCATCGTTGTAGCAAGGGATACGCCAATCCAACAGCGTGTGATAAAAGAAAGGAATAATTCCCTGTGCGTTGCAGGCGTTCACAAATTCGCGAACCAAATCGCGACCGCAAAAATGGGGAGCATCGTAGTCGCTCAATCCGCAGGTGTCATACAGCGAAAAGCCGTCGTGATGGCGCGTGGTCAGTGTGATATACTTGCAGCCGGCATCTTTGGCAGCAGCCACCAACTCGGTTGCCCAATCAGCCTTCGGCTGGAATTGCCGAGCCAAGGGTTCATATTCTTCTGCTTTGATATTCAGCGTGTGATAGGCCCATTCGCCCTTTCCCAACACGCTATACAAGCCGAAATGCACAAACATGCCAAATCCAAAGTTTTCAAAATCTTTGATGCGCTGTTCGATAATCATTTGTATGTCTCCTTTATTATATAGTCAGCAAAACCGCACCGGCGGTAAACGGTTTCATAGCGTGAATATGCAACTTCCCATTTTCCACGCAAGCAAATTCGCCATAGAAAGACTCGGTAATTGCTGCATTGCATCCCAAATCGATTTCCATCGCTTCGGCGGGATTTTCAAATGCGTGGCATACCACCGCGATTTGTTTGTCGGTGCGGCGCACCACCACCTGGGTGCCGGTGGGGTGCCGCGTGTTGTTGCCGCGGTTGCCGTACAACTGTGAGTCGCCGTTTTGCAACACATCGGTCAGTTTATTATAGAAATCCATGGCGTGTTTCACAATGGCCCGCTGTGCCGTGTTCAGTTCATGAACCGGGCCGGAAAGACACACACGTCCCAAGAAAGTGGCCGCCAAGGAATAGGCCAAGCGCTCGTCGCTGTCGTCGCCGTGCAACGTTGCCCAAATCAGTTCCTGTGCCGGCAGCATCAGCTTGTGAAGGCTTGCGGCGATATACGGAATTTCAATGGCTTCGTGGGCGTCGGAGAAGGAGGTGATAGCCGAAACACCCATCATCGACGGTTCCGAACGGTGGCCGCCGGAGGCACAGTTTTCAATGATAAGATCGGGAATTTCCTGCTTCATCAGCTCGAAGAAGCTACGAACCGCTTCCAGGTGCTGGCGCAAGCCCTCGGCACCGGATTCGGCACCATCGACCTGTGTGCCGATGTTGGCGTTGCAATCGATCTTGATATAACCAAAACCGTACTTTTTTAGAAAAGCGATGACCTTTTGATAAAGGTGAGCGCGCACGTCGGTACGACGGAAATCCCAATAAGAACGGATATTGTTCACTTTAATAACGTGCCCATCGCGTTTCAACTTCATTTCGTCGTAGTCAGCCTCAAACAGACGAGAGCCTTGCGTTGTGACTTCCATTTCAAACCAAATGCCGGGGATCATTCCATTGCGACGAATTTCGTCGTTCATCGCTTTCATATCGGGAAAAATGGTAAGATCAGGTTCCCATTCGCCGTTTCCAGCCTGCTCGCATCCGGCTTTGCACCAACCGGCATCGATGACTAAATATTTCACGCCAAAGTCCTTGACACAATTGCAGAAGTTTAACATTTTTTCTTGTGTCGGGGTTCCCCACGTGGCGCAGTATTCGTTAAAGGAGGTTGGAATGCCCTGCTCGCCGTAGGCGCGGTAAGCGGGCTTTTGCATATCGGTAATGGCGGAGCAAGCATCCTCAAGAGTGCCTTCAACTGCGGCGACATAGGCGGTCGGAGCGGTAAACCGCTCACCGCAGGCAATGCGTTTTTTCCAGCCGCAGCGCTCTCGATCACCCAAGCCGCCGGACAACGCCAGATAGTTACCAACGCGCCCTAATTCCATTTGCCAGGTGCCGTTATGCGCAAGCTGTGCCGCCCAAAAAACATGATGCTCGGTATCCTCGAAAACGGCGGTAGGGAAGTAGCGTTCCACAGGATAGCTACCATAACTGCCGAATTTTTCGCAGTTGTCGTTAATCAACCAACTGACCCACGATTTTTCCAATCCAAGGTCCTCAATGCTCATGCACTGATGCTTGCCTTCCAGACTCCAACCGGCCAGAAAACGATGCAATCGATAGGTGTTGGGAGCATCGGTGATTTGGAACGGGCTTAAACCGTCCAGCACAAAGCTGGAAAGTAACTCCAACTCGACGTCGGAATCGCTTTCGTTGATAAAGGTCGTGCTGATTTCCAAACCGCGCAAGCCCTTGCGATAGGTTAAGGCGTGTTCAATCACGTAACCTTCTGCGCTTTTCAACGTGGTTACGATCGTTTGAAAATCATCTTCTTTGCGTACGGCTTGGTCGATGAAACGCAACGATCGATCCACAAAAGACGATCTCATGGTAAGTCCGGGAGACATAATTTGCTGGTGAGACAGATGAAAATTGACCAACGTACCCTGTTGCCAGTCGTGGTTATAATCATCACGCGGATTGAAGGGAGCTTTTTCCACTTCCCACGGTGCTTTTTCCAACGAGCTGATACGAGCCGGAACCAAACGCAACGCAACGTGCTGATCGTCGTCGATCAAATAGCGCGCGATGGTATTGCTCAGTTGAAAATCAATAGCTTTCATAGTAAACCTCCTTCTTTTTCTTTGACCATTTTAACATATCAATTCTGCTTTTACAACCGAATATTCAAAAATGCAGAGAAATTATGCTAAAAAATCGTCTAAAAATCGACGGCTTCGAATACGAAAAAAACACGATTACTAACTGAAAAGCGCCCCCTGACGGAGGCGCTGACAAGGTGTTTGCACAGACTGTAGCGTGGCATGTGAGTACTAATTTTCGGAAGAAAGATTTTTCACTTCCTTGCGCCAATTCCACAGCGCGACTAAGCGGTTGTAAATTAAAATTCCAATCAAGCTGACGGCGCCCGTAATGGCAAACAAAATGATGGCACTGCCGTAGCTTTGTCCTTGAATCAAATTACCGCCGATCGTAGAAGATACGACTGAAGGAATTCTGGCAATTAAGGTAATAATCAAAAATTCGTGCAAACGAATTCGTGTTAAACCGATAAAATAGGTGAAAAGGTCTTTGGGAGTACCGGGGATAAAGAATAGCAAAAAGACGGTACGTTTCAGTCTTTGCTCGCTGTTAAAAAAACGCAACTGGTTGATTTTTTCGCGAGAAATAAACAACTCCACCATACGGATACCCCAGCGCCGTACTAACAGAAACACGACCGCGGAAGCCAAACCGACGCCCAGCAGACACAAAGCGGTGCCACCCAGCCAACCGAAAGCATAGCCCATGCCGACCTCGACCACTTCGCCGGGAATCAGCGAGATCACGATCTGAAGCACCTGGATTCCTAAAGCGACCAGCCAGCCTTTCCAACCATAGCCTTCGATAAACGCCTTGAATTTTTCGGGATCGTTACCGAAAACGGAAAATTTTTGAACAAAAAAGAACGTTAACCATGCCGTCAGCGCCAAAACCACGGCAAGCGAGATGATGGCGAGGAGACGCCGCTTTCGCAGATATTGTTTATCATCGTTGCTATGAGCCATAAAAACGCCTCCAAGATCATCGTTTGCGATATTGCTATTGTAGCACACTGTATGACAAATAGCAAAAAAAATTTTGAAAAATCGACAACGTGAAAAATAAAGCATTGAAGTTATCGGCAAAGTCTGTTATACTGTACCTATAATGCCCAAAGAAGGGGAGTTTATCGTATGAAAGTTACCTTGTTGACGCATACGCCGTTTCCGGAACATATTGTTGCTTCTTCTGCTCGATTGTGTTATTCACCGGCAACGATCGATGAAGTACGTGAAAAGCTTACCGAGGAAAAAACGGCCGCCTTTGTGGATATGCTGACCGAGATCGGGCACGAAAGCCCCATCGAGCATGCCTCCTTCACGTTTGGTGTCGAGGGTGTATCGCGCTCTCTGCTGGCTCAACTGACTCGTCATCGGCTGGCATCGTTCAGTGTGCAAAGTCAGCGCTATGTGGCAGAGTCCCATTTTGAATACGTGGTGCCACCGGAAATCGCCGATATTCCGGAAGCAGCCGAACGCTATCGCCGCGCTATGGCAGAGGATCAGGAGCATTACGAAGCGCTGACCGCTTTGCTGAAAGCCAAGCACCGTGCCGCGTTTCTCGCTAACGGTATGGAGGAAAAGGCCGCCGACCGTGCTGCAGAGAAAAAAGCGATCGAAGACGCGCGCTTCGTGCTTCCCAATGCGTGCACTACCAAGCTAATCGTTACCATGAACGCACGCTCTTTACTTAACTTTTTCCATCATCGTTGTTGCAATCGGGCGCAATGGGAAATTCGCGAGTTGGCAGAAAAAATGCTGATCAAATGCGTAGCGGTAGCACCGCATTTGTTCAAAAACGCCGGTCCGTCTTGTGTAAACGGTGCCTGTCCGGAGGGGAAAATGGGTTGTGGACGTGCCGCAGAAATGCGGGAAAAATACCGCCGGCTGAAGGAGGATATCTAAGCGATGAGCTTGATCGTGCTGGATGGTTTGGATGGAAGCGGAAAATCCACCCAGCTGGCTTGTTTGGATACGTATTTTCGCAAAAGCGGTGTCCGTTACCGACAAATCAGCTTTCCGGATTATGCGCAACCGTCTTCGTCATTGGTGAAACAATACCTCGGCGGCGAATTCGGTGGTTCGCCGGATGCGGTGAACGCCTACGCTGCTTCCTCGTTTTACGCTGTGGATCGCTATGCCAGCTATAAAAAATTCTGGCAGAGCGATTATGAAGACGGAACGTTGATTTTAGCAGCTCGGTATACCACCTCCAATGCGATTCACCAAATGGGAAAGCTTCCGAAGTCTGAATGGGATGCCTATCTGCAATGGCTGGAGGAATACGAATATGGCCTCCTCGGCTTGCCCCGTCCCGATCGCGTCCTGTTTTTGGATATGCCGTTGGAGGTTTCGCAACGGCTGTTGGTCGGACGGTACGAAGGTGATGCCGCGCGCCGCGATATTCACGAACGGGATTTGCGTTATTTGGCTTCCTGCCGCGAAAGTGCTCTGTATGCCGCAGATCGTCTCGGTTGGACGGTAATTCACTGTGCCGATGAGCACGAAAAGAAACCGTTGCCGGTTTCCGATATTACACGGATGCTGATCGATGCCTGTGAAGGTCTGTAACGCTTCAACGTATGTATCGGCATGAGGCACGCATATTGATTAAATCGGGAGGAAAAACACATGATACTGCTGTTTTTGGCCGACGGATTTGAAGAAATCGAGGCGTTTGCAACGGTGGACGTGTTGCGGCGTGCCGGTTTGAACGTCATCACGGTAGGTGTGGGTAGCACGTTGGTAACAGGTGCGCACGGCATTGCCGTACAAGCAGATCAAGACGACGCCGAGCCGTTGCCGACGGCGCACGACGGCTTACAGGCAGTGATTTTACCCGGTGGATTGCCGGGAACCGATCACTTGCGATCTTCATCGGTCGTGGGCTCTTGTCTGGATCAAGCGGCAAAGGATGGTGTACTGCTATGTGCCATTTGTGCCGCGCCTTCCATTTTGGGTGAGCGTGGCTTGCTGGAAGGACGGGTCGCTACCTGCTATCCCGGCTATGAGACGTCGCTACGGGATGCCGTATATACGAATGAAGCGGTAGCGGTTGCCGCGGATCGTATTACTGCACGTGGAGCAGGAGTGACGCTCCAGTTTGCGTTGGCGATTGTAGCACGCTTAATTTCAAAGGAAACCGCTACCAAGTTAGGAGAAGCAATGCAATGTCGGTAACGGACATTCGACAACTGAAAACCAATTTGCGTACGCATTATCGTGCAGTACGCGCCGCCATGCCGCCCGAAACGCGCCAAGCGTGTGATGAACGCATCGCCGCGCGTGTGCGCAAGCTGTGGCAGTATCGCCGTGCGCAACAGGTGTTGGTATACGTTTCCACTCCGATTGAGGTAGATACGAAGCAGATTATTCAGCGTGCGCTGGAGGACGGCAAGCGTGTAGCCGTGCCACGGTGTGTTCCCGACACACGGGAAATGGAGTTTTATTACGTCGAATCACTGGATGAGTTAAAGCCGGGCTCCTTCGGCGTATATGAACCTGAACCCCATGCCGATCGTCTGGTTGAGGATTTATCGCACGGCTTGTGCATCATTCCGGCGTTTTGCTACGATTTTGCCGGTTATCGTCTGGGGTATGGAAAAGGCTACTACGACCGCTTTTTACCACGCTTCGGCGGAAATCTGATTGGCATTTGCTACAGTGCGTGCGTGCGTCGCACCTTGCCGCACGGTCGCTTTGATCGGCCGGCAGAGCTGCTGGTAACGGAAAATTACATTCGCCGCACAAATCGCATGGAACACGGTGAAACAAGGAGGAAATGAGCTTGGACGACGAAAAACGATACGACGTCGAGAAACTGATCGAAGAGCTTCGCAGTAAACCCGACGACGATATTTTGGCAAAAGCAGAATCGACTGAGCCGCCGGTGCTTGCCGATAACCCCCCAAAAAAATCGCCGGCTAAGTTTGAGTTACATCTTAATCTGGACGACGAATACGGTGACGTTCCGGATAAAGACGAGGTTCGCATTTATGAAGTACCGGCATCGACTTCGGTGCCGGATTATGTAGAAACCAATAGCATCGGAACGGGGGACGCGGTCGATAAGAAGACGGCCCATCCGTTTGAATTGCATCTTGATCTGGACGACGAGTATGGTGACGTCTCTCTGCCGGAAGTGACGAAAACGCCGGCGGAGTTCGTACCGATTTCGGAAGAACCGGTGGCTGAAGACGAACAACGTCCGACCGGAAAAGCAAGTCTTCGCAAAAAACTTTCTCGCCAAAATTGGGGCTGTCTGTGGACGACGCTGTACGGTTCCGCCGTGTTGCTGTTGTCGGTCCTACTTTCCTATACCATCATCGTCGGCTTTTTGGATTTTTCCGGAATCGGCAAAGATGGCGTGCTGATCGATATCACCGTACCGGAAAACGTTTCCAACGCCGAATTGGCAAAAATACTGGAGGATTCCGACTTAATTGACGAGGGCTGGATTTTTCGAATTTATGCCAAGCTGGTGAAGGGTGAAGGGAATTGGCAGGCCGGCACGTATACGCTGTCTCCCAATATGGGCTACCAAACCCTGTCCAGCCGTTTGAGAACCGCCGCTTCGCGCGAGGTGGTGCGCGTAACCATTCCCGAAGGCTTCACGGTGCGTCAGATCGCCCAACGACTGGAAGAAAAGGGCGTGTGCACGGAAAGCGAGTTTATTGCGGCACTGGATAAGGATTACAGTGCGGACTACGATTTTGTCGCGGACCTTCAATCGGTTTCCGAATCGGATATTCAGGAACGCGTCTACTTACTGGAAGGGTATTTGTTCCCGGATACGTATGATTTTTATAAAGGCTGTTCCGGCGAAACGGTGGTTCGCCGTATGCTGAATAACTTTGACAACCGCATGAGCACTCAATTCCGCGCCGCCGCTAAAGAACAGGGATTGAAAATTGATGAAGTCGTAATATTGGCTTCCATCGTGCAGGGCGAAGCCAATAACCCTGACGATATGGCTGGCGTGGCGCGTGTTTTTCTCAATCGTTTGTCCAATTCCTCGGTGTTCCCGTGTCTGGAAAGCGATGCCACCGGCGAGTATTTGGTCAAGCTGAATAACAATGCCGATGCCGCCAAGGGAGATTCCGGTTATAATACGTACAATCGCAAGGGCTTGCCGGTCGGTGCGATCAACTGTCCCGGCGAAGATGCAATCCGTGCCGTGCTGTGGCCGGCAGACGATAAGGATTTGACCTGTACCTGTTCCAAAAAGGGAGTTAAGCACTCCGGAACCGAATCTTCCGGTACGAAAATGTATTTCTTCGCTACGTATTACGATACAGCAACCGAAAAGTATGTCACCGGGTATCATACGACCAACGAGGCGCATTCGCGGTTTTGCGATGCGTATGATATTCATGACTGACGTGGTTATGCCGGAGGTATTGGCACCGGCCGGAGATCGTGAACGACTGGAAGCGGCTTTGCTTTACGGCGCAGACGCCGTCTATTTGGCAGGTACGCGCTTTGGTATGCGTCGTGCACCGGCAAATTTTACCGCCGCTGAACTGCGCACCGCCGTTCAGCTCTGTCATCAGGCAGGACGCCGCGTATACGTTACCTGCAATATACTGCCGCGCAATGAAGAAATGGCAGAGCTTCCCGAATACTTAGAGCTTTTGGATGATATTGGCGTCGATGCCGTGATTGCGGCGGATCCGGGCGTTATGGCACTGGCCAAACGGTACGCGCCGCATTGTGAGCTGCACGTTTCTACGCAGCTTGGCGTGGTGAATTACCTGACCGCACAGACGTTATATGATCTCGGTGCCAAGCGCATAGTGTTGGCGCGCGAACTGTCGCTTGATGAAATTGCGGACATTCGCGCAAAAACGTCGCCGGAGCTGGAACTGGAAGCGTTCGTCCACGGCGCCATGTGTATGGCCTATTCCGGACGTTGTTTGCTTTCTACGTATCTCACCGGTCGCGACGGTAATCACGGCGATTGCGCCCAATCCTGCCGCTGGGGATATTATCTTGTGGAGCCGAGCCGCCCCAATCAGCCTCTTACCGTTGTGGAGGAGGAAGGGGAGACGCACCTGCTCAATGCGTATGATTTGTGTATGATCGAGCACGTTCCGGCGCTTTGCCGCGCCGGGATCAGCTCGTTCAAAATTGAGGGGCGCGCCAAAGCCTCTTTTTACGTAGCCGGCATTACCAATGCCTACCGTCAAGCGGTAGACGGATACCGTGCCAGTGGATTCTCTGCGGATTACCATATCCCGGAGTGGCTTTGTGCCGAACCGGAAAAGGTAAGCCATCGTCCGTACGGCACCGGGTTTTACTTTGGAATGCCGCAGCAAAACACGGCTACCAACAGCTATATTCGCACCCATCAAGCCGCCGCCGTGGTAACGGGTTACGAAAACGGCTATTTGCTGTTGAGTCAGCGCAACCGTTTTTTTCAAGGTGATACGTTGGAAGTCTTGTTGCCTAATGAGCCTCCGTTACCGCTGACCGTTACCGCTTTATACAACGAGGACGGCGAGCCGATCTCCAGCGCACCGCATCCTACCATGGCTTTGCGAATCCCGTTCGATCGCCCCCTACCGGTCGGTTGTTATCTGCGCCGTCAAGCAGAGGATAATACGTAAGCGGCCGTCTTGTCAAGCAAAACGCCTTACAGGTAAATCCATTGTTTTTGTTTATCTCCTTTCCTGCGTGGGTATACTGCACGGGAAGGGAGATTTTTTATGAACAAACGGTTGCTTGCACTGTTTACCTCGTTGTTATTCGCCTTTAGCGGAGTGATCGCCCGTATTTATCGTTTAACAGAGCAGGAATATGCGACGGTTGCCGACAAGCAATCCACGATCACGGTAACGGTCGCTTCGGCACGCGGTACGTTGTATGACCGCCGTTTGTCAGCGTTGACCAATACGGGAAATACTTACGCGGCAAGCGTACTGGCCACGCCGGAGGCTCTGGCGGCGCTTTCCGAGCAGATGTCCGTTGAAGAATGGAGCTCGGCTTGCGAACGGCTGGATAGCGGAAAGCCTGTGGTATTTACCTCCGACGACGCCTTTCCACTGGTTGGCGGAATACGTCAATTCCTGATTCCCAAGCGATCCGTCGGTACGCTGGCATCGCACGTGCTGGGGTACGTCGGTGCCGATGGTCACGGAGTCAGCGGTGCCGAGTTGGCGCTGGATGAACAGTTAATAAATGCTGGCGGCGCGCTTACCGTTACCTATCGCACCGATGGTACCGGCAAGGTGTTGGCAGGTGGCGACGTGGTTGTGGAAAACACCCTGTACAAAGCACAAGCAGGTGTAGCGCTAACTATCGATAGTCGTCTGCAGGCGATGCTGGAGGCGGAGGTCGGTAAAAAAATAAGCTGTGGGGCGGCAGTCATATTGGACGTTAAAACCGGAGAAATATTGGCGATGGCCAGCTTTCCCGGCTACGATCCTGCCGCGGTATCCGAATATCTCGACAGCAGTATGTCGCCGTTGTTCAACCGCGCCACGGCCGCCTATAATTGTGGCTCGGTTTTTAAGATCGTTACCGGCATGGCGGCACTGGAAAGCGGCATCGCACCCACCTGCACGTTTAATTGTGCCGGTGCCATTCAGGTGGGGAAGAACCGAATTCAATGTCATCGTGTGTTGGGACACGGCGAGCTCAATCTGTTTAGCGCTTTTCGTAATTCCTGCAATCCGTATTTTATCCAGCTTTCCCAACTGATCGGTGGTTCTTCACTATATCGTTACGCTTCACTGCTCGGCTTTGACAGCCCGTTGTTTTTGATGGACGGTTGGCAAACGGCACGTGCTACGTTGCCGCAGGAATCCGATCTGTCACAAGCAACGCGCCTGGCAAACCTTTCGATCGGGCAAGGCGATTTGTTGGCAACACCTCTTCACGTTGCCGCCATGACGGCTTGCGTGGCACGCGGCGGCCAATACCTTCGTCCTACTCTGTATCTCGGTACCGTGGACGCATCCGGCAATCTGATTCGCGCCGACGCGGAATTACCCACACGCATTTGCTCCGAGCAAACGGCGGCAACCTTGCGGCAGATGATGCGTGAAGTGGTCGGCGAGGATGGTACCGGTGCCGATGCGGCACCGTCGATCGGAAACGCGGCAGGGAAAACCGGCACGGCAGAAACAGGATGGCGCACCGAAAACGATACCACGATGGTGCACAGCTGGTTCACCGGGTATTACCCGGCAGAAAATCCGCAATACGTCGTTACCGTATTGGCTGAAAACGGAAGCAAAACCGGCGAATCAACGGCACCGGTTTTTGCTTCCGTTTGCGATCGTTTGTATCGCTTGGGATATGTGTCAACCACGTAAACTGTAAAAATGTATAATTTCAGACTAAATGTTGAACATTTTTGTTGGCAAACGTTAATAACTACGATATATTATAAATAGGGAACGGGCAAAACCGCAAAACCTCGCCTGCTTTCAAAAATGAAGGGAAGGTGTCAATATGTTCAAAATGGTCAGAAGGTCAACTCTTCGTAAGGTGCTTTCTACGTTCATGGCGGTGATTTTGCTCTTGTCCAGTACGGCGGCTGTCTCTGCGGTTGGCAAATCGGATCGTAATATATCAACGTCATCCGTTTCTTCGCAGGAGCAGTCTCAACAGGTTGAGCAACTGACCATCGTTGCTGAACAGGAAGATTTACGCGGCGAGTACGAAAAGCATTTTCTCATGTCCGACGGCACCGTGTTGGCTGTCGCTTATGAAGCACCAGTTCACTATCTGGATGAAGAAACCGGTGCATGGCATGAAATTGATAATACACTTCAGGCTACTGTGACCGAAAGCGGCGAGACTGTGTATAATAATCGTGACGGTTTGTTCGACGTTTCCTTTGCCGGAGCCGCCACTGTTAACCGTCCACTGGTAACTTTGCAAAGTAACGGTCACAGCATTGCGTGGCGCGTTGTCACGCCGACCGGAGTGGTCAACCCTTCAGAGGTTATGAGCACTGTGGTTGTTCCGGAGGTTGCCTCTGCTACGGTGGAAAGTGACGCTACAGAACAGGAGAACAGTCTGCAAGCAGTGCGGAATATTGGAAAAATCCGTTACACCGAGCTGTTAGGGCTAGAAACGGAAGTTCGACTAACCGTTACGCCACTGAAGGTAAAGGAAGATATTTTGCTGGAAAGCGCCCCAGCTCAGTCAACATCGTACACCACACGGCTTACGCTTTCTGCCGGTTTAATACCGGTTCTCGGTGAAGATGGCACTGTGTTTGTGCGCGATACTGCAGGAGTCGACGTGTTTCGTATCGCCGCTCCGTATATGACGGATGCCGTTGAGGAGATTAGTCAAGAAATTGACGTTTCGCTCTCCGCTGTTGGTAGCGATTGGGAGCTAACGGTCACACCGAATTGGGATTGGTTAACCGATTCTGCTCGCGTATATCCGGTTACGATTGATCCAACGGTGTATGCCTCCAACAACGCTACGAATACGTGGGATACGTATATTTATCAAAATTGTACTTCATCCACCACCGCCTCGCGGCAGGATTTAGATCGTATGTATGTGGGGAACCGTTCCTCTGCCAGTCAGTTAAAATGCCGCGGCATGGTAAAATTTTTGACCATGCCGACCATCTACGGCGATATTGCCGGTGCTCAACTCTCGTTTACCACGCCGTCCGGTACGACCACGTGGAAAAATATGACCCTGTACCGGATAACCGAAAGCTGGGAGTGCAGTACAGCGGCATGGCCGGGACCGGCGGCAACCGCCATTCAAAACAAGGCGGCCAGCAACGGAAAATACACGTTTGATGTCACCACAGCTATCAAGGCGATGTATTATAACAACTCCGCTGGAACTGTCGGAAATTACGGTTTTCAGATTCGCTATCAGGACGAAACGGTGTCGGATTACAATTCGCTGCGTTCGTCAGAATGGTGGACAGATACCGAAGATGACGCCTCAAAGCCGTATTTGGCAATCACCTACACGGCATATTCACCGTGCTCGTTTGCCAGTGGAGGCATTTATCACATTACCAACGTAGCCAGTGAAATTATCTCAGCGTAACCAATTCCGGCTCCACCGGTACCGTGCTGTCCGGCGAAACCGCTAATTATCGCGGCAATCAGTCGTGGAAGCTCGTCCACGTTGGCAACGGTGTATACAGCGCCACGCCGACGTTCCGCGTAGCGCTTCGCATGAATGCTACCGGGAGTACCGATGGTTCCAATGTCAACGTGATTTCCAGTGATAATAGCGATGCACAGCGGTGGTTTATCATTTCCAACGGTGACGGCACCTATCGATTTGTACCGGTCAGCGGAAAGGATAGCAACAAGGTGTTGCAAGTGGCAAATGCTACGGCCGGTTCCGTTTCTACAGCACAGATCGGAACGTGGAGTAGTGCCACAAAGCAAAAATGGAGTATTACCGCCATAAGTTCGCAAACGCACAGTGGAATTTCCTTCGGAAAAACATACTATATCAAAAACGTGACCACCGGAAAGTATTTAAGTCTGGTAAGCGATACCAACGCTACACTGGTTCAGGTGGGGCAAAGCGCCAAGATGCAAAATGGTAAGCAACGCTGGAAAATCATTTATTACAACGGGAACTATCATCTTCAGTCCATTTTAGGCCACGACGGCACGTTTAACCTCAACAAAACGTTGGAGATTCCCAACGGAAGTATGTATACCGGCGACACACCACGAATCAACGCGCATAGCGGTTCTGCGGCGCAAAAGTTTCAGTTGAAGCAGATTGATACCACCACTTTTACGTTCTTCACCGTGTGTAGTGGCTACAACACCACCCTAACGGCCGATAGCAACGGAACTGCGGTAACTACTACGTATCATTCCGGTAATGATTATCAAAAATGGGTGCTGGAACCGGCATACGACGCCACACAGAAAGCGGTATCAATCGGCGGCGAATTTTTCTTAGAATCCGACAAAGATTATGAGCAATATGCCGACGTGAAAGAAAGTAGCCGCGTATTCGATCTGTTGGGATATACCGCCGTCCATTCTGCTCCAACAACGCAATTGCAAATCTACGATTTGATAGATTTTTCCAGTGTTGTTCACGTGAGTTGCCACGGCGGACACAATGGCTTGGATTTTTATAATGCTACTGTAGATGGTTATGATGAGTGTGGCGTATACATCCGCAAAGATACGTCTGATGAACCCGGTTGGTATCATAATAACGCAGCCATTGAGGATTTCATACTAACGGATTGCAAATTGATGATATTCGATTCCTGCTCCACCTATCTTCCCGGCGATAATAATGACATTTGCGACGCTGCGGTAGCGGCAGGAGCAAATGCTGTGATCGGATGGGGACATGATGTGGATACCGGTAACACCGAATGGCTACAAATGTTCTTCGAACGTACAATGCGTGGCGATACTGTCCAGCAAGCTGTAGATTATATTAACCAATCACATCGATATGATGAAGATTCGGGCAGGTGTTCGTGCGAAAATAATTGTAATTATTATGACGCTGTTGTGGTCGGCAATGGCAATTTCCAACTGTTTGCTATACAGTAAGGAGGGATAGTATGAATAAGCCAATCGCCTACACGTCGATGTTACTACTTTTACTGTTTGTTCTATTGATGCCGGCGTGTTCAAAAGAAGTACGAGATACTGAACAATCGAAAAATGGCGCCTCCACAACAACGCTTGTCCAGAATACCAGTGACACTTCTTCTACGTCGTTGAATCAGACGACTACCGTTACAACCGTGACAGCCGTAACGACAACGAATACACCCGAATCGAAGCCTACCGCTTCTACTACGGTGGTGACAACTCACGATTTTAACACGTTGCCGACAGGAAAATTGACGAGTGACATAACGATTGTAGAGCCCTCAAAGAGTTTTACTTTCTCTTACAACCGTAGTGACTATGACGTTTTGAAAAAAATCATCTTGGAAACGTTTCCGAACGAAGCGCATCTGGATGAATTTGTGATTTCAAAACAGGAGACAAATCCGGATTCTCTCCCTCAAATGGCCTACGATATCCGCTTTCATCGTATAATCAACGGATGCTATACCGATGCAGTATACACGTTGCTGTTTGATAAAACCGAAACGTGTGTATCTATCCAAGGACGGACAGTGGAATACGATCCTACCAAAGTGGTTCCGCCGCGTGTAGCGACCGATGCCGAAATTGAAGCCGCAAAGAAAGCAGAGGCCGAAAAAGTTCCTGAAGGCTTTTTTGTATGGGAGCAAAAGGTCAGTAAATCGCATTATTACATCGAAACCGATACGAATTGTTTTTCGGTACAAACGGTATACGCTCATTCACAATACTACGATGACTATGTGCTTGAAACCGGAAAGCATTACGGAGACAAACCACCGTGCGCTGCCTTTTCTCAACAGTACGTAATCACGCGGTAATGGCAATGACAGTAAGGAAGGAGATGCAAAATAATGAATAAGCGTAACTTTTGCTTGCTAACAGCCTTATTCTTAATTTTTGGAGTTATGATGTCAGCGTGTACAGCTACAAAAACAAATGATAAAGTTTCGACAAACGGTACAACGCTTTCGTCAACTATAATTGATTCTCCTTCCGCGACCGATACAACAACTGGAAGCACGACGACAACTGCGATAACCACCACAGTGCTGACTACTATTACGACAACGAGCACCAAAAAATAACCACCACAACACCGCCAACTCAATCGACAGCTTCAATCACTACCACTCGTGTTCGTTCGGCAGAAGTGATTCAAGCGAAAGGCGAAATCACTTTTGATTACAACAGTGATGATTTTACCGCCTTGCGTCAATATATCCAAAAGAAGTTTCCGAAGGAGAAGAATCTATCGGAATTTCGCGCCAAGAAGATCGGGTATACCAATAAAGAATATGACGGATTCCGGGTAGCGTTTACGCGCTGGATTAACGGCTGCGGTACCGATTCCCATTATGTGCTGTATTTTGATACTGACGGTTCCTTGGTGGAAATTGCTGAACGTTCCCTTGATTATGACGCTTCCAAGGTGAAGGCTCCTCGTGTTCCAACCGAAGCGGAAATCGAAGCGGCAAAACAGGCGGAAATCGAAAAAATACCGGAAGGGTATTATCTTTGGAAACAGGAAGTGAGTATCCACTATTGGATTGCTGGCGATCAAAACTTTATATCGGTGACAACGTTATACGTTGGGAAACGCGAGTACGAAGATTGTCTGACTCCCAGTGGAATGTTTTACGGCAAGAATCCTGCGCATGCCGCTTTTTTCGCGGATTATACGATTGCACGGTAGCTGCAGAAGCTAAACGTTTCACAAACAGTACTAACTGGTTGTATTTGCTATTGCAACAGATCGGCGGCACCGAAAAATCGGTGCCGCCGATCTTGTGAAATTCTCTTGACAAACGCCGAAGTTTCGGGTAAAATGACAATATAAGTTTTGGCTGTGATGGGAAGAACCGTCATACGGCAGCGCCAGAGAGAGTACCCTCGGCTGTAAGGTGCTTCTGCCGTTCACGGGTGCCACCCCGGAGCTTGCCGCGAGGAGCGGCACGTTTTGCCCGCGTTAAGGGCCTCAAGTGGCGTTGCCTTCGGCGGCGCAACGTGGGTGGTACCGCGGACCTCCGTCCCATGTGGGGATGGGGGTATTTTATTTTTTCTGGAAAGGACGTTATCTCATGAAATGGACAGGACTCAACGAACTGCGTGAAAAATATCTCAGCTTTTTTGAAAGCAAGGGGCATCTGCGCTTGCCCAGCTTTCCGTTGGTGCCGAAAAACGACGCCTCGCTGTTGCTGATCAACTCCGGCATGGCACCGATGAAAAAGTATTTCACCGGCGAGGTTACGCCGCCACGCAAGCGCGTCACCACCTGTCAAAAGTGCATCCGCACTCCCGACATCGAGCGCGTTGGCAAAACGGCGCGCCACGGTACGTATTTTGAAATGCTTGG
This sequence comes from uncultured Eubacteriales bacterium, assembly GCA_964390295.1. Taxonomy (GTDB): domain Bacteria; phylum Bacillota; class Clostridia; order Oscillospirales; family Acutalibacteraceae; genus RGIG3009. Next base: position 39,263 of record CAYMHR010000006.1, read on the forward strand.
CAACTTCAGCTTCGGTGACTATTTTAAGCACGAAGCCACCGCGTGGGCATGGGAATTTTGTACCAAGGTGCTGGAGCTGCCCGCCGACCGGATATGGGTTTCTATTTACGAAAACGACGATGAAGCGTTTGATATTTGGACCAAAGAAGTCGGCGTTTCACCCGATCGTATCGTTCGTCTCGGCAAGGAGGACAACTTCTGGGAGCATGGTTCCGGTCCTTGCGGCCCTTGCTCCGAACTGTATTTTGACCGTGGCGAGGAATGGGGCTGTGGTTCGCCCAACTGCGGTGTCGGGTGCGACTGTGACCGCTATATTGAATTTTGGAACAACGTGTTTACGCAATTCAACAACGACGGCAACGGAAACTATACGCCGCTGGATCATCCCAACATCGATACCGGCATGGGGCTGGAGCGCTTGGCGTGCATTATGCAGGGCGTAGCAAATCTGTTCGAGGTGGATACGGTACAGAATATCATGAAGCATATCAGTCGGATCGCCGGTGTGACCTATGGTGAAAGTGAAGCGACCGACGTGTCGTTGCGCGTGATTACCGACCATATCCGTTCCACCACGTTCATGATTGGGGACGGCGTTATGCCCTCCAACGAGGGACGTGGCTACGTGCTGCGCCGTTTGTTGCGCCGCGCGGCACGTCACGGTCGATTGCTCGGCCTGCACCGCCCGTTCCTGTACGAGGTGTGTGAAACCGTGATCGAAGAAAACCGTTCCGCCTATCCGGAACTGGTTGAGAAAAAAGATTTTATCGTGCGTGTCATTCGCAACGAGGAGGAAGCGTTCGAAAAGACGATTGACAGCGGCTTGTCCTTGCTGGAGACCATGCTCGCCAACGTCAAAGGGGATACCTTGTCGGGCGAGGACGCTTTCAAGCTGTACGACACCTACGGCTTCCCGGTTGATTTGACCCGTGATATTTTGGAAGAAAAGGGCCTGCACGTTGATGAGGATCGCTTTAATGAGCTGATGGCGGAACAACGTGCCCGTGCCCGTGCCGCTCGTAAAGATGCCGGTGCCGATGCATGGAAAGCCAATCCCGGTATTGCCGAGCAGTTGGGTGCCAGTCGCTTCGTCGGGTACGAAACAATGACGGCAACCGCTTCCGTCGAAGCGATTATCAATGACAATGAGCTGGTAGAAACGCTGGCAGAGGGCGAAAACGCCACGCTAGTGCTGGATACCACGCCGTTCTACGGCGAAAGCGGCGGTCAGGTTGGCGATGTTGGCGTGATCACGGCCGACGGTCTCCGCTTCCGTGTGACCGATACGCAAAAAACCGCTTCGGGCGTTATCCTGCACAGCGGTGTGCTGGAGGAAGGCACGCTGAATGTCGGTAACGTTGTAACCGCCTCCGTCGATGCCGCGATCCGCACAGCGACCATGCGGAATCACTCGGCGGCCCACCTGTTGCAGGCGGCGTTGCGTCGGGTTCTCGGTACTCACGTGGAGCAGGCCGGTCAGCTGGTCGGCCCAGAACGCGTTCGTTTTGACTTTACTCATTTTTCCGCGCTGACTGCCGATGAACTGGCGCAGGTAGAATCGTTGGTGAACGAATGGATTTTGGCCGGCAACGCGGTCGACGTGCGCGAAATGCCCATCGAAGAAGCACGTCGGCAGGGTGCCATGGCGTTGTTTGGCGAAAAATACGGCGACGTGGTGCGCGTGGTTCGCATGGGAGACGTTTCCATGGAGCTGTGCGGTGGTACGCACGTTGACAACACTGCCAAGCTGGGGCTGTTCCACGTTGTGGCGGAAACCTCGGTAGCCGCCAGTGTTCGCCGTATCGAAGCTGTCACGGGTGACGGCGTTTTGACGTTGCTAAAGGGCTATCACACGGAGCTGTCACGCGCTGCCGAGATCATGAAAGCCAACGGTGCCGACGACGTGGTACGTCGCTCTGCTCAACTGGTAGGCGAGTGGCGTGATGCCCAGCGCGAAATTCAAACTCTACGAAGCCAACAGGCGGCGCAAAAGGCCGGCAATTTGTTTGCCGATGCCGTAGATTGCGGTGAAGTTAAGCTGGTTACGGCCGTTCTGCCGGAAGCCGAGGGCGGCGATCTGCGCGAGCTGTGCGACCGTTGCAAGGACCGCGCGCCGGAAAAGGTGGTTGTGGTGTTGGCGGGTACGTCGCAGGAAAAGCAATCCGTCACCTTCCTGTGCTGGTGCACTGTCGGTGCCGTCGCAGCAGGAGCTAACGCCGGTGCCATTGTGCGTGAGATTGCCGCCATTTGCGGTGGTAAAGGCGGCGGCAAACCGGATATGGCCATGGCTGGTGGCAAGGAATTGGCCGCAGTACCGAAGGCTATGGAGCAAGTAGAAGCCATTGTTCGTGCAAAGCTAAAGTAAGGAGCGATTACTATGGATTGTATTTTTTGCAAGATCATTGCCGGGGAAATTCCGTCGAATAAGGTGTACGAGGATGAACAGGTATTGGCGTTTCGCGATATTCAGCCGCAGGCGCCCGTTCATATTTTAGTGATTCCCAAAGCACATCTGACCGGTGCGGCGGCGATCACCGCCGAAAACAGCGCCGTTGTCGCTCATATTTTCGAAGTGATTGCAAAGATTGCAGCGGCCGAGGGTATCACCGACTATCGTGTTGTCACCAATCAAGGAGCGGAGGCTGGTCAAACGGTGCATCATTTACACTTCCATATTTTGGCCGGTACTACGCTGAAAGGAATGTGCTGAGCCGGTGACGTTGGTTGTACTGGATTTGGAATGGAACGGCACGTTTTGCAAAAAAATCGGTGGTTATTTCAACGAGATCATCGAAATCGGTGCCGTGCGCTTGAACGAACAACTGAAAATTGTTGAACGTTTTGACGAAGTGATTTGCCCACAGGTAAGCCGTAAACTGACACACTGGGTTTCCGATTTAACGGGATATACCGACGAACAGGTACGTAACGGTATTCGTTTTGCAGACGCAATGGAGCGCTTGGGGCACTTCATCGGCAACGTGAGTGATGTCGTGTTGCTTACGTGGAGCAATACCGACTTGTCGGTGCTGATGGAGAATTGCCGCTACTACTATGACGATGAACGCATCCCGTTTATAAGCTACTACTTGGATTTGCAGGCGTATGCTCAACGTCGCCGACAATTAAGTAATGCCCAGCAGGTCGGTTTGGAAAAGTTTGCTGAGTTGCTGGGCTTGGATTGCGACGCGTTGGAGCTTCATCACGCAATCGACGACAGTGTGTTAGCAGCACGAATTCTTCGCCACGTGTACGACGAATCTTCGTTCGAGGCGGCTTTGTGTCCTACCGACGATGCGTTTTATTCCCGTCTCCGTTTCAAGCCGAGTTACGTATGCGACTTGAACGATCCGTCGGTGAAGCCGGAGCAGTTCGCATTTCATTGCGAACAGTGCGGCAAATTGTTAAAGCCGGTTTCTCCGTGGCAATTTCACCACCGCTACTTCGTCGCTACACTCCCGTGCTCCTGCGGAAGCAAGTACGTCGGTCGGGTACAAATTCGTCGGTTGTACGACGGACCGAAGGTGAAACGCTGGTTGCGTCCGGTGACTGCCGAACAGAAAACCACTGACGCCGCCCCCTCTGAATAATGTGCAAAACAAGGCCGCTGTAGCTTATGCCACAGCGGCCTTGGTGTATAAAAACTAACGTTAGAGGGATTGCAACAGCTGGTGGCACCCTTCTTCGATGTCCCGAAAGGCGGTCTCAAAATCGCCGGAATACCAAGGGTCGGCAACGTCGCGGTCGGGCAATAGTCGATATAACTTGTGCCGGGGATCGCCGCCAAGCCTCGCTAACGCATGTTTCAGATTGTATTCTTTCATGCCAATCAGTCGGTCGTATTGCTCGTAATCCGTTGCGGAAAGCTGTACGGCGCGATGATCTGGGCAGGGAATCCCATGAGCAATCAGTACTCGCCGTGCCGCCGGATAGACGTTGTGTCCCAGTTCCTCAGCGCTGGTTGCGGCAGAGGCAACGGTAAAATCCGCTTGCCGTCCGGCATGCTTTGCCATCTCAACAAAAATAGCCTCTGCCATGGGCGAGCGACAAATATTGCCGTGGCAAAAGAACAACAGCCGTGTCATGTTGTCTCCTTACGGCCGAGCCCGGAGAAAAAGCGGAACGTCAGCGGCCATACACACGCCGCAAACAACACCATGACGAGGTATTCGATTACCTTACCGAAGGGAGCGTAGGGAAGGGTATCGCACACCAAGCCGGCCAATTCTTTGACGCCAAAGGTCAGAGCCAATCCGACGACCAACTTGATTAGCTGTGCCCACCATACGGCGCGGGTCTCGAATCGAATAAAGCGCTGATCCACCTCAAACGCTACTACAAAGCCGATGGCAACACCGGCAATTTTGTAAGCGTTTTTCAAACCGCTGTACAGCCGTTCTGCGTCTGCGTCGGCAGGAAATGGAAAATACTCCATGAAAAACACCTGTGCCACCGACCATACAGCCAAGATAATCAGCAGAAGCCGCACCCGATTTGGGTGGGTGTCGGCATGGCGAAAGATCGGGTATAGCAAAAACACCAGCACTGTGCCGACGCCAAACGATACCAATACATCAGCCGGCGTATGAACGCCGAGATACATTCTTGAAAAAGCAATTAGCACCGCCAGCGTCCAACAGGCGATCGTCAACCACCACTTGCGGCACCAGCGCGCGATTGAGCCAAAGGTTCCGACAGCGTTTTGCGTATGTCCGCTGGGAAACGAGTAGCCGGTTGCTTGGGCTTTGGCGGCTTCAACCGCTTGAAAAGAAGGATCGCGCACCCAAGGACGTTCAATACGGAACAGGACCTTGAGCAGTTGATTGATTTGTGTTCCAATGAACCCAACCGACAACATATAGTAGCCCTGGTATTTGTTGATACACCACAGCAACGTTACGGCGATACCAATGAACACAAGCTCCTCACCGATCGCCGTGATGTACAGCATGATTTGCTCCAACCATGGGACACGCAAACCTTCCAACACTCTTAAAAAATCCATTGCTTTCATCCTTTCGTGGTTTTCTGGTTTCATTTTACACGAAAACTGAGGATTTTGCAATCCCATTGACTATTTCGTAAAATTGTGCTATGATACCTACAAATTGTCGGATGTGGGGGAGTAGCAGATGAACATCATCGTAGTAGGTTGCGGGAAAATCGGCACGACTATCATTGAAAGCTTGGCGGCCGAAGGGCACGACGTTACTGCCATCGATAACCTGTCGCCCGCGCTGACTGAAATTACCGATATATACGACGTGATGGGCGTTTGCGGCAACGGTGCAACGTGCGACGTGCTGGAGGAAGCCGGTGTGGCCACGTCTGATTTGGTCGTTGCCGTTACTGGGTCGGACGAAACGAATATGTTGTGTTGCTTTTTGGCGCGTGAAATGGGTGCCCAGCATACGATTGCCCGTATCCGCAACCCTGAATATAACGACAATAGCCTTGGCTTTATGCGGAAGCATTTGCATTTATCGTTGGCAATTAACCCCGATCGAATGGCGGCACAGGAGTTGTTAAACCTGCTGAAGTTACCCTCTGCTGTAAAGGTAGATACCTTTTCTCATCGGAATTTTGAAATGATCGAGCTGCGTCTGCGCGAGAAGTCCGCTTTGACGGGAATGGCGTTGCACGAACTTCGAAGTAAATTCCACGCCGCTTTTCTGGTATGCGTGGTTCAACGCGGTAACGAGGCGTATATTCCCGACGGTAATTTCATCTTACAAAGTGGCGATAAAATCGGCATTACCGCTTCGCCGTCGGAGTTGCAAAAGCTTCTCCGCGAAATGGGCGTTTTACAAAAAGAGGCTCGCCGCGTTATGATTCTCGGTGGCAGCCGCACCGCATTTTATCTGGCACATTTGCTGGAAAACGGTGGAAATACGGTTACTCTGGTAGAAAAAGACCCGGCAATGGCACAAGAATTGAGCGATTTATTACCCAAAACAACCGTCGTTCGCGGCGATGGAACCCAGCAAGAATTGTTGTTGGAAGAGGACCTTACTTCGCAGGATGCACTGGTGGCACTAACGGGCATCGACGAAGAAAATATTTTAATGTCTATTTTTGCCGCTTCGCTGAACGTGCCCAAGGTAATCGCCAAGGTCAACCGCGATGAACTGGCGGCACTGGCAGAAAATCTGGGACTGGACAGCATCGTTTCACCGCGCAAAATTGTGTCTGACGTGGTGGTGCGCTATGCACGCGCATTGCAAAATTCTTTAGGTTGCAGCGTGGAAACGCTGTATCAGCTTATGGATGGCAAGGCGGAAGCGCTCGAATTTTCGGTTCGTAACGAGTCGGGCGTCGTTGGTATTCCGCTTAAAAATCTGAAAACCAAGCCAAACACGCTGATCGCCGGTATTTTACGCGATCGTCAAACGATTATTCCTTCCGGTGACGACGCCATTGCGGAGGGTGATCACGTCATCATTCTGGCCGCCAATCAGCGTGTGCGTGACTTGTCGGATATTTTGCAGAAGTAAGAGGGGCGCAGTGGTATGAATCGTCGGGTGATCCTGCATACGGCAGGACGGATTATCCAACTGGAAGCAGTACTGTTATTGTTGCCGCTGGTCGTTTCCGTTATTTATAGCGAATGGCGCAGCCTGTTTGCTTTTGCGATCACGGCGGCAGTGGCCGGCATTTTCGGCACGGTGCTAATCCTTTCCAATCAGCGCGGTGATCGTCGCATTTTTGCGCACGGCGGCTTGGTCAGTGTGGCGCTGTCTTGGGTATTGCTGTCGTTGGTAGGCGCGTTGCCGTTCGTAATCGGCGGTGCGATCCCGTCTTACGTAGATGCCCTTTTTGAAACGGTTAGCGGACTGACCACGACCGGAGCCTCTATTTTGAGCGACCCGGCGTTGCTGGATCATAGCATGCTGTTTTGGCGTAGCTTCACGCACTGGATCGGCGGCATGGGGGTCATTGTGTTGATGATGGCAATTTTGCCGGCGGAATCGGGACGCTCCATTCACATTTTGCGGGCAGAGATGCCCGGTCCCGTTGTCGGCAAGCTTGTGCCTCGTCTGCGTGATACCGCTAAAATTTTGTACCTAATCTACATCGTCATGACGCTTGTACATATCGTCTTGCTGGCGTGTGGTGATATGACCCTGTTTGACAGTATTCTGCACGCATTCGGCTCTGCCGGTACCGGTGGCTTTGGCATTCGCGCCAGTAGCGTGGGGGAGTATAGCGCTTATTCGCAATGGGTCATTGCGGTATTCATGTTGCTGTTTGGTGTCAACTTCAATTTGTATCAGTTGATTCTGATGCGCCGTGCACACAATGCTTTGCGCAGTAGCGAGCTGTGGTGCTATTTAACTATTATCGCTGTATCGGTGGTCGCCATTACCATTTCCATTCTGCCGCAATACACCCTTTCCGAAGCCATTCGAAACGCCTTTTTCCAGGTGGTTTCCATCATTACCACGACCGGCTATTCTACCGCCGATTTTAACGTCTGGCCGGGACTATCTAAAGCAATTCTTCTGTTACTTATGTTTATCGGAGGATGTGCCGGTTCTACCGCCGGCGGCCTCAAGATTTCGCGCGTCATGTTACTGTTCAAAACCGCCCAACGCGACTTTAAGCGTATGATCCACCCGCGTTCGGTCAGTAGTGTGCACTTGGAAGGAAAACGCGTAGACGATGCAACCTTGAACGGCGTTAGTGCCTATTTTGTGTTGTATATCGTCTGTATTGCCTTGGTGTTTCTTTTCTTGTCATTTGAGCCGTTTAGCATAGAAACCAACGCTTCGGCTGCCATTTCCTGCTTTAACAACATCGGGCCCGGCTTTGATGCCGTTGGTCCGGCGGCAAGCTTCGCCTGTTACAGTGCTCCGTCCAAGCTGGTGCTGTCGTTGGCTATGCTGTTTGGACGCTTGGAAATCTACCCGTTGCTGGTACTGTTTGCACCGTCTACCTGGTCAAAAAAGCGATAATCCCATCCATCTCAGGAATCGTTTTGAACATACTGTCTAGGAATGGAATATTGTGTCGATTTATGGAAAATTGCAAAATCTTCCACACCTGTTCACGCATTTTTCAACACTTCGGATATTTTTTTGAAAAAAGTGTTGACTTTTTCATCGCATCACGATATACTACACTTATATACAAAAGTTTTTGTCTTTGCGCGAGGTGAGATCGGGTGCTTTCTGCATCAGCAGGTTCTTCGTTGGTAAGCTTTAGCGACGATCAGCTGGTCACTTTGGCGCGAGAGAAAAACGAAGAGGCTTTTGCCTGCTTGTTATCGCGTTATTCGGCTGTATTGCACCGCCTGTCGGTGCAATACAGCGGTACTTCCTCACTGGAAGCCGAGGATTTAGCACAAGAAGGCATGCTCGGTTTGCTTTCCGCTGTGCAAACTTATTTTCCGGGAGGTAACGCCGCTTTCGGTACGTTTGCGTGCATCTGTATGCGTAACCGGATGCTGACTGCGGTGCGTCAGGCACAGGGGACACCCTTGTTGTTGGACGATCCGGACAAGCCTCCGATCTCCGAAGCTGTTGTAGCGGCCGATGATCCCGGCGTCTTGCTGGTGCGGCGTGAAGAACTGGAAGCTTTACGCACTCATCTTCGAACGGCGCTGACAGATTTGGAGTATCGAGTGCTTATTCGGTATTTAGGCTCCTATTCGTATGAAGAGATTGCACAATCGTTGCACGTCAGTCGCAAAACCGTCGATAACGCATTGCAACGCTTGCGCCGAAAATTATCCATCTCTTTTGCGTAATCTTGGTGGTAAACGGTATCTGCCGTTTCACAAATAATTTGCCCGAACAGCTGTATGAGAAGCGCGGCTTGCTAAGTGGTGTCTGTCTTAATGCGTCGCAGGGCAAACAATTTATCAAAGCGAGGTAAAATATATGTACGAAGACAAGACCCTGGTATGCAAGGAATGCGGCAACGAATTTGTGTTCACCGCCGGTGAGCAGGAGTTCTATGCAGAAAAAGGCTTTGTGAACGAGCCTCAGCGTTGCAAAGCTTGCCGCGATGCGCGCAAGAATGCTGCGAGACCTGAGCGCGAGATGCACGTGGCCATTTGTGCCAACTGCGGCAAAGAGGCGAAGGTACCTTTTAAGCCCCGTGAGGATCGTCCGGTGTATTGCAGCGAGTGTTTCGCCAGCATGAGAGGCGAAAACTAATCCGGTTTTCCGAAGCCGCCCTAAACGGGCGGCTTTCTTTTTTTGCAGAAAACGACGACGTATGCACAAAGCATACGTCGTCGTTGTATAGACCGTCTGCCGGTGGGTCACACTGTTACCGAAACGGGGGAAGCCGTATGAAGGGTACCGTGTATCAGGAAACGTGCTTGTTTGCGATTGGTGGTTTGGCATATAATCTCATCGAAATCGTTTGGCGTGGCTATAGCCATTGGTCTATGTTTTTTCTGGGAGGTGCCTGTTTTCACGCAATCGGAAAAATCGGAAGCCGCTTGTGGCATCGTGGTATTCTGACGGTGGGGCTGGTGTGCTCTGTCGCAATCACCGTCATGGAGTTTTTCAGCGGTTGCCTGTTAAACCGCTGTATGAAGCTGAACGTATGGGATTACAGCGACCGTTTTGGAAACGTGGGTGGGCAGGTTTGCTTGCTTTACAGCGCACTTTGGAGCGTAATCAGTGTGATTGCCGTGCCGCTGTACGGTGTTTGCCGACGGTGGCTGACGAAGGACAGCAGTCGTTAAACGGGCAATCGTCACAGCGTGGTGAGCGTGCAGTACAGACATCTCTGCCGAACAAAACCAACCGATGACAAAAGTCGTTGCTTTCTTCGGGAGGTAGCAAAGCACGTAATTGATCTTCTACACGCCGCGGATTGGTTCCCTGCGATAATCCGAGACGATTGGTAATACGAATACAATGCGTATCGGTGACAACTGCACCGGGCATACCGTACACGTCCCCGCAAATCAGATTCGCGGTTTTTCTGCCGATACCAGGTAGTGCCGTCAGTTCTGTCATGGTGGAGGGCACGTTCCCGTTATGAAGGTCACACAATCGGCGCGCCATAGATACCAGATTGCGTGCTTTGGTTTTGTACAATCCACAGGAACGGATATACGGCTCAACTACCTCCGGCTCGACTTCTGCCAACGCCTGTGCCGTTGGAAAACGCTCGAACAAAACCGGCGTCACCAGATTTACGCGTGCATCAGTACACTGCGCCGACAGTCGTGTGGCTACCAATAACTGAAAAGCATTGTCGGCATTGAGAGAGCATCGAGCATCCGGATAACGTTCTTTTAAGCGTGCTACCGCCAATCGAGCCAGCTCTGTCGTTTTCATAGACTGTCACATCCTTTGGTTCAGTGTATCATGCCGACCGCGTGCCTGTCAATGAAGAAAATTGAGAAAGAGGCTTGCATAATCGGCGAAAAAATTGTATGATAGTGACATCCAGTCTAAGGTGGTGAATACATGGCTCCGTTAGCTGACCGGATGCGACCGCAAGCATTAGAGGAAATCGTAGGGCAGAGGCATTTGCTGGCGCCCGGAAAAGCGTTGCGCACCATTATAGAATCCGGCAATATCCCCAATTTGATTTTTTACGGACCTCCCGGCGTTGGAAAAACGACGTTGGCGAGCATCATTGCCGCACGCACGTCGATGCGATTGCATCGACTGAACGGTACCACGGCATCTACGGCCGATATTCGCGCCGTGGTAGAGGAAGTAGATACGCTGGCAGGCGCCAACGGGATTCTTCTGTATTTAGACGAAATCCAATATTTTAATAAGAAACAGCAACAGACCCTGTTGGAGTATATTGAAAGCGGGAAAATCACGCTGATCGCTTCCACGACGGAAAATCCCTATTTTTACGTATACAGCGCTATTTTAAGTCGCTCCACTGTGTTTGAATTTAAGTTGGTTCAGCCCGTGGAGGTCGAACAAGCAATTCGGCGTGCTTTTGATTATCTGGAGCAGGAACAGCAACGAAAAATTGCGGTGGAGGACGGCGTAATTGCATGCATCGCGACGGCCTGCGGCGGCGACGTTCGCAAGTCGCTGAACGCCGTGGAGCTGTGCGTGCTGGCAACGCAACCGGACGATGACGACATACAACATGTTTCGTTAGAGACGGCCGCCGAGCTTTCGCAAAAAAGCGCCATGCGCTATGATCGTGACGGTGACGAACATTATGATTTGTTATCGGCTTTTCAAAAATCAATGCGTGGTTCCGATCCAGATGCCGCAATTTACTATTTGGCGCGGTTATTGGCTGCCGGCGATTTGCCGTCAGCGTGCCGCCGTCTGTTGGTTTGTGCCGCTGAGGACGTCGGTCTGGCCTATCCTATGATTTTGCCCATTGTGAAAGCGGCTGTGGACAGTGCCTTGCAAGTCGGCTTGCCGGAGGCACGGCTACCGTTAGCAGATGCCGTTATTTTGGTAGCAACGGCTCCAAAATCCAATTCCGGTCACAACGCCATCGTCAATGCCATGGCAGACGTGGAAGCCGGCTATACCGCGCCGCCGCCTCGCCATCTGCAAAACAAGCACTACGACGGTGCGGACGCCGCGGTGAAAGGACAATTCTATCAGTATCCACACGAGTTCCCAAACCATTGGGTTTCCCAGCAGTATCTCCCCGATGATATTCGTGATCGTGTGTACTATCAAGCGGGCGATAATAAGTCGGAGCGTGCTTTTGCAGAGTATTGGAAAACCATCAAGAAAAAATAGACGCAGAGGAAGAAAATCTGCGGTTTTTCCTTGCAAGCCCATGAAATTCTTGCGATTTTCGACAATAATCAAGGTATTTTCTGATTTTTCGGAAAATACCTTGACTTTTTCCGGTAAAACATATATAGTGTTGTATGTTGTCCGTTGTTCAAGCAGCGGACACGCATCTGTTTTAACCAAAGTGATATGAGGTTGCGCCGCAGTTGCACTGACAACTGTGAAAAACCCTTTGCGGAGGGCGTGACTCAAAGTATCACGGTTTCTCTCCGTGGTGGCATCAGTACACGCGGGGAAACTACCGTACGCAGGAACGCCGGCGTATACACCGCAAAGGGGGATGCTATTATGCAAACAGCCAAAGAAATTATCAAATTACAAGACATTACCGTGTCCTTTGATGGGGAACAGGTGTTGAACGGCTTAAACCTCAACATCTCGGACGGAGAATTCGTTACCTTGCTCGGCCCCTCCGGCTGTGGCAAAACGACAACGCTGAGAATCATCGGCGGCTTCGTTACTCCGGACAGCGGCAGTGTCTTTTTTGACGGCAAGGATATGTCCAAGCTTCCGCCGCACAAGCGCCCTGTAAACACGATTTTTCAGCGTTACGCGTTGTTTCCGCACCTGAACGTGCAGGATAACGTTGCGTTCGGCATGCGTGTTCAAGGTAAGAAAAAAGCGGAAATTCGTGAAACGGTCGATCGCATGCTGAAGCTGGTCAATTTGGTCGGCTTTAACGAACGTCGCATCGACACGTTGTCCGGCGGCCAACAACAGCGTGTGGCGATTGCCCGTGCGTTGGCTAACAATCCCCGCGTGCTTCTGCTGGACGAACCGCTGGCGGCACTGGATTTGAAGCTGCGCAAGGATATGCAGGCAGAGCTGAAGAATATCCAGAAAAGCTTGGGGATCACGTTTATTTACGTAACTCACGACCAAGAGGAAGCACTGTCGATGTCGGATACCGTCGTCGTCATGGACGCCGGTCGTATTCAGCAGATCGGCACACCTCAAGATATTTACAACGAGCCGAAAAATGCCTTCGTAGCAGACTTTATCGGCGAAAGTAATATTTTGGACGGTATCATGCACGAAGATTATCTGGTGGAGTTTTTCGGAAGAAAATTTCAATGTCTGGATGCCGGATTTAAAAAAGACGAGCCGGTCGACGTCGTCATTCGACCGGAGGATATCGATATCGTTCCCGCTAATCAAGGACACTTGACCGGCACGGTAACGGCAGCCACCTTCAAGGGCGTTCATTTTGAAACCATCGTCGACTTCAAAGGCTTCAAATGGATGATCCAAACGACGGACTACTACCCGGTGGATTCCGTCATCGGCATCGTGTTGAATCCGGAAGATATTCATATTATGAAAAAATCGGAATACTCCGATATGTTTGGCGATTACAGTTCATATTCCGATGAATTCGATGAAATGGGCAACCCGGAGATTGATTTGACCGAGGACGTGGCGGAGGTAGAGAAATGATGCGTTCCAAAACTGCCGCGGCACCGTTTGCCTTGTGGATGGCGATTTTTACCGTTGTTCCGCTGGGAATCGTGCTCTGGTTTGCTTTTACCGATCAGCAAGGTAATTTTACGTTGTCGAATCTGTCTTCTATCGGCGAATACGCCGGAACGTTCGGCCTGTCCATTTTTTTGGGTGCCATTGCCACGGTGATTTGCCTGATTTTGGCATTTCCGTTGGCCTTTACCATCTCTCGCGCCAAGGGGCGCAAGCAACAAACCATGGTCATGATCATCATGTTGCCTATGTGGATGAATTTTCTGCTTCGCACCTATGCCTGGATGTCCCTGTTGGAAAACAACGGATTTATCAACCAGCTTTTGCGCTGGATTGGCGTACTGGCCGAGGGGCAGTCTCTCTCGTTGATTAATACCAACGGCGCCATCGTGTTGGGCATGGTGTATAATTTTCTACCCTTCATGGTATTGCCTTTGTATTCCGTCATGGTTAAAATCGACGGCAGTGTGATCGAAGCGGCACAGGACTTGGGTTCCAACGTGTTTCAGATTTTCGGCCGTGTGGTGTTGCCACTTTCGCTTCCCGGAATGCTCAGCGGCATTACCATGGTGTTTGTACCGGCAGTCAGCACGTTTGTCATCACCAAGTTGCTCGGTGGTAGTAAAACGCTAATGATCGGTGATGCCATTGAAACGATGTTTATCGGCCAGGGGGCCAACTATCACGTCGGTGCCACGTTGTCGCTTGTACTGATGCTGCTGATTTTAGTCTGTATGGCAATCACCGGCATGGTCGATAAGGATGGGGAGGAGGATGCTGCATGAAAACGCTTTCTCGCATTTATAACGGCCTCATTTTCACCTTCCTGTACGCTCCGATTCTGGTTCTGATCCTCTTTTCCTTTAACAATTCGAAGAGCCGTGTCGTATGGGGTGGATTTTCCCTGTACTGGTATGAGCAATTGTTTCAAAACGATGAGATTTTGTCGGCACTATGGGTCACGTTGACGATTGCCGTACTTGCTACCATTGTTTCCACCGTTATTGGCACCGCCGCGGCTATCGGCATCCGCAGTGTTAACGGGCGATTACGGCGCGTGCTGTTGGCTTTTAACAACCTGCCGATGATTAACCCGGAGATCGTAACCGGCATCGCCCTGATGTTGCTGTTCGTCTTTATTTACCGCACTACCGGCTTGTTACAACCCGGTTATTTGACCTTGTTGCTCTCCCACATCACCTTTTGTATTCCTTACGTGGTATTACAGGTGATGCCGAAGCTCCGTCAGCTGGATCCACACCTGTACGAAGCGGCGGTTGATTTGGGATGCCGTCCGTTTTCCGCTTTTATGCGTGCCGTTTTACCCCAAATCATGCCCGGCGTGATTACCGGTGCGCTGATGGCGTTCACCATGTCGCTGGATGATTTTGTGATCAGTCTGTTTACGTCGGGAGAATCCGCACAAAACCTCTCCGTGACGATCTACGCCATGGTGAAACGGCGTGTAACACCGGAAATCAACGCCTTGTCCACGCTGATGTTTGGCGCCGTGTTGCTTCTGTTGATTTTAGTCAACGTAATGCAAATTCGTTCTACGCCAAAGAATAAGCGTCAATCGTCTTAAGGAAGGTGCGATCATGAAAAAACTCACCTGCCTGCTGTTGGCTGTTTTATTGTTTTCTTCCGCCGTTATACCCGTTTGCGCGGAAAGTGTCGAGCCGGATACGACCATTACGCTGAACGTGTATAACTGGGGCGAATACATCGCTCCCGAAGTCAACGATTTGTTTACCGAAAAATACGGAATTAAGGTAAATTACAAGAACTTCACCGATAATGAGAGTATGTATGCTATGCTTTCATCCGGTGCGGCTTCGTACGACATTGTCGTTCCCTCGGATTATATGATCGGCAAAATGATTGATGAGGGTATGCTGGCTGAATTGGATTTTAACAACATTCCCAATTTCCAGTATATCAGCGAAGATTTTCGCAACTTGGCATACGATCCAGAAAACAAATATTCCGTGCCATATACTTGGAGCACGGTCGGTATTTTTTACAATACCAAATACGTCGACGAAGAGGATCTAGCGCAGGGATGGGACCTGCTGTGGAACGAAAAGTACAGCGGCCGCATTTTTATGTTTGATAACCAGCGCGACGCGTTTGGTATTGCGCTGAATAAGTGCGGCTATTCCATGAACACCACCGACCCGGCACAATGGGAAGAAGCCTACGAAGCGCTGGTGGAACAAAAGCCGTTGCTTCATCAATATGTGATGGATCAGGTTTACGATAAAATGATCAACGAGGAAGGCTGGATCGCTCCTTACTATTCCGGTGATGGGATCGTCATGATGGATGAAGAAGAGGGAAATACCAATATTGACTTTTTCATTCCGGAAAGTGGCACCAACCGCTTTGTGGATGCTTTGTGTATTCCGATCAATTCGCCGCATAAGTGCGAAGCGGAGCTATATATCAACTTTTTGTGCGAAACCGATATCGCATTGATGAACGCAGAGCATATCGGTTATTCCACGCCACACGTAGAAGCACAAAAGCTGTTAGACCCGGAGATCGGAAACAATCCGAATTTTTACCCATCGGAAGAAGTGCTGGCGCGAACGGAAATTTTCCTGACTCTCCCGCAGGAAACCAGCGCCTATATGGATCAGCTGTGGATGCGCCTCAAGCTGGCGGATTCGCGTTGGGGGATATTTACCGCTTTTGTCGGCATAGCAGCCGTCTTTTGTTTGGGACTGTATGCCGCGCAAGCGATACGTAAACGAAAAAGAAAGCGTTAAGGAGATTGAGCATGTCACGTTGGAACACGATCTTGTTTGATTTAGATGGCACGCTGATCGATACCATCGATGACTTGGCCTCGGCAACCGAACAGGTGCTGCGTGAATGGGGCCGTGGTAACGCAGACGGTTCCCCGGTGCACAACCGCGATGCATATCATCACTTTGTCGGAAACGGCATGCGTAAGCTGGTAGAGCGAGCTTTTGGCGGCGATTTGTCCGAGCAAGAGCTGGATCAGGCTCTGGCGCGCTTTATGGAAATTTATGACCGGCATTGCGCCGACAAAACCGCACCCTACGAGGGTATTGAGGCCTTGTTTGACATCTTGCACGCGGAAGGCTACCAAATCGGCGTAGTTACCAACAAGGCCGAAGCACAGGCGCGTCGGTTGGCTTTCAAATTCTTCGAGCCATACGAGCTGCGCTGTGTCTACGGCAGCGTAGCGGGGCGACCAAATAAACCTCATCCGCAGGTGGTACGGCAAGCGTTGGTGGATTGCGGAACAACGGCAGAGCAAACCTTGTTTGTCGGTGATTCCAACGTGGACGTGGAAACGGCGCATAATGCCGAATTGTTTTGCGCCGGGGCGGCTTGGGGATTCCGCGGCGCAGAGGAACTGCGTCAAGCGGGAGCAGATGCCGTGATCCATCATCCCATAGAGCTGTTAGACGTTTTGAGAAACGGATAGATTTTTTCTGCGAAGTTGCTTTTTGGTGTTGACATTCGCGTCAAAAAATGTTAAAATCATTACCGTCGCGGTACGGAGAGGTGTCCGAGCGGTTTATGGAGCTGGTCTTGAAAACCAGTGACTCGAA